>NZ_JAVLSX010000007.1:0-417253 GCF_031583795.1 Paenibacillus sp. VCA1 | reverse complement strand
TGGAACATTTCAAAGAAGAATTGGAAAAATATATTGAATACTACAATACCAAACGGTTAAAAGCAAAAATCAAAATGAGTCCGGTACAGTACCGAACTCATTTTGAGAAAGCTGCTTGATGAAATAACCGTGTCTAGCTTTTGGGGGTCACTTCAATATCGCGGCTTATTTACTTTTAAACTACAAATAATGAATGGTGCGCGGAAGCGTTAGGATGCGGGGAGAATGAGCTCCTCCTAAAACACCATCGTCATCTGTTATAATGGGTCGTAAGATGTACCGAGGAGGCCGATTATGGCAAATTCAATTTTTGAGCTGCTTGAAATCGATGACGGCTTGCCGTTTGACGTTTCCTTGCACAGCGTGAACTACGTTCCCAGCCACTGGCATAACAGCGTGGAGATCATTTTTGTGCTGCGGGGAACGTTGGAGGTTGTGATCGATAGCGTTAATCATACGCTCAAAGAAGGCGACGTTCTGCTGATCAATCAGCATCATGTTCATGAAGTCATCGGCTTGGATATGAACATCATTGCCACATATCAAATACCAGCCGCGTATTTAAAAGAACATATGAAAAGCGCAGAAGAGTTCTCCTTCAACTTTCAAGCGAGTAAAGCGGGGACCGAATCGAAGGATGCCGTCTACCGGTTACGGCGTCTGTTGGCCGAAATGGTGCAGCTGAAATACAAACGGACGGAGACGTACGAATTGGATATGCAGTCCGCCATGCTCGGGGTTCTTTCCATTCTTGTCAAACGGTTCAAAGCCCCGCCGGCGGACGGGGCCGTTAACGAGCGCCACATGGACCGGATGCTGCGGATCATTTCGTACATCGACGACCACTACCGCGAGCCGATTACCCTTCAGTCCATCGCGGAGCGGGAGTTTTTGTCGGTCCCGTATCTGTCCAAATTTTTCAGCGAAAACATCGGGCTGAACTTCCAGGCGTATTTGACAAGCATTCGCTTGAAAAATGCCGTCGAGGACCTGCTTCGCCAAGAGGACGCTTCGATTTCGGAGCTTGCGATGCTGCACGGCTTTCCGAATGCCAAATCTTTTTACGCCGCCTTCAAAAACAGGTATCATATGACCCCGAACGAATATCGGAAGCAGTATCGGCCGGAACTGAACGAAAAGAAGGATCGCCCAACAACCAATTATTTGGAATTCAACCAGTCCAGCGCGCTTGGAATCATTCACCAGTATCTGGAACGGGGACAAGCCCGGTTCGAACAGGAAGTGCATAAGCTGGAGATTATATCGAGGAAGGTAGACGCTGCCGTAGAAGGCATGCCGATTCGTCATACATGGCGACGTTTGATCACCATCGGAAAAGCAAAGGAAGGTTTGCATGCCGATGTGCAGCAGCAGCTCCGGTACGTGCAGAATGGTTGTCCATTCGGTTATTTGCGGTTTCACGGCATTTTTGACGATGGGATGATGGTTTACCATGAAGGGGAAAACGGACAGGCTGCTTTTAATTTTCGGCTGATCGACCAGCTATTCGACTTTTTGCTTTCGATCGGTTTAAAGCCGTTCGTTGAGCTCGGGTTTATGCCGTCCGCGATGGCGGCCGATCCGGAGAAAAGCATCTTTTTTCGGAAAAGCTACACCAGCAAGCCGAAGTCGGCGGCGCTTTGGCGCGAGCTGATCGACCGCTTTTTCCGGCACTGCATGAACCGTTTCGGAGCGGCAGAGGTTGAAAGCTGGAGATTCGAGTTTTGGAACGAACCCGAGCTGGAGGCGTTCTGGCCCGGTTCCGACAACGAATATTACGAGCTGTATTTGCTGACGTACCAAACGATGAAAAGCATTTCGCCAAACCTTCGCATCGGGGCCCCGGGGCGGATTATTACGCTGCGCTCCAATGCGTTCAGCGAACGTTTTTACGCCTTTTGCAGGGAACATGATTGCCTTCCTGATTTCATTCCGTATCATTTCTATCCGCACGAAAATTTGGAAGGATTCTTCAACCAGGAAGACGACGTCAGCGAGCTTCGCCGGCTGGAGCCATACCGGATCCTGTTGGAGCAATTCGAGGGAGTTTCGCCAAATCCGAATTATTTGCGGGATGCGTTAACCCACGAGCTGCATCTGCTTGAGCAGGAGGGGCTGACCGATCGGGAAGTGTATCTGACGGAATGGAATTCCACCGCTTTTCACCGTGAGTTGACCAACGATACGCTGTATAAAGCCGCATATATCGTCAAAAACCTGGTCGAAAATCTCGACCGGATCGACGGCTTCGGCTATTGGGTGCTCAGCGACAATATTGAGGAAACGTCGGCATCCCCCGCTTTATTTCACGGCGGACTCGGTCTGATTGCTCAGTACGGCATTCCGAAAGCCGCGATGTATGCTTACGAATTGATGGCAAGGCTCGGAGACCGTCTCGTGTCAATGGATGAAGGGTATATCGTGACGAAAAACGGCCGCGGGTACCAAATTTTATGCTATAACTACTGCCATTTCGATGATTTGTATGCGTTGGGGGATACGTCCTTCGTTACGCCTACAAGCCGGTACGGCGGCTTCAAAGGCGAGAAAACCTTGAAGCTCGAAATAGAGCTTCATGGAATACCGGACGGACGATACGTAATGAAATCGCGCAGCATCACCCGTTCGGCCGGCAGCAGCTTCGATGCCTGGGTGGATATGGGGGCGCCGGAGACGATGACCGAGGAAGAGCTTCATTATTTAAGAGCTGCATCGCAGCCGGATCGTCGCATGATTCAAGTGGAAGTGGAGGGACGCCTATTTCACTGCAATTGTACGCTTGAACCGCATGCGGTGGAATTGGTTGAGCTAATCCCGGCGTTTTAACCGATAGCAGGGACGTTGTGTCGATTTTTAATCAAAATTTCCTAAGCATTGAATAAAACGCTTTCAAAACCATTAAAAATGGCCATAAAAGACCGCAAACAGCCGCCTCTCGTCCGATGGGCGGTTTGTTTTATAATCGGTTTGTAAACGTTTCCACACACTTTGAGGAGGTTATCTCTTATGGCTAAAGCAACGATCATCGGCCAAACGATCACGCCGTTCAAACGGCTTACGTTCGGCATCATGTTCGGTTATGCCTGCATGATGCTGGCACTAATGACTCCGGCAACGCTTCTTCTAACATTCAAAATGATTGAAATCGATCCGAACGGCTACACCTCTTCCTATGGCCTGGTTTCGGGCGTTGGGGCGTTTTTCGCACTGATCGGCAATCCGCTTGGGGGCGCAATCAGCGACCGCACCAACATCAGGTTCGGCCGGCGGCGGACTTGGATATTGTTAGGCCCGCTTTTCGGCTGCGCGGCGCTGCTTTGGGTGGGCTTCTCGACCCAGATCTGGCAGATTTTTATCGGCTGGGCGATCGCCCAATTGTTCTTTAACTTCGGTATGGCAGCGTATACTGCGTTGATTCCGGACCAGGTGAAGGAAGAAAAGCAGGGAACGATCTCCGGCATGCTCGGAACCGTTTTGCCGGTGGCCATGGCCCTTGGCATGGTGTTGATGACGGCGATGACGAACGCGTCCTCCGTTACGAAATGGACGTTGCTGGCGGTCATCGGGATTGTGGGACCGGTTATCAGCTTGTTCATCATTCAGGACGGGAAGGTTCAAATCGTCAACGCGCCGCAAGAAAAAGTGTCGATCGGCGAGAAGTTAAGCAAGATTTATCCTAATCCGCGCAAGCACCCGGCGTTTACCTGGGCGGTCATCTCCAAGTTTCTGCTCATGATGGGTTACTGCAGCAGCTTGTACCTGACCGTCATGCTGGTCAACCGTATGGGATATTCTGAAAGCGCCGCAACGGCATCGGTGGCTACCATCAACATCATTTCCATGATCGCCATGGCGGTAACCAGCATTTTCGGCGGCGTGTTATCGGATAAATTCCGCAAGCAAAAACCGTTCCTGTACGTTTCCGCGCTGATCATTATCGTTTCGATTTTGATTTACGCCATTTTCGCCCATAATACGGCCTTTATCATTGCTTCCGCAATCATGGGGCTCGGATTCGGATGCTTCACCGCCGTCGATATGGCGCTTGTGTCGCGGATCCTTCCGAATAAGGAGGACGCGGCCAAAGATTTCGGCATCATGAACGTAGCCAACGCGCTGCCGCAATCGATCGTGCCGGCCATCGCCCCGTTACTGTTGGGCATCGGCGGCTGGCCGTTCTTCTACATCGTTCTTGCCGTGTGCGTCGCCATCGGGATGGCTGCGCTTAAGCCTCTGCCTGAGGTGGGGCAGCATGACCATGACGACAAGGCGAATTCAACCAGTTTAGAAATGGGGAGAAGCATATCATGAAACGAAACCTGAACGAAATCCTATCTCAAATGACGCTGGAAGAAAAAGCGAGCTTGTGTTCCGGACTAAACATGTGGCAGACCAAATCCGTGGAACGGCTCGGCATTCCATCCATCGTCATGACGGACGGTCCCCATGGCCTGCGCAAGCAGGCCAACCCGGGGGACATGTCCAGCAAAACGGTGCCTGCAACCTGTTTCCCGAGCGGAGCGGGGCTGGCGTCGTCCTGGGACCGCGATTTGATCCGGGAAGTCGGTGAGGCCATCGCCGAGGAATGCCTGCAGGAGGACGTGCAAATCATTCTCGGTCCGGCCGTCAACATCAAACGCTCGCCGCTGTGCGGCAGAAACTTCGAATATTTCTCGGAAGACCCGTACTTGTCTTCGGAGATGGGCGCAAACCATGTAAAAGGCGTCCAGAGCAAAGGCGTCGGAACTTCGGTCAAACATTTTGCCGCCAACAACCAGGAGACGCTGCGCAATTCCATTAACGCAATCGTTGACGAGCGGACGTTGAACGAAATTTATTTGCGCAGCTTCGAAGGGCCCGTCGTAGAAGGCGACGCTTGGACGGTCATGTGCGCCTATAACCAGGTAAACGGGGATTACTGTTCGGAGAACGACTATCTTCTGAATCAAGTATTGAAGAAAAAATGGGGGCATCGAGGTCTGGTGATGACCGACTGGGGTGCCATCAATGAACGGGTGAAAGGACTCAAGGCCGGATTGGAGCTGGAAATGCCGTACGTCGGTCCGGAGCATGACCAAATGATCGTCGATGCGGTCAAATCCGGCGAACTGGATGAAGCCGTGCTGGATGAAGCGGTGATCCGCTTGCTGACGGTCATCTTCCAGGGGGTCGACGGCAGACAGGAAGGCTTCACGTACGACAAGGAAGCGCATCACCTTCTGGCCCGCCGTGCCGCCGCAGACTGCATGGTGCTTCTGAAGAACGACGATCGGCTTCTGCCGCTCCATTCCGGGCAGTCCGTGGCGGTCATTGGCGCGTTCGCGAAGCATCCGCGGTATCAGGGAGGCGGCAGTTCCCACATTTCGCCGACCCGGATCGACGCCGCATTCGACGCGATTTCAAGCATGACACAGGATGCGGAATATGCGCAGGGTTATAACCTGAAAGGCGACGACATTCGGCAAGACCTGATCGATGAAGCGGTGAAGCTGGCCCGGAGCAAGGATGTAGCCGTCATTTTTGCAGGGCTGCCGGAGTCGTTCGAATCCGAGGGAGTGGACCGGACCCATCTGGATATGCCTTTGTCCCAGATTCGCCTGATTGAAGCGGTTGCCTCCGTCCAGCCGAATACCGTCGTCGTATTGTCCAACGGTTCGCCGATAACGATGCCGTGGCTGCCGCAGGTGAAGGCGGTGCTCGAAGGTTATCTGGGCGGCCAGGCAACGGGCAGCGCGACAGCCGACGTGCTGTACGGCGCGGTAAACCCGAGCGGGAAACTGGCCGAGACGTTCCCGGTCCGCCTGGAGCAAACGCCGTCCTATCTCAATTTCCCCGGCGGCAAAAGCGAAGTGAACTACGGGGAAGGTTTATTTCTAGGCTACCGGTATTACGAAGCCAAAAAGGAGCAGCCTTTGTTCCCGTTCGGTCACGGCCTTAGTTATACGACCTATGCCTACGAAGGGATCGCATTGGATAAAACGAAAATCAAAGATACGGAATCGCTGAAAGTCGCCGTAACCGTTCGGAATACCGGGCAGGTCGCAGGGAAAGAGGTCGTGCAGCTGTACGTGAAGCCGCTCGGCAGCAGTGTGGTCAGACCGATCAAAGAGCTAAAAGGTTTTGCCAAGGTCAATCTTGCCCCGGGAGAAGCAGCGACCGTCGAATTTACGCTCGATAAACGTTCATTTGCTTTTTTCAATACGGAGATTCATGACTGGTTCTCCGAAACGGGCGATTACGAAATCGTCGTTGGCCCGTCGTCGGCGGAAACGCCGCTTGCCGCAATCGTTCACCTGGAATCGACCGCGGTACCGTTCCGAAAAGTCGACCGCAACACCAAATTTTTTGAGCTTCTGGCCATTCCTGAAACGGCCGAATTTGCCGATCAAGCGATGAACGGCAGCCTGGAGCGGATTAAACAAATGGGAGCCATGTTTGCCGAGAGCATGGGCGATGACGGCCTTGCCGAACTTTTTGAAGCTGTGGTGCAATGGCGCAAATACGATGCTCTCCGTTCCTTATCCGGCATGATGGGCGGGGGCATGACCGAAGCGGAGCTGGCGAATGTCATCGACGAGTTGAACGAAAAGCTGAATTTAAATTCATAAGGTGCAACACGAGTGGAGGGGAACGAATAATGCAGCATACAAAGAGAACAGAAAACGCGGAAATTCGTTATATACAAAATAACAATGGGCCGACGCTTGGATATTCCGTCGGCTCCGGCGTCAAGATTATCGAACGGGACGGCCTCTTTTTTAAGGACTTGAACAAAAACGGAGAGTTGGATCCCTATGAGGATTGGCGTTTATCGCCGGAGGAAAGAGCCCGGGATCTGGCGTCCAAAATGACCGTCGAGCAAATCGCGGGGCTGATGCTGTACAGCCGGCACCAAGCGGTTCCCGCCGCCAGCACCGGCTGGTTCTCCGCAACCTACGGCGGCAAAACCTATGAGGATAGCGGCGTCAAACCTTGGGAACTGACGGATGAACAGCTGCAGTTTCTGGCCCGGGACCATGTAAGACATATATTGGTGACAACGGTGGAAAGCCCGGAGGTTGCCGCCAAGTGGAACAACCTCGTTCAGGCTTTTGCCGAAGGGGAAGGGCTTGGCATTCCGGCCAATAACAGCTCCGACCCTCGGCACGGATCCGATTCGAGCTCGGAGTTTAACGCGGGCTCGGGAGGCAAAATCTCCATGTGGCCGGAAACGCTGGGGCTGGCCGCCACCTTTGATCCGGACGTCACGAAGAAATTCGGCGAAGTCGCTTCGAAAGAATACCGGGCGTTGGGATTATCGACGGCTTTATCGCCGCAAATCGATATTGCCACCGATCCGCGCTGGTTCCGGTTCAACGGGACGTTCGGGGAAGATTCGGCGCTGGCGGCGGACATGGCACGGGCTTATGTCGACGGCTTCCAGACTTCGGAAGGGGAGCGTGAGATCCGGGACGGATGGGGTTACGACAGCGTTAACGCGATGGTGAAACATTGGCCCGGCGGAGGTTCGGGGGAAGGCGGACGAGACGCCCACTACGGATGTGGCAAATATGCGGTATATCCGGGCGATAACTTTGCAGAGCATTTGATTCCCTTTACGGAAGGGGCTTTCAAGCTGTCCGGTAAAACGGGAAAGGCTGCCGCGGTCATGCCTTACTACACGATTTCTTCCGGTCAGGACCAGGCCAACGGCGAAGAAGTAGGCAATTCTTATAATTCTTATCTGATCAAAGATCTGCTCCGCGGCCGGTTCGGTTACGACGGCGTCGTATGTACCGACTGGATGATTACGGCCGACGAATCGCCGGAGAAAGATTCCTTTCTCAGCGGCAAGCCTTGGGGCGTCGAGCACTTAAGCGTCGCCGAAAGACATTACAAGCTGCTGCTGGCCGGCGTCGATCAATTCGGGGGCAACAATGAAGCCGCACCGGTGCTTGAAGCCTACGAGATGGGAGTCCGGGAGTACGGGGAGCCGTTTATGCGCCGGCGTTTCGAGGAATCCGCCGTCCGTCTTCTGCTTAATATGTTCCGGCTCGGGTTGTTCGAGAACCCTTACCTGGATCCGGAATCCAGCGCCCGCGTGGTCGGGAACCCGGATTTTATGAAGGAAGGATATGAAGCGCAGCTGAAATCGGTTGTCCTGCTCAAAAATAAAAACCGCGTGCTTCCGCTTCAACCGGGTTTAAAGGTGTACATTCCGAAACGTTATACACCGGCTGGAACGGACTGGTTCGGCAATCCGACGCCGGAGTCGCTTGAATATCCGGTGAATCTGGATATCGTGTCCAAATATTTTACCGTTGCGGAGCGCCCGGAGGATGCGGATGCCGGGCTTGTCTTTATCGCTTCCCCCAAGTCGGGCAAAGGCTACAGCCGGGAGGATGCCGAACAGGGCGGCAACGGTTATGTGCCGATCAGCCTGCAGTACCGGACATACACCGCGGAACATGCTCGCGGGATGAGTCTTGCCGGCGATCCGCGCCCGGGCGACGTGTTGAACCGTTCTTACAAAGGCAAGAGCGTCACGCCCGAGAATACGTCCGACCTGGATGCAGTGCTAGAAACCCGAAAATTGATGAACGGAAAACCCGTCATCGTATCTCTGCAGCTTTCCAATCCGACGGTCGTTGAGGAATTTGAATCCGAAGCAGACGCCATCGTCGCCGATTTTGGGGTTCAAGCGCAGGCCATTATGGAGATCATCACCGGAGCGGTGGAACCGTCAGGGCTGCTTCCTCTGCAGATGCCCGCCAACATGAAAACGGTGGAAGAGCAGCTGGAAGACGTCGCACATGACATGGAGTGCCACGTAGATACGGAAGGCCAAATCTATGATTTTGGTTTTGGACTGAACTGGAACGGCCCGATCGATGACGAACGGACGCGAAAATACCGGAAGCGACGGAACGCGCATGCCTAAAGGTTTGGAACGATGCAAAAAGCAAACGGTGAGCTCTCGAAGCTCACCGTTTGCTTTTTTTATGTTCGTATTTTTCCGTAAATTGAGACGCTAAGCGCTCAAAAAAGAGATTTTACGCTAACATGGGACGAAGCTGGGCCGGGATCCTCTTCTGAGAAAAACAAACGATGCAAGAGTCTTCCGTTGCCCGAACATCTATTACGGATTGTTGTCAGGTTGAATAGAATAGAGCAAATCTATCAACTAGAAAGCGGTGACCAATGTGAAGCTAGAGAACATGAAAGGCGCTTATGACATCATCGTCAGCTTGGGCAGCTGGTGCGGGCCATCCATCTTTTTGTGGCGTCGCCAGCTGCGTCGTTTCTCCCTTCCGTTAGACTGGATGATATCAAACTCGGTTACGGATCTGACCCGGTTATTAAAGAATCGGTTCGAAGGTTTTATGGAGCTCGGGCAGCTTCGGAAGATTGACGGAACTTCGGCCTATTTGGAGGAAGGAATCGCAGTGCCGCAACAAGGCGGAACGTACCAAAGCGCCCATTATATTCTTGATACGCGCTATAACGTCATATCCGTCCATGATTTCCCGATCGTCCCAAACCAGGATTGGACGGCAGCCTACAACGTCTATAGCAATAAGCTTGCCCATCGGGTTCACAGATTTTTGAATGTGCTCCAGCACAGCAGATCCGTTGTTTTCATCAGATGGGGAGAAATTGGAGAGGCGGAAGCCGTTGAGCTTCATGCTGTCCTACGTTCATTGACGCCGGGCAGCTGCAAAATCCTATTCATGCAGACCGTATCCGGTTTGGAGTCAATTCAAGAGATTGATTGGGGGCAAGACGACATCGGCACGCTGCAGGTTCCCCTCGAACGCCCTTATGATGAAGCAGCCTGGAATAGGATCATGAACGGTCTGTCGTTGACAGGGTATTGGTAAAAGGGATCAAATAAGGCGCAGACCGAATGTTCCGTTTTTGCAAAATAAGTCCTAATATTTTCCCTGAATTCCCAAATTGCAATCCAGCTCTCAAACTTCCCATGTTATAATCATTATGGATGATAATGGAATAACAGGGAGGAAGAAAGATGGACGAACTAAAACATGCTGCTGACATGCCAATAACCCGGGCGAAAGGAAGGAGCCTAACAACCGCATCCGTCGTGAAGAAGGTGCTTGCAGGCACGCTTGGACTTAGCCTGATACAAGTGCCCCTGTTGGCGTCAGCGGCTCCAGGCTTAACACTGGTTACGCAAGAATCAACAGCGCCAACAAGCAAGGACAGTGCTTCCGCGGCATCCAAAGGTCCCAATCCGGCAGACGCCAAGATTACGAAAGATCAGGCCGAAGCGCGGGCAAGATCTTTATTCCCCATATTGAATGAGGCAAGGCTGGACGGCATTACTTATGGAGAACAGAACGTATACCCGCCAAACACGAAAAAAGTATGGGTGCTGAATTGGGCGATTCAAAGAGGAAACGGCTCGACGAGCTTTAATGTCGACGTAGACGCCTTAACGGGGGATATTTTGAGCTTTTATTATCCATCCACGTGGCCACAAGCGGACTCCAACACGGCCTATTATCCACCGCCGGTCTCCAAACAGGAAGCTGAAAAGATTGCCGAAGCGTTTATATTCAAAGCAGCTCCGTCCATCAAGGCGGGAACGATGAAACCATCGAACCAGTACGGTTATGCGCCTAACAAAACGTTGTTTGGACCGGTTCAGTATTCGTTTACCTATTCGGTCGATGTCAACGGATTACCGGCCGATAATGAGTACGTGAGCGTCGATGTAGATGGAAACGGCAATATCGTCCGTTTTAATCGAAGCGCTTTCCAGGGCGATTTTCCATCGGCCAAAGCAGCCATCGGCAAGGAGGAAGCGGAGAAGCGGCTTAAGCAGGGATTGTCTGTGAAACTCGCATACATACCGTCTACCCCGCTGTTTAATGCGTCCGCCAAACGCGAATGGAAGATCGGCTATATGCCTGACCGGAATTTGGAGCCTATGGATGCCAATTCCGGGAAGCGGATCGATACGATCTGGGGAAAAGATCTCGATGAAGCCAGTCAAGCGGTTAGCTATACCGCATTAACGCCTTCCAATAAAATGTTCACCCCGCATAAGGGCGGGCAGCTGACTTCGGACCAAGCACAGGCGCTGCTACAGGGAATTGCTCCGGGTCCGGATTACCAATTCCAAGCCACCCTGGGGAATTATTGGAGCGATCGCAGGCAGGTTTGGAATCTGAGCTGGAACAAAAGATCTTCCGGTTTGTATCAGGGGGATAGCAAACATGCGATCGTGGATGCCGAAACAGGACAGCTGCTGGCCTATAATGAGTTCCAGTATCCGGGAAGCGAACCGGCCAAAGCCACCGCTTCCGCCGTGACGGAAGCCCAGGCTAAAACGAAGGCCATCGAGATGGTGTTGGCCTATTATCCGAATGCCACAGAAGCCTTGAAACTGACGGACACCAAAACGTCGAACAACCCGTCATCCTCGAAAACGGTATATCAATTCGTGTTCCAACGCTTTTATAAGGACTTGCCCATTAACGGTAGTACGGTGAACGTCTCGATCGACGGCAGCGGCAAGCTGACAAGCTACGATACGAATGGCAATCTGTCAGATGCGGACCTCAAAGCAATGGATGCGTTGACGGCGAAAATCAGCCCGAAAGACGCTCAGGAGCGCCTTCTGAACGAGCTCGGGGTGGAGCTGCGGTACATCAGCAGCGGCGGCTATCCCGTTGATAATACGTATGTGGAGCCTACTGTTCGATTGGCTTACGTTCCAATGCTTAATAAGGACAGGTACCTGGGTTATATCGACGCGGTCACAGGCAAAACGGAAGTCTTTAACGTGCTGCCGAATCCGGGCAACGGACAAAGCACCGAGCTTCCTGGCGATGCGGTGAATCATGCGGCAAGCAAGGATTTGGCGACGTTGCTTGAATACCGTGTTTTGTCTCCGTCGCAGGACGGATTGCTTCATCCCGACGCGGAGCTGACTTTGGGCGATTGGATTCAGATGATGGCTAAGGGGATTAATCCCGATCAAGATTATTTTAGCGGCCCAATGAAGCCGATTTTCACGGATGTACCCGCGGACAGCCCAATTGCTCAGGCGGTGCAGCTGTTCTCCGAAAAAGGATGGTTTGGCAATGTCAAATCTTCCGAGCTGCATCCGGAGCAGAAGCTGACCCGTGAAGCGGTTGCGGCCACCCTGACTTTGGCTCTTCATTACAATCGTTTGTCTGATTTCTTACAGCAGGACGCGGAGGCATTGTCCCTCTCGGACGCAAATGCGATTAAAGACAAAGGAGCCGTTGCGCTTATGCTGAAGCTCGGTCTGATGGAGGCCCCAGGCGGCAAATTTGATCCTGCGAAGCCGGTCACCAGGGCGGAAGCGGCAACGATTATGGTGCGGCTGGCGAATCTTCAAGGAAAAGTGGATACGCCGCTGAACGAAAGGTAAACGAATCAAATCATCCATCTGTATAAAATCGGGTACTGCAACCATAATAAGACAAACTATTTTATTCCCGAAGTACAGAGGAGCAGATCAAAGTGAAAAACAAACGGTTGCAGGCTTTGCTGATCATCATGGCGCTCGTTTTTAGCCTGACGCAGGCGGCGGTACCCGTGCAGGCGCAGGCAGGCGAGAAGAAGGATCCTACTTGCATTAGTCCGAAAATAGTACGGTTGAAGACCGATATGCAGAAGGTTTGGATCAACCATACGATATGGACCAGAAGCTACATTGTCAGCGCTGTATCCAATCGTCCGGACCAGAAGGACGTATTGGACCGGCTTTTGCGGAACCAACAGGACATAGGCAATGTGATCAAACCTTATTATGGTGAAGCTGCGGGCAATAAGCTGGCGGATCTTCTGAGGGAACATATTCTGATTGCAGGGAAAATCGTAGCTGCGGCCAAAGCGGGCAACCAAGCGGATGTGCAAAAATTAGAGGCGGATTGGCATCGAAACGCCGACGATATTGCCAAATTTTTAAGCACGGCGAATCCGAACTGGCCATTTAAAACGCTGCAAGATATGCTGTATACGCATCTGCAGCTGATTACGGAAATCGTCCTTGACTGTCTCAAAGGAGATTGGAAAGCGGATATTGCGGCAACCGACAAAAACGAGATCCATATGATTCATTTAGCGGACATCCTGACCGAAGGCATTGTCAAACAGTTTCCTGGAAAATTTTAAAGAAAAGGCGACGTCGCTGTAAAGTTTTATAAACGGCCCGCTACAATTAAAGTGAACCGCGCCTGGAGTCATTCCTTCAGCGCGGTTCACTTCGTTGTGCCCTTACAAGGTGCTGAACACGATATTGCGCAGCTTGCGCGTAATCGGCATCGTTCCGGCATCTTTTTTCTGGATCATAAACAGGAGGGTTAGGCGGTCTTGAGGACTATTGCAGAAGTATGCCCCGAGCCATCCGTCCCAGCCGTATTCGCCATGGCTGCCGATATAGCCGGCTTTTCCCGGGTCGGTCATGACGCGCATCTGGTTGCCATAGCTATGGCCGCGCTTGGTATGCCATGTATCGAAACCTTTTTGCTGCCAATCGGTCAACGCAGCCGACGTCATATATTGAACGGTTCTGGGCCTTAACAGTTGAACGCCGTTGTAGCTGCCTTGATTCATCAGCATCGTCGTAAATTTGGCGGCATCGTCAATGGTGGAAGCAAGGCCCGCTCCGCCGGACTCGAATGCCGGTTCCCGGTCCATTTGATGGACGATGCCAAGATGGCTTTCCGCGTACAGTTTAAGGCCGCCTTCGCCGTCATCCTGATAGGTTTTCACAAGGCGGTCTCTTTTTTCTTCAGGCAGCCAGAAACCGGTGTCCTTCATTCCCAACGGTTCGAAAATTTCCTTTTTCAAAAATTGCCCGTACCGCATGCCGCTTACCGCTTCGACAACCGCGCCGAGAACGTCCGCCGACGTTCCGTATTGCCAATTCGATCCCGGCTCGAACGAAAGAGGCCCTTGGCCCAGGCGGTTTGCGAATTCCATGGTGCTCATGGGGTTTTCTCCATACAACCGGCTGCCGATTTCCTGGAACAATGCTTCCGTGTGACGCCCGGCTTTGTCGGTTCCGCCATAGACCAATCCCGACGTCATGTTCAGCAAATCGTGAATGTTGACTTCTCGGCTGCAAGGCACCAATTCTCCGTTTTTCTCTACCCGTTGGTTTTTGAATCCCGGAATATAGCGGCTTACCGGATCAAACAAATCGATATCCCCGCGTTCCAACAGCATCATGACGGAAGTGGCGGTGATCGGCTTTGTCATGGAATACAAACGGAAAATAGAATCTCTTGCTATCGGACGTCCCGATTCGATGTCGGCCAATCCGTCCTCATGGTAAAAAACTTCGTCGCCGTCCTTGATTACCATAAAGTTCGCGCCTGCGATATCCCCGTTGTCGATACTTGCTTTCAGCTTTTTTTTCAATTGGTTGGTTATGCTTGGCTCCAGCATGTTTCTTATGGGCTCCTTCCGAATAAGTTCTCTTCAATGAATGGGGATGTTAACCATGCACTATACAAATATTAAGCGCTTTCGAACCGATTGTATAGAAATTATTATCCGATTCTTTGAACTTCAATGGACTACCGAGAAAAAGGGAACTGACGCCAGAAAGCCAGGTATGGTTTATTTGTTGTTAAGCGAAAGTAAAGCGACTGATCGGGCGCTCAAAACAGCAAGAGGCGATGTTATGGAATATGCCCGCCCGTTATTTTTGATGATCTGACCGTTTTTTTTAGAAGATTTCCTCCTTAGCGGTTGTAGGCCCATCCATTGCACGAGCCATGTTTTTGCGGATCAGGGGAGGGAGAACGGTTAAATAGAAACAGCTTACACCTACGGTACAAATGGCCAGTATATAGTGCAACCATGTGACGGATATCCATGCCGGAAAAGCTAAAGCAATTCCCCCCAAGGCTAGGGAGTGGCCAAGCATCATGACCGGCTCGATCAATGAGTTGACACGCCCCATATTTTGCGGGGGAACGAGCTCCGGCATCCAGCTGCCAAGGGCGATATTTATGGGAGCAATGGCTACACCCGCTACCAATACAAGTACGAAATAGACTTCAACTCGTTCGGCCCAGCCCAGTCCCCCAATAAGCAGGCTGGATATAAACAGGCCGACTATTAGGATCGGCGCTCTCGTGAAGCGACGGATCAGGTGCGGACCAAGCAAGGTCCCGACAAGAAAGCCGATGCCCAGGAAGACGGTAATAAGTGAAGAATGAACGACGTATTGATCGGGACTAAGCTTATATTTCATAGCAAATATGGGGAGGACGGCGAAGACGCCGTTTACGATGCCGAAGAACAGAAAACCGCTAATAAGCATAAGAAGCAGCCGATTACCCGTAACATATCGAAGACCATGCCAAAAATCTTTCAGGATGACGGAAAAACGCAATTCGCGAATGCGGTTTTTTCCGTTTGGAGTACGCGCATATTCAGGAAACTCCCCCCAGGAAAGAAGCAGACCGGATAATAAGAAACTGAGCCCATCAACAACGATAGCCCCTTCAATTCCGATGAAATGATAAGAAGCGGCTCCTAAGCTCATGCCAAATAGCATAAAAACACCCGTGATCATTTGATTCAAACCGGAGGCCTGAATATATTGATCCTGATCGATGCTCCCTTGCAATAGCCCCATTTCGGCGGGACCGAAAAATTTGGATATCGAACTGCGCAAAAACAACACCAGAAAACAGAGGAGAAGAAAGTCATAATGAACAAAAAGCAGCAACAGCAAGGTCAACCCTGCCCGAAACCAGTCACTATAGGCGGCGATCCGTTTGCGATCGAACCGGTCTGCGATGACGCCGACAATCCAGAACAAGGCTAAGGTCGGCAGTGAGTACATAAGCTCTGCCGTTGTAGCTAACGACGGTTTTTCACTGTACCTGTCTACCAAATAATAGGCGAATGCCATGTTTCCTACAACCGTTCCTAGCTGGGATGCAAATGTTGCAAAAAACAACTTGGAGAACGTAGGGTTGCGAAAAAGCGCCTTCATTCCATCTCCTCCTGTTGATCTGACTCGCGAACCCATTTCGAACAGAGGAGGCTTTTCAAATATTCCACCATGGAATTAAATTGCATTCGGGTGTTCGCCATCTCGGTACCGACGGTGATGGAATGGGTCATAATGCCTTCCTGATAAGATGCCGCAAGTCTTGCGATATCCATAATGCTCATATCAGGTGAAAACTCACCGCGATCGACACCCATCTGAAGCAGCTTGGCAAATTGGGCTACACCCTTTTCATAGCGCTTCATAAGAAGTGCACGGCGCTGCTCATCTCTCCATCCGATGAGGAAATACTCGTAGAATGCAGGCATTAATCCAGCGTTAGAGGGATTGTAGAGCTCCTGAAACTGCTGTGTTAAGAGCGTAATCACCACTTCCCATATGGACGAGGACGATTTGATGAGTTCTTCCACATAGCGTTCATGCTGCATGTCCTGAAGATCCAGCAGTGCCTCAAAGATTTCATCTTTGCTCTGAAAATACAAGTAAATCCATCCCCGGCTCATTCCGGTTTCTTCAACAATATCCTTGAGCGTAGCTACCCCGTATCCTTTCTCGATGAAAACTCGCTTGGCCGCTTCGAGTATTTGCAAGCTTCTTCCTTCTTTACGTCGATCCGTTAGTTTAGGGGACAATCGCGCCACCGCCTTTTCGTTTCCGCAAAATGAATTGCATGTCACTTTGATCATAATGACACGCGATTCATTTTGCAATAAGAAATTACGGCGTAAACAACGATTTAAGCCATCCACTTTTTCTTGGTGCCGACTTCCCTTTGTCCGGCTTTAGGAAATATTAAGAAAAAAATTAGAATTCTACAGTTCACTTATATTTTGTCTTTATCTCTCTCTATTATTCTTTCTATTGGAGAGAGGGACAAATAAAATATGATAAGCCTTTTTTTGCATAGCCTGCCGTGATAGGATTAGATCCGTAATCCGTTTCAACATATTTTTAGAAAGTCAGGATGGGTATGAATTGTAGCGCCCTGATACCCAAAGTACAGCAAGGCAGTTATTACAGGGAAAGGTGGCATTGGAATCCGAGTGAACAAGCAGATTTTAATCGTAGAGGATGACATACATATTTCAAATATTATCAAGATGAATTTGAATATCGTAAACTACGAAACGGTCCAGGTTTATGACGGACTGGCGGCGCTCGAAGCCGTTCAGAATAGACAGAACCAGGGAAGCGGCTCCTCCGCCAGACAGTTTGATCTAATTATAATGGACGTGATGATTCCCGGGATGGATGGGTTTCAATTGATGGATCGGATTCGTCCGCTGGGAATACCGGTTATTTTTCTGACTGCCAAGAATGCGGTGTTTGACAAGGTCAACGGCCTAAAACTGGGAGCGGACGATTACATGGTCAAGCCGTTCGATGCGATTGAGCTGTTGGCTCGTATTGAAACCGTGATGCGCAGGTACGGGAAAGAAGAGCAACTCATTCATTTTAAAGGGATCAAAGTCAACCTGGATAAGCGGGAAGTCACCGTAAGCGGGGAAAAGGTGGAGTTGACACCTAAGGAATATGATCTGCTCGTCGTTTTACTGAAGAACAAAAATATTGCGCTCTCCAGAGAGCAGATTCTGGATAAAGTGTGGGGGTTCGATTATTTCGGTGAGACCCGAACCATTGACACGCATGTCAAAGCGCTGCGCAAAAAGCTTCATCTGCAGGACAACATTCATACGGTCTATAAGATCGGCTACCGTTTAGAGGATTAGGGCTATGAAATTTTGGCAGAAGATTTGTTTATTTTCCATTCTCACGTTTGTCGTAATCTTCAACATCGCCTCGATAATGGTCATAGAACGCAATCACAACCAAATGCTGCAGCAGGAAATAGGCAATGCCTTAAGTGAAAATATGAGCATTCATTCCAGTGTAAATGGAGTTATTCCCATTCTGAACTTGTATGACAGTATCGATTATGAGAAGACGGTACTCACGAATATTGCGACAGGATTTGTGAATAAGAACCAAGAACAGAACGTCTACATCCAGATCACGGAAGGCAGCCGGATCGTGTACAGCAATACGAATTTTACAATGCCCCAGAGCCGTAAGGAACTGATTCGACTGACCGCTGATGAAATTCGGTATATTCTTCGTGATATCGGCAAAAGGACACTGCTGTTTACCTCAAATCTCGCGCCCATTAACGGCAAATATTACGTGTTCACCTATATTAAAGACGTGACGCCTCTTTATGATGAGCGCATGAATCAATACAGCTTTTTCTTCAAGGTGGATGCAAGTGCTATTATTCTGTATGCACTCGTCATGTTCCTGATCAGTAAAGGGCTGACAAAGCCAATTGACCGGATGATCCGTATGGCGAAGGTTATTGCGCAAGGCAGATTCTCGGAACGCGTTAAGTTGAAATCACGTGATGAGATCGGCATGCTGGGTGCGAACTTCAATGAGATGGCTGAAGTCGTCGAAGAGAAAATCAATGAGCTCGAAAGAAACAACAATGAGAAAGAGCGCTTTATCCAGAGCATTACGCATGAGCTGAAAACACCGCTCACTTCGATTATCGGTTATGCGAATTTTTTAAGAATGACGAAGGTGGGAGAGGAAACACTGTTGGATGGTCTGAATGTCATCTATTCCGAAGCAAAGAGACTCGAGCACCTTTCATTTAAATTGATGGATCTGATTCTGCTCAGGCAAGGCCATACAGAACTAAGAACGGTCAACATGAAGAATGTGATCCGGGAGGCGGAGGCTTCCTTGCAAATAAAAGCCGCGGATAAGCATCTCCGGCTCATTACCCGTTGCGTGGATGGAGATGTGCGGATGGATCCCGACTTAATCAAAGTCCTGATCTACAACCTCGTGGACAACGCGATGAAAGCATCAACCGAAGCGGGAACGATCACGCTGCAATCACAGGCAGGGCAAGGGGGCTATACGCTTGAAGTTATTGACCACGGGATCGGTATTCCTGAGGAGCATCTGGCAAACCTGTTTGAGCCGTTTTATATGGTAGACAAAGCTAGAACCAAAAGTCAGCATGGTGCCGGGCTGGGACTTTCCATCTGTCAAAGCATCGCAGAATTGCACGGTGCCAGGTTAGAAGTGGAGAGCCAGCTGGGAGAGGGAACCACCGTGCGTGTTAGGTTCCCGCTTCAATATAAAGGGGGGGGCGAGCCGGAATGAAACGGTCGTTTCTAATTGCCGCATATCTATGTACGATCTGCGTTCTAAGCGGGTGCGACGGCTTCTATCAGGCGATCGAGAAAGACACCGTCATGGTAAAACATATCGCCAATGATTCTGATGCCAAATTGGCGGAATATAACGGCATGCTGTCGCAAGAAACAGTAACAAGATTAAGTATTAATGCGGTTAATAAATATTATCATCTGAAGCTGACTTCGGATCAGGTGAAAATCGGAATCTATTCCATGTCTCAGAAAGAGCTGGAGAACCTATTAGCTATGAAGAAAGGGAACTATAAAAACTATGAAAACTTTAAAGCAGCTGGAGAACGGGAAAAGAAAGCTTTAAAAAGAATCGGGAAGAGGATCACTCAGCTTACAGATGGCCTTACATTTGTCAGTTTTCAGGGCAAAACCGATCAGAGTGGATTCGAGGTGCTCATGAACCCCAAGGACGGTAAAGTGGAAAGCATCATGCAGCGTGGTGCGGAATATTTTAATGATGCAACGGGCAGCGATATTTCAAAAGTTATTCCCAAAGGACTCTCGGGCGAAGAAATGGTCCGGAAGGCCGAGAAGTATCTTGAACAGATCGAAGGTACAGCAGCATCCGCGTATCAGTTGGACTACCAATACTCGTATGGGACTACACAAGAATTGTATTATCGAAGCAAGGAACCCGATGTCGGCGAGCTCAGACTTGTGATGGATACCAATGCGGGAGAGTTCATTGGGTTCGACAAGGATAACTTGAGCGAAATGTGGTTCTACAACAATTGACATTAGCGGTTCATAGGCAAAGCTGGATTCCACAGCGCGAGTGAGAAAAAGAAATACATGATCCCCAAAATGGGGAGATCAATGAGGCTGGGTCTGATGATCGGCCTTTTTTTTGTATGTCATTATTGAATTGAATATCATTCTGCAGGCCAATTTTTACAATTTCATCACAACTCGACCCGACTTCCAATATATGCGTGCCATAAGATAGCTTTGTGCTGCTGAGATGAAATATCGAATGTAGATAAGTTAATCCGTACACCTTTAGCAGCAGGTCATGAAAGGATGAAGACAACGATGAAGAGATGGCTCCGCAAAGATGCTTCGGCAGCCATGATGTTCCTTGTGCCTAGTGGCGTCGGATTTTCCGTTTTTTACCTGATCCCGTTTGTCATGGGAGTATTTTATTCCTTTATGGACAGTACGGTGGGTGGGCATTTTGTTGGATTCGACAATTACCGCGAACTGCTTGCGAGCGGTTCCTTCCGTAAGGCGGCATCCAACACGTTTTATTTCAGTGCGGTTAGCGTTCCGCTTATGCTTGCACTCTCGCTGGGCCTGGCAATGCTTTTGAACCAAAGTGCATATCTTCGAAGATGGCTGCGGACCGCCTATGTGCTGCCGCTGGTCGTACCCGTGGCTTCGATCGTTATGATCTGGCAGATCCTGTTCGATTGGAACGGTTCTCTGAACGCCTGGCTGAGCCATTTCGGGGGAGCTCGCGTGGATTGGATGAAGACGGATTCGGCCCGAATTGTCGTCATCGTCGTGTATTTATGGAAAAACATCGGCTACAACGTGATTTTATTTTTGGCCGGACTGCAGCAAATTCCGAAAGACTATTACGAAACCGCCCAAATCGAGGGGGCAGGGCGTTTACGGCAGTTTAGAAGCATCACGTTGGTATATCTAACCTCCACGATGTTCTTTGTCGTCATCATGTCGATCATCAATTCGTTTAAAGTATTCCGGGAAACGTATCTGATCGCAGGGGATTATCCGCATGACAGCATCTACATGATGCAGCACTATATGAACAACATGTTCATGTCACTCGACATTCAGAAGTTGACTGCTGCGGCGACCTTAATGTTCGGCTGCATTCTGCTGATTGTCATGGGACTATTCATGCTTGAACGCAGGCATCGGCAATACATGGAATAGGAGGTGAGAGAAAACGTGCCGATTGCCAAAGTTTTGCGAAAAATTTCATTAACGTTCGTCATGAGCGTTATTGCCATCCTATTGCTGCTTCCGATTGGGGTCACATTCGTCAATTCGCTGACGACAGAAAAGGAAATAGAAATCAATTATGGAGCCATAGGGCAGAAGAATGATGTGGCTGCAGCCGGGAAAACAATGCCATTCGTCAATTTGAAATTGTTGCCGGACAAAGTATCTTTGGAGCAGTATGGCAAGGTGCTCGTGGACAACCCGAAATATTTGACGATGTTTTGGAACTCCGTAGGAATGGTTGTGCCGATCATTGCCGGACAGACTTTTGTGGCGGCGCTCGCAGCATACGCGTTCTCCAAGCTGAAATTCCGCGGCAGGGATCCTTTGTTTCTAATCTATGTTATAACCATGCTCATGCCGTTTCAGGTCACGCTGGTTCCGAACTATATCATGGCGGATCAGCTTGGGATGCTGAATAGTCCGAGTGCCATTATATGGCCCGGCATTTTCGCGGCATTCGGCGTATTTATGCTTAGGCAGTTCATGCTGGATATTCCTTATGCTTATATCGAAGCGGCTAAAATAGACGGAGCCGGACATTTGCGGATATTTTTCAAAATCATCGTCCCGATGATCAAACCGGGACTGGCGGCGCTCATTATTTTATTGTTCGTCGATTACTGGAATATGGTCGAGCAGCCGCTTATTTTTCTGGACGACCCGTTCAAGCAACCGCTGTCGGTTTTTTTATCCAGAGTCACCGACGGGGATCGAGGAATTGCTTTTGCGGCATCCATGCTTTATATGGCTCCGATGGTGCTGTTGTTCCTATATGCGGAATCGTATTTCATTGAGGGTATTCAATTGTCAGGCATCAAAGGTTAATGAACGCGAAGCTGAATGTTTTCAATGGAAGTCAGGCTTTAACGAAGCCAAGAGCCTACGTGGCAGCTTTCTTTTGGGTATTTTAGCCAGCGCTTACGATGCAATCTTTCCTGCAGAAAGGTTTTAGGAGGAGAAAGACGGATATGGAGTTAGGAAAAGAGCCGTCCGACCGAAGACGCAAACGCATGATTCAAATCGCATTTATTCTTTTTGTGGGGGTGCTTCTGTTTTTTACCTTGTTCAGCAATACGCTGCGGTCGCTCACCCTGCCGAAAGTAGGGACGGAAAAGCCGACCAGAGGAAGCCTTACTTTTAAGATCGGGGGCAGCGATATCCTTCAACCGCTGGACGAAGTGAAACTGTCGAACCCTGCCGGCTGGAAGGTTCAAAAGATTCTCGTCAAAGAAGGAGATTTCGTCAAAAAGGGGCAAAAGCTAATCCTCTATGACAGCAAGGCGGCGGAGCAGGAGTTAAATGCTGAAATCACAAACCTGGAAAAATTAAAAATCGAGCAGCAGAACACTCAAGATCAGTACATCCTCTCGGCGATGGAGGAGGACGAGCTGAAACTTCGAAATGCAAAGCGGGACATTGAAAAGGGAAAGCTTGAAATCGCATTGTATGAACAAAAAATTAATGGGATGAAAGATCTTCTAACCAGCCAAAAGCAGCTGACCGCTCCGTTCGATGGGATTGTTACAAAACTAAATGCGATTGAAGGGTTCACCTCGGCGGGAGACCCGGATGTGACTGTATCGAACGGCAGCCTGGGTTACCGGATGAATATTCCTGTCGATGCCAAGCTTTTGTCCAGCTTAGGGATAAAGGTAGGGGAGAAGATCGAGGTCGAAGTGGATACAGCCCAGGGTCAACAAGCAAGGGTATTGAGCGGAACGATTGCGGAAATCGCGAATGCAGAGCCGCTTCAAGGCAGCTCAGCTGCTGAAGAGGCGGAGAAGAGTGCGGCGATCCCTCAGAAGACGCTTCGCATCAAGGTTGTTGACTCAAAATTGAAAGGAGGCGAGCAGGCATCGATTAAACTCGAGAGACGCTCACTCCATGAGGGATTCCTTGTTTCCAATAAAGCGATCCATCAGGACCGTGAGGGAACGTATATCTTCAAAGTCGAAGAACAGCCGGGGGCATTCGGCAATGTCTTTGTTGCTCGCAAAGTCCGGATTGCCTCCAGTGAGACGAATGAAGCGGTAACGATGATTCAATCCGAAAATATTTTCGAGGACGACCAGATTATTTTAGAAAGCAGCGAGCCTTTACAAGACGGCAACCGTATTCGGTTGCAATAGTCAAGCATTGAAGGAAGAAGAAACAATAGGAGGTTATACGATGAAGAAGTGGTTTTTGATGATGATAGTAGGCGCTTTAATGATAACAACAACTGCATGCAGTTCCGGAAGCAGCGGGAAAGAGAAACAGACCACCAAAGAAGGAAAGACCGTTATTACGTTATCTCTGCAAGAATCGAGCCCATTCTACGAGATCTTAAAAAAGAAGTTTGAAGAGAAGTACCCGGATATCGACCTGCAGATCAAATCCTATAAGAACGCAGGCGAACAATGGGGCAAGGGCGAGTATGAAAAATACGTAAAAACGACGAATACGGCCCTGTTATCAGGGAAAGGCGCGGATATCATCGAAATAAGCGGATTGCCTGTGGAAGAATATGTGAGCAAGAAGATGCTTCTCGACATGAAAGATTTAATGGATCAGGATCAAACGCTGGATAAGAACGATGTACAAATGAAAGTATTAGAGTCTTTGAAATCAAAAGGCGGTATGTATACGATCCCTGCCGGTTTCGGGATAGCAGCATTCGTAGGTGATGGGAACGTGTTGAAGAACTCCACGGTAAAGATCGACGATAAGAGCTGGAGTTGGAATAACTTTGAGGAGATCTCGAAGCAGCTTATTCAACAAGCAAGGAAGAGCGGCAGCAAACAACTTTATGCCTTGGCGAATTACCCGCCGGATATGACACTCGAGGAAATGGTTGTAGAAAATTACGCGCAGTTCGTCGATGGCGAGACGAAAAAAGCAAAGTTCGACTCTCCCGAATTCGTGGAACTGATGCAGCAGATCCGAAACATGTACGAAGAAAAGGTCATGACCGCAGATCAAGCTGAAATGGGTCATCAGTTGTTTTCTTCCGCTTCTTTATTGTCGCCGGGAGACTTGATCGACGTCTTATATTCATCCTTCGAAAATCCGGTACTGCTGCAAAAGCCGCATACGGGGCAATCCGAAGGAACGCGGATTTTTCCCTTAACCGAATTTGCGATCCCGGCCAATTCTCCGGTGAAAGACGAAGCGTGGAAGTTCATTTCCTTCTTATTATCCGACGAGGCGCAATCGCTGCAAGATCGAGAAGGCTTTTCCCTGCTTGCATCTGTGAACGACAAAAAAATAAAAGAGCTTCAGGAAAAAGTGAAAAGCGGAACCTATAAGCTACCGGACGGTAAAAAAGCCAAGATATCGGACGATGCATTTACGGAGTTCAAACAATTCGTTCATAGTGCGTATCGATATGTGAAAGTGGATAGCAGAGTCATTCCGATTATAGGCGAAGAGTCCGCAACCTTTTTTAATGGGCAGAAGTCCGCAGAAGAAGTCGCGAAGTTGATCCAGAACCGAGTAACAACCTATTTAAACGAATAGGAAAAACGGAAACGAAAAGAAGCGGCCCACCTTCGTGCGCTGCTTTTTTCTAAAAGTAACATGAAAGATAAATTTCAAAGGCTTAACATTCCACATCTTTCGAAACAATTTGCGTTACACACGGTTTGTCTTCTGAGAAAAGATTGTCGATAAACAGGTTCAACAGGGAGGGCAAGTTATGCTCAAGCCAATAAGGAACTGTGCTGCAGTTTTGCTCAGCTCAGCGATAATAAGTCAAACGATTGCACCTGGAGCGCATACAGCACAGGCAAGTGTTCCATCCAATAACAAATCAACGGCGGCAGCTGTATTCACGCTGGAAAGCCTCGGATCCATAGCTTTGAAGAGCCATGTCAGCGTCAAGTTGACGAATATCGACATGTTCGCGCAGCCGAGCGGAAACATCCTAATCTATACACTTAGCTATAACAATGATACCGCGGGCAATGTCGCTCTCATCGATTATTTTTCCAAAGTAACTACACCGGGTGGTACGGTTGTGCAAGGAAAACCTATCACGAGGGATGCAGCCATAAAAACAGTTCCCGCCAAGAGCAGCCAAACCGTAACTTATTATGTCAACATCGGCAAGGCCGCCAAAGTAAACGGAGTAAAAGTATCTGTATACAGCTTCGACTTCAGCAGCGCCAATTATCAAAAAAGGCTGGGCGTTTTTACCATTCCAACTCATTATTCAACTGTCGTTCCTGAAGGACAAAGCCGGAAAATGATGATAAATGATCTACCTGTAACTGCGAAAGCGGAAAGTCTGCAACAGATTCAAATGAACGGAAAAGTATATTTGAAGGCAGGCATCAGTTTTGCGAATTCGGGTACAAAAGTGCTAAGTGATCCCGGTTATAAAGCATACCTGAAGTCTTCCGGCGGCTCGGTATTTGATCTCAAACTGGATGATGCCAGCAGCAATTACGCAGTGCAGCCGCAGGAGAAAAAAATGATCTATTATCTGGCAGAGGTTCCTTCCTACTTGAAAACAAAAAATATGATACTGCAATTAGCGCAGGAAGACCCAACTTTGAAAGTGAATTTGCCGATTCAATCCTTTAGTCTTCCAACCGTCACCGTACTAGATTCAGCGGTACCCAATTATGCCGTCAAGAAAATACTCATTGCCAATAATACAGTAGAGACGCAGCTCAAGAGCGCCTCTGTTTATCCGGAGAATGATTTCGCGAAATGGAGTTTGAAGTTTCGAATGAAAAATCTCGGCAATAAATCTGTAACGCTGCCCGCTTACGAACTCGTCGTCAAGGCCGCCGAAGGTTACAGCATTCCGGTGGATGCAAAGGCGCTTGCCAACTTAACCTTAAAGCCTCTGGAAGAGAAAATCATTGATTTCAGCGCGGACGTGCCGTTAAAGGTGAACCAAGACAAGCTGCAGCTGCAAGTAAGCGAGCCACCGGCGCCCGATAAAGTCATTTTCCCGATAGCACGTTACATGATCCCCTATTCCATGGAAAATGGCGGCAAAATGGGAATAGAAAACTTGTTTGAAAACAGTCACGGGACATTTGCGGTCAAGCTCGACTCCTTCCAGCGGATGCCATGGCAAGATGGCGATCAAATTGCAGCTAAAATCAGCATTCGCAATACATCGTCCCATGCCGTTCAGATGCCCAAACTCAAAGCTTTGGTCAAAGCGGGAATGAGCGACCTCAGCGGCACAGCCCAGATCGTGGCTGCAAATGGATTTACGGCTCTCGCTCCGAATGAATCGGCGGAGATGTACGTGCTTGCAGGCGTTCCTTTTTCCTATAACTTTAACCAATTAAGGATCATCCTGCAGGAGATTTCAGGAGATGAAGTCACGACGTTCATCTCATTGAATACGAATGACCTCAACAATGTGATGAACAACGTGGATGCGGGCGGTTCCTTCCATATTGATATCCCAGGCAAAAAAGCAGAAGTTCGCGAACGACGGACAACCGTTTATGGCGACAGCGGATCGAATGTAATATACACGGAGTTGGAAATGGTGAACAAAGAATCCCGGCAATCGAAACCGGCACAGCTTGTTGCCTATTACAAAACGCCTGACAATCAATACTATGAAGCTAAGGTGAATCAATCGTCCAATTCAACAGGTCCGGAGGGCAAAAGTTTGGTAACCGTTTGGAGCAAACTTCCGCAGAACGTGAATGCTTCAGAGCTTAAGCTTTATCTTGGCGAGGGCGTAACCGAAGGTAAACTGACGGATGTTGGCGATACATCAACAGGATATATCAATATGGTTGGGCTATCCCTTAACGTTACCCCAATCAAGCCATCGATTCTAAACAGCTTGGATCTTTTCCCTTACAACCTGTCGATTGTAAATGCGGTTAGTACGGCTACTGAAGGGAAGGATACGCTGGATACAGTTATCCATTATAACTTATCCAAGAACGAAGAATACGAAACAGGTACTTACGAGCATAAGCTTGTGTTGGAACTCATTGACCCTTATGGAGAATCCATGGAAAAAACTTTGGTTCTTGGGACGGATTGGACGATTGGTAATGGTAAATCTTACGAAATGTCCTTCAATAACAAACTCCGCAAAATATATGGTGGGACCGTTCGAATAAACCTGTACGATGAGTTCCAAAACCGAAGAATTTTACTGGGGAGCCAAGCTTATCCCATAACTTACGTAAAAGCGCCAAACGACGCAAATCAAGAGTGATAGGGTACTTTGATCTATCGGTAGGGGCCACTTCTTCAAGCAGATCTCTGTCTTGAAAAAGTGGCCCCTGTTTTATTTACCTAAAAGGCGGCATATTGGCATATTCGCCTTTTGCCCTGCGAGTGTTCTGCGCAACCAATCCGCTAGTTTTGCTCGTCGGCGGAGGGACCATACATCCCCGGCACCGGAATATCAAGAAGCCGATAATAAACCCCAAGCTGCGCCCGGTGGTGAACCATGTGGCTTATTCCGAAAGTGCGAAGCGCGAGTGCCCGCGGTTGGCGGAGGATGATATGGTCGCCATGTCGCAAAGTCCATTCCTCGCCGAGTGCATTTTCGTCGCATTCATCTAACAGCTTTTCAAGCTTGACGACGTTCGCGTCGAACTCCTCCAGCACGTCTTCGCGTCTTTCCAAAGCCTCCCGCCGAGACGGCACGGTCGAAAGATCTAATTCCGCGGAAAGAAAAATTGCGACTTGCCAGTTCAGCAGATTGATCAGGTGCGTCGCCAACCCGCCCAAAGTCATCGACTTGTCGTGCGGTTTCCAGTTCATGTGTTCATCAGGCAGGCGCTCCAATACGCGGCGCGTAGTGGCGAGCTCATGTTTGGCATCTCCGAAGATCAGTTGTTTCACCATAGATTCCCTCCCCTTCGTTATAAGGCAAGCATACTATAAACCTAATTGACTGAAAAGGCTTTATTTGCTTAAAATGCAAACTTCACGGATTAAGAGATTTATTCTTTTTCTGTTGACTTAAACCATGGTTTAAGTCGTATCATATTCCTGTCGACACGTTAAGAAAAAAATGGAGGCCTCCAGATGAAATATTGTTCCATTAGCGAAGCTTCAGCTAAATTCAATATTCCGGAATCAACGTTACGTTATTATGAAAAAAAAGGTCTGCTGCCATTAATCGAGCGTGATGACGCGGGGAGGCGGTTGTTTTCAGAAGACCAAATGACGCTCCTCGAGATCATCATTTATTTAAAAAACACGCACATGTCAATAAATGATATCAAGCAGTATGTGGATTGGGTCGTGGAAGGCGATGACACCACCGAACTCCGGCTTGAAATGTTGAAAAATCACAAACAAGCGGTACAAGCTGAAATGTCGTTAATGCAAGAAGCCTTAAAAGGAATTGACGTTAAAATCACACGCTACATCAAACGTATCGAGAAAAGGAAAGAAGCAAGACAAACTGAAAAAATAATCGAAAAGAGGAGTTAGTATGAAACTTTCGGGAAACACGATTCTCATTACCGGAGGCGGTTCCGGAATCGGGCTGGCTTTTGCCGAGCGCTTTATCAAGGCCGGGAATAAAGTCATTATTTGCGGCCGGCGCGAACATGTACTCCAAGAAGCGAAAGAAAAATTCCCCAACCTTATTACGCGTGTCTGTGATCTGGATATTGAATCCGAACGTGTAGCTTTGTTTGACTGGGTAACGGCAAACTATCCGGAAGTGAATGTGCTGGTTAACAACGCAGGCATCCAACAACGATTTAATGTATTAAAATCAGATGCGAAGCGGAATTGGAGTTATTTTCGAAAAGAAATCACAACCAACATTGAAGCGCCTTTCCATCTCGTTATGCTGTTCGCTCCATTTTTTGCTACAAAAGAAGAGGCGACGATCATTAACGTCACATCCGGGTTGGCTTTTACGCCGTTTGCGATTGCTCCGATATACTCGGCATCCAAAGCGGCGCTTCATTCATTTACAATGAGCCTAAGACACCAACTTTCCGAAACGTCTGTAGAAGTCATTGAGGTCGCTCCTCCGGCAGTGAATACGGATTTAGGCGGAGCGGGGTTGCATGTCCAGGGAGAACCATTGGATGCCTTCACCGATGGAATTTTCAAAGGATTAGAGGAGGGGCAAAAGGAAATTGGATATGGTTCTTCCGCGAACCGTTTACGCATGTCACGCGACGAAATCGACCAATATGTAGAAAATATGTATAACGCCACAAAAAGCACGATCGAATAACTTCTGACGTCCCAAATGTAAAAAAGCAAGCTCGCTGCTTTGTCGGCGAGTTTTTTTTCGCAGTTCTTCAACCTTGATTCGATTGATTGCTTGAAAGTGCTTTCGCACCCTGCACGTAACTATAATCAAATACGGCGTCCGGTTCGTTATTCGTGATCTCCCGCACAGAAGAATTGTTGATATCTGGATTCAGCGCCAGGGTATGAAAACAAGGTCAGGCGCACAAGTTATGTAAGGGGGTGAACGTCAAATGACTGGAAGAAACAACAAGCCGAAAAACGACGGACCTGCCTCTTCGCCGGGACGGCTGGATCAATTCGGTGAAAAGCTGACAGAAGACAATGGGAATAAACCGATGAACCCTGGTAAAAACGGCGGAAAAAGCTGCTGAGTAAAGAGCTTAACTTTTCCTGCTTAGAGAAATCCCGTAAAGAAACGGCCCCATTAAACGGCAGTCGTTTCTTTTTGCATCATGATCACCAGCCTTATCATAAACTCGACCTACATAAAATTCTAAAGCACATGGCGTGATTTCAAGAAGGGGTAGCACAAGGGTTAGGCGGAATATGCCTAGCCCGATTTTCATTTCGTCAAGAATGGGTCCTCCACAATATCTTTATCTTGCGATCATATTCGCGAAAGCCAATCAGGCATAAATATGCGTGTTATACTCTTGAAGACAACAACGGGTTGCCGATCTCGCATGATGAACCATAAGAAATCATTTCAAGAGAAGGAGCGTCGTTTGAAATGCATAAAGTTATAGAGCCTAAAATTCTTTACTTTGGTACTCCTGTCGTTCTTATAAGCACATTAAACGAAGACGGTTCCGCTAATTTAGCACCCATGTCCTCCGCATGGTGGTTAAACCAGTCTTGCATGCTCGGAATGAGCCGCAAATCGAAAACGGTGCAAAATCTTATCCGTGAGCAAGAGTGCGTCTTGAATCTTCCATCGGCGGATCTTGTTGGCGCCGTAGACAAACTTGCTTTGCTTACCGGCGCAAATCCTGTGCCCGAGACCAAAATGCAGCGGGGATACAGCTACGAATCCGATAAGTTCGGCACGGCCGGACTCACCCCGGAGCCTTCCGATTTGGTCAAAGCACCCCGCGTGGCGGAATGTCCCGTTCAGTTAGAGGCCTCACTCATTAAAGTACATGATTTCGGTGAACCCAGCAGTCTGGTCTCGATCGAGGTAGCCGTCACCAGAGTGCATATTGATGAAAAGCTGTTAATGACGGGGGAGCAGAATTACATTGATCCTGAAAAATGGAACCCGCTGATTATGAACTTCTGTGAATATTTCGGATTAAGCGGTAAACTGCATCCCTCCAGATTGGTACCGGTATTCGGTCCGCCATCCCGCGAGGAAGGTTCGCGAGCCTTGAGCTAAGATGGAGCTGCATCAAAATCAAAAAAGCCGGATTCGTTTATTAACGAGCCGACTTTTTTGGTTTAAGATCCTTTTATACCCTTGATGGTGGTTATTTACGTCCTGCATTTAAAAATTAGGGCGGGTGGCATGCTTGTTTATTGCGCTGCTTTTCCTTTTTGTTGATCACTTGTTTGTCTCCATTTGTTCACCCGCTTGTTGGTCTAATTTCCGGTAAACGAGGGCAAGCAGCATTGAAGGAATAGTACAAACAATCATCCCGATAAAAGCGTATCTTGGCTCGATTTCGTACAAATAACCGCCGAAAATCGTAAAGACCGCCGTGCTCCAGCTCAGTGCTAGTGCGGAATACATTCCTTGAGCATTCGGAATTTGCGTAGGAGGCATATTTTTAAACAAATATTTCATAAAGGCATAATGCCCCATCGCAAAAGAGCAGGCATGCAACGCTTGCGAGATACAGAAGACGACCACGTTCGGAAAGGCAAAGACGAGTATCCAACGCAAGGTTGAACCAAGCGCCGCAAACGCCAACAAGGATCCAACCGAAAATCGTTGAAAGCTCCGGTCTGCAATCAGAAAAAAGATGATTTCCGCGATGACGGCAATGTTAATGATGACGCCGATCAAATATTTGGGTGCATGGATTTCCTGCAAATAAATATACCCGTAGTTGTAATAAGAAGCGTGCGCCGCTTGCAGCAATATGACGATCATAAGCACGATGCCGAAGTGTTTAACGCGAAACAATTGCAGCATGCCGAGTTTTTTGCTTCGATTTGCCGGCGGTTTTTCGCTTAAAATAACGGGGGCACGCATGAAATTAAGACAAACGAGCACCAACATGCCAAGCAGCAGCGCCCATAAAATCACCTGATCTCCCAGCGCTCCCGTAAATACGGTTAAAATCATGCCGGAAACGACAAAGCCGATGGAACCCCAGGAGCGGCTTTTCCCGTAGTGTTTTAATTGCTTGTTTTGTACCAGGATGCCGGCCGCGCTATCCAATGCAGGCATCAAAGCCGGATAAAACAAATGCAGCAGCAACGTGGCTGCAAGCAAGCCGGCAAAAGAATTCGCCGGAATATAACATAATATGGCGATCAGGGTGCCGATGGACATCCCGGTCCGCAAAGTTTTGCTGCTGAATTTGCCTGATAAAAACGGAAAAATGAATAAGGTAGAAAGGCCTCGCGCCACCAATCCCAAACTCATGATCAAACTGGCTTGCGAAACCGAAATTCCTTTGGTATGAATCATCCATCCCGTCCAAAAGGGGAGGAAAATCCCCCAAGTGATAAAGAAACTAAAAAACTGTCTGCTCATCCAACGTTGCGAATTCATTTTTATTCCCTCCAATGTTTTGCATCTTATCATGGAGAGTCGTACAATAATATGAGATATCTCATCTTTTGGAGTGGGTTATGGAAATTTACAGAAGCGAGAAAAGGCAGCGTTATTTGGAGGAAGCTTCGATTGGGCATTTATTTTCCTTTCCGATCGAAGAGTTTATGGAAGTGCATAAATATGAACGCGGTGAATGGATTATTCAGGAAGGCAAGCGGCCGGATTTTTTGTTTTACGTCATCGAAGGTAAAGCGAAAATTTATGTGACGCATCATAACGGAAAGGTTTCCTTATTAAACTTCGTCCAGCCGAAGGATTATATCGGGGAAATGGAATTATTAAATCAGACTTATTATTCCAAAGGGATTCAAACTTCTACCGAAACCGTTTGTATTGCGATCCCTTTTCATGCTTGCCGCACAAAAATGCTGGAGGACGCGAAGTTTCTGCGCGAACTTGCCAAGTTTTTAAGCATCAAATCGACGCAAATGGCTGCAAAGTATGCGCAAAGCCGCTCTTTCCCGCTTGAAAACCGGCTTGCGGACTTTATTTTGCAAACGGCCGATGGAGAGATGTATAAGGAGAAGCACGTCACCGTCTGTGATTTTTTAGGCGTCACCTATCGCCATTTGCTATATGTACTTGCGCAGTTTTGCGATAAGGGATATTTGCAAAAGGATGGGCGTCACTATCGCATTCTGCAGCCCAACGCGCTGAATAAACTTGCAGGCATGTTAACGAATGAATAACGAGAGCGAGCAGCTAACAATTCAGAAAGTTCCATGCGAAATCCGTTGAAAAAAAGGAACAGCACCCTCAAATTGGATGGAGAGGTGCTGTTCGTTCGTAACCGCAGTATTTCTTTATTTTCTAACAACAGGAATCCACATTTCGCCAACGACGTCGCCGTTTCGCTGACCCATCTCAACCGTTGCATTTGGCCCGCCGACATAGGCAAAATCCTTTGCTTCCGGCAGCACTTGGCCAAAGGCAATGCCGGCAAGCGTGTTACTCAACTCTTCGGAAGTCTTCGCTTCTCCTTTAACCACGAGGTATTCTCCCTTCGGGAATTGAATGATTCTTGATGCTTCGGGTAGCGGTGCCTCCGTCATGACGCCGGCATAATACATCATTTTGTTATTCACCGCTTCGTTCACGGCAAAAATGTATTCATTTGCGGCGATGGATTTTAAAGTGTCCAGTCTTCCGTCTTGTTCGACGGCCGACCAAAAGTCTGCTTTTTCCTTGTTTATGCCGGCATAGTCCGTGTAATGGCTTTTAAGCTCCGTTCCAATGCCCAAAACGGTAAAGCTGTCTTTTTCCTCAAGCGTAAAATTTGCCATATTCAAAACCTTCCTTTTTTTTTTGAATTTATCAAATGATTTGTCTTTTCACTTGATGGGTTTATAATAGCTTTTAATCATGTCAAAAAATGATACTGTTTAGGGGGTTCCGATGAAAAAAGTTGAACGGATTAATATCATCATGCGGTATATCAACAACCGCGCCCACTTTACCATTTCTGAAATTATGCGGGAATTTAACATTTCGCGTTCGACAGCGGTTAGGGATATTAGAGAAATTGAAGCCATGGGGATGCCGCTTGTCGCAGAAGTGGGGAGGGATGGGGGGTATTTTGTGATGAACAACTCCGTCCTGCCCACGGTGCGTTTTACCGATACTGAAATCAAGGCTCTTTTTATTGCTTTTATGGCCACAAGAAACCAGCAGCTCCCTTATCTAAAAAGCCGCCAGTCTTTGGCTGAAAAATTGCTGGGCCTCATCTCGGAAAACCAGCAGGATGACCTTGTTCTTTTAAATCAAATTTTGCTGTTTGAAGGGACCAACCCGAATAATCCCGACCTGCTTGATTTGTCGGACCTGCCCCATCCCATGTTGGAAAAACTGATCCAAATCCTTCTTGTGGACAGCTATTTATTGATTACGATCGAAGAAGAGAAGGTAGTCAAGTCCTATTCCATTTATCTTTTGCATCTTTATCGCGAAAAAAGCTTATGGCATATTGAAGGCTTTGACTTGGAGGAAGAGCGGAGACGGATTTTTCCTGTCGACAATCTCACCGATGTCAAACCATACCCAGTGAAACATAGATTAAGCAAAAAAAAGATTCTAGAAATACTAAGTATGAAAGATGAAGTCACTAATCTTGTCCTTGAACTTGGTCCAAAGGCGATTGCCCAATTCAAAAAATACCATCCTATAAAAGTTTCCATTTCCTATACGAATCCTTACCAAACGACAGCTGTTCTAAAGACTTTTATTAATGTGAATCACTCCGAAGAATTGACCGAAATAACAAATTGGCTGCTTTTTCTCGGCGAGGATGTCAAGGCTAGGGAAGTGCCGGAAGAAGTCTTAAAAGGTATACAAGATAGGCTATGCATATTCCGCCCTTAAGCCGTGCGGGTGAAACCCAAATCGTTTTGAATTTACCCGGATGCTCCTTGAATGTTTTCCAAATGAAGAGGATTGTTTTCATGCGTACAAGATAATACAATTAGAGTAGCGCTTACAAAACCAAAAAAGTAATCAATTGCGACTTATCCAATGAACAGCGAAGAGAGCAGCAGAGGGGGAAACTGCATGAAAAACAACGAATTAAAGAGAGGGCTCAGAGCTCGTCATATTCAGATGATTGCTTTGGGCGGCACCATCGGTGTCGGGTTATTTATGGGCTCTGCAAGCACGATCCAATGGACGGGTCCATCGGTGATGCTTGCGTATGCCATTGTAGGGATTTTTATCTTTTTTATTATGCGCGCCATGGGGGAAATGCAGTACGTAGAGCCGAGCACGGGATCATTTGCAACCTTTGGCCATAAGTACATTCATCCATTGGCAGGGTATATGACGGCTTGGAGCAACTGGTTTCAATGGGTGATTGTCGGGATGTCGGAGATCATTGCCGTTGGGACGTACATGAAATATTGGTTTCCGGATTTGCCGGCTTGGATTCCAGGAATCGTCGCCATGGTGATTCTCGGGGCAGCCAATCTATTTTCCGTGAAATTATTTGGCGAATTTGAGTTTTGGTTTGCGATGATTAAAATCGTCACCATCATATTGATGATTGTTGCTGGGGTTGGCCTTATTTTCTTCGGGATCGGCAACGGAGGGGCTCCGGTCGGATTTTCCAACCTGTGGCAGCATGGAGGCTTTTTCACCGGTGGATGGTCTGGCTTTTTCTTTGCCCTCGCGCTGGTGGCCGGGGCCTACCAAGGCGTTGAACTCATCGGAATTACAGCAGGAGAGGCAAAGAACCCGCAAAAAACGTTAATGAGCGCTACGCAAAGCATTATTTGGCGGATTTTGATCTTTTACATTGGCGCGATTTTTGTGATCGTAACGGTTTACCCTTGGAATCAATTGCAAGCCGTCGGCAGCCCGTTCGTTGCAACGTTTGCGAAAATCGGCATCACGGCAGCGGCGGGGCTCATCAACTTTGTCGTCATCACCTCTGCCATGTCAGGTTGTAACAGCGGGATATATAGCGCAGGACGCATGCTTTATACATTAGGAGTCAATGGACAGGCGCCGAAGGTATTTACGAAATTGTCCCGTAACGGCGTGCCTCTGCTGGGAACGATTGGCGTACTCGTAGGATTGGGCATTGGCGTAATCTTAAGCTACATCGCACCGAAAAACTTGTTTGTGCACGTGTACAGCGCCAGCGTACTTCCCGGTATGGTACCGTGGTTTGTCATTCTAATCAGTCAGATCAAATTCAGAAAAGTCAAAGGAGACGCAAATCATCCGTTCAAAATGCCTTTTGCCCCGCTGACCAACTATGTAACCATCGCCTTTTTGCTGATGGTCCTGGTTGGAATGTGGTTAAACGATGAGACGCGCATCTCCCTTTTGATCGGCATCGTTTTCTTAGGCATCGTTGTGATTAGCTATTACGCTTTTAGGGTCGGCAAGGCGGTTCCCATAAGCGATCAAACAACTTCCGAACATCGCAGCAGATGAATCGGGCGGCAAACGTCCGGTAGAATAAACTATAAACATCCCACTCTCGCCGGAGAAATGGGATGTTTTTTATTTTCAAATATTCGGATCAGAAGAAAGAGGCTCCTTGTCGCCCTATGTTTTATAAAAAAATCGTATTGTTTAAGAGCTCATTCCGCCTAGGCCATCTTGCAATTAGTTTTTAAAATACGAACAGCCATCCAAGTCCTTTCATATCTTTCGTCATAGAATGAACCGAGCATGATGAAAGGGAGGATTCATATGGCGAAACAAGTGAAAGTAAGCCCGCAATTCCAAAAGCTTTGTACTCAATTTGGAAAAATATTAGGAGGCGAATCGGAAGTCGATCAAGGTCCGGTTTGTTTTGTCACGCGGATGACGAACCTCAGAGAAACCATCTTGGGAAGAAGAACGCGATCCCCATTGGTTCAAATGCAAATGTTTTCGTTTGAATCTCTGGATAAGTCGGGACGCGCGCTTTGTTTGGGTGAGACTGCCGTACACCAAAATCAGGTCAATCGATTGATGTCGAATCTCCGTAAACGCGGGATAAAAGTGACTGCGGTCCACAATCACTGGCTGAACGAAAACCCACGGTTGATGTACATGCACTGGGAAGCCAAGATGAATCCTATTGTGTTTGCAAAAAGAACCAAAGAATCCATAGCGTTCTTAGGTTAATGCGGCCCGAATTGAAGGTGTATCGATCATTTAATGAAAGGATGATACTGCATGTCTCAACCAGTGAAAGCAAGTGCCCGCTTTAGAAAAATATGTAATGAATTTTCAGCTATATTAGGTGGAACAGAGCATTCCATTACAAAAGGTCCGGTTTGTTTTGTTACCAGAAATAGAAAGATAAGAGCGTCTGTTTTAGGAAGACGTTCGACATCCCCATTGATCCGTTATCAACTGTTCTCGTTTGAATCATTGGACAGTTCGGGACGCGCGCTCTGCTTAGGGGAAACGGCTCTTTTTCAAAACCAGGTAAATCAATTGCTGACAAACCTCCGTAAAAACGGCATTAAAGTAACCGCCGTTCATAATCACTGGCTGTTTGAGGAACCTCGTCTAATGTACATTCACTGGGAATCGATCGACAACCCCATTGCTTTTGCAAAGAAAGTAAAACGTTCCATCGCTTTCTTAGGGTAGTAGGGATCGTATTATATCCCGCGTCGATGGCAGCTTCTTTGGAATACCCTGGATCATGAATTAGGACTAGACTGCTTCAATCCGTGTTAAGCTCCTCTTATGGTACGAGGCGAAATAATACCTGGTGCTGTAAGGGGATTTTTAAATGCCGGCTTTTAGATGTACTTTTCCATCATTTGATTTAAATAATTTCGAAAGTCTTCAACATATGTTCTCGGCTCTACGATTTTTAAATTTGTACCGAAACCCGCTAAAAATTGAAATCCAATGCTGTTTTGAGGCACATGGATCGTTGCCAGGAAAAATTCGGAATTGCAGTTCTCGATACTCTTACGGCCGTATCTTTCAATGAAATGATCTTTTATGTTGGGCGAAATCAACGCTTTTACAGCGACCAGCTCCGGTTGATAACTCGCATCTTGCTCTTGTACTAACGAATCATCTCTAAGGCTGAATGTTTTTTCATCCAAATGAAGATGATCCATCCGGGACAATTTAAACGTTCTGTATCTCATACGATGCAAACAGAAACCTTTTAGATACCAACTCGTTTCGCTAAAATGAAGCTGATACGGCTCGACCATTCTGTTCGTAATTACGCCATTTTTATCGATATAATCAAATGAAATGAACCTTCTTGCTAATATTGCTTCTTGACACTTCTTCAAGGTTTGACGAATTTCAGTCCGGCCTTCCCAATCATAAAACGACAATCGGATCGAACCTTTCGGAGTCAATGGGCTAACCATGGCTTCTATTTTTTTTATCGTCACTTCAACTTCTTCGCTGATGAGAATTTGTTCCAATCCGCCGAGCGCAGTTAATATATTCTCCAGGTCGGCGCTGCTCAAAAGGCGTTTATCAACCTTGTATTCATCCATAATACCGTAGCCGCCGTTAACTCCGTTGACAGCATAGATGGGGATGTTGGATAAACTCAGCGTTTCCATGTCACGAAGAATCGTTCTTTTGGAAACGTTAAACAATTGTGCGAATTCTTTGGTTGAAACAACATCCTTTTTCAGCAAGATCATGATGATGGATATTAATCTCTCAACCTTTTCCATAGGTTCTCCTTCTTTTTTGCACTTATTTATAAACGGTGACATACAGCTGTCACCTTTTGTTCATTATACTACATTTATACCAAGAAGGAGGTTTTACTTTATGCCAGCGATTGTTTATTTAAACTTTGATGGGAATGCAGAACAAGCGATTGAATTTTATGCGGAGGCTTTAAACGCGATTGAAGTAAAAAAGGTTAAATTTAAGGATTTCCCGCAAGATCCAAATTACCCGTTGCCGGAAAGCGAACTAAACATGATCATGGAGTCTTCAATCGAATTTGCAGGCGGGAAAATCATGATGTCGGATATTTTGCCGTCGATGAAGAGTGTAACGGGCGAGTTGGTTAAAGGCAACAATATACTGATTAGTATCGTTAATGATGATAAACAGGCGCTGGAAAATTACTTTTCCAATTTGTCTGAAGGCGGTTATGTGATCATGCCGTTATCAAATACGCCTTGGTCTTCGTGCTTTGGAATGTTGGTTGATAAGTACGGAGTCTCCTGGAAGTTTAATGGTGACGCAGACAAGTTTCTTGATAACGTCATCTCTAACAAACTGTAACTCACTCTCAAAAATGGTCTTGCAACTGAAGGCCATTTTTTTATTCGTATGACGCAAACTCATGGAGGCGCTATTTATGAAAAACATTCATTCTTCGCTTATCTTTTTTCTGGCTATAGGTATCTTTGGCATCATTACAACCGAAATGGGCATGATCGGCGTTCTTCCCCAAGTCGCTCAAAAATTTGGAATAACGTCTTCACAAGCCGGGTACCTTGTAAGCGTATTTGCTTTTATTGTCGCCATTTCAGGTCCATTCCTGACGTTACTCGCTTCCGGCGTCAATCGAAAAGCGATTTTACTGGCCGCTATCCTTATGTTTGCCGTCTCTAATATTGTGTATGCCTATACTACCAAGTTCGAAGTGATGCTGGCTTTCCGGATTGTTCCTGCTTTTTTCCATCCTATCTTTTTCTCGATTGCGATCGCGACAGGCGCCAGCCTTGTTTCTCCCGAAAGGAGCGGCAAAGCGGTCACCCAAGTATTGGCCGGAGTAACCGCCGGATTTGCTTTTGGTGTGCCGATTACATCCTATCTTGCCGCAAAAATTTCACTCGGAGCTGCATTCCTGTTTGGAGCTGTTGTGAGCGTGATTGCTTTTATAGGCATACTTCTCTGGCTTCCTTCGATGCCTGTTAAGGAAAGAATGTCTTTCGGCAAGCAGCTCGGCATATTGCGCAAACCCCAATTGTGGTTAACGATCTTGATCGTCGTGACGATCTTTACAGCCATGAGTTCTGTGTATAGCTACTTTGCCGAATATCTTGGAGAAGTCACCCATATGAACGGCACATGGATTAGCGTCATGTTGATGGTCTTTGGCGTCACCATGATTGTCGGGAACTTTTTGTTCGGGTTCTTTCTGAACAAAAGCATGACAAAAACGGTCATCTTGTTTCCTCTCGTATATGCGGTCATTTACTTGTGCGCTTATTATTTCGGTTCTTACTTTTTGCCGATGGCGGTCATCGTATTGGTATGGGGAGCCGTGCATTCCGGGGGGCTTATTCTAAGTCAAGGCTTGTTGATGACGGATGCGAAAGAAGCTCCCGAATTCGGGAACAGTTTATTTGTTTCCTTTTCGAATGTCGGCATTACGGTAGGGACATTGATCGGCGGCTGGTTTATTTCTCAGCTGGACGCGCATCGGCTTATCTGGAGCGGTATAATGCTTTTGATGATTGCCTTTCTGCTGATCATGATAAAAATAGCAATTACCAAATCAACGGTCGAGAAAGCAAACATAAACGAACGTTAGAGAGGCAATAACCAAAATAATCAGGCTGGCTAATATGGGGAATGAAATTCATCTAGAAAGGAGCATGGATTTTAATGATGGAAATCGAAAATTTAATTCCAGTACGATCGAGAGAAGACTTGAGGGGTTGGCTGCAGGAAAATGGCCAGATTGAAAAGTTCTGCTGGGTCTTGGTTCGTATGAAGCCTACCCCGGATATGCTGTATTATTTGGACGCGGTCGAGGAAGCGTTGTGTTTTGGTTGGATCGATGGAGTCAAAAAGAAAATTTCGGAAACGGATCTGGCGCAGAGACTGTCTCCCAGAAGTAAAAAAAGTTCATGGACGGAATTAAATAAAGAACGTGTCCGCCGACTTGAAAAGTTGGGGTTGATGAGAGACGAGGGAAGAAAGGTTCTTCCTGATATGGATCTAAATTCTGTTAAAATAGATAAGGAGATAGAGCAAAGGTTAAAAGAAGATAAGCAAGTATATGAGAATTTCTTGGCGTTTCCGGATCTTTATAAAAGAGTTCGGATCGACACGATCCAAAGCATTAAAAATCAACCGGAGTTATTTAAGAGCAGATTAGACAAATTCATAACGAACACGAAAGAAAACAAAATGTATGGTCAATGGAACGATCACGGTCGCCTTTTAAATGATTAAATGAGCTAAAGCCGTTTTTAAAACCTTCACGGGAGGCTGCAAAAATGTTGAAGCTATTCGAGTATAACTGGCAAGTTCGGAACGAGTGGTTCGACTGGTGCGATTCGGTGAGCGAGGAAGAGCTGATTAAAAAACGCACCGGCGGCATAGGTTCTATCCTTCCCACGCTGTATCACATGGTTGCCGTTGAATACGGATGGATATGCGGTGGTATACAAGAAAAAGCGATTCATATCCCTCCGTTTGAGGAAGTGGCTAGTGTGCAGCAAGTAAAAGCTTTTTCCGCCTCTTGCCACGCGGAGCTCGCCCCATTCGTCTATGCTTGGAACGACAGCCTGGAAGACCGAATTATGATCGACATCACCGATTCAGGGGAACGGGAACTCCATAAATACGGGGAAGTGATGCGGCACTTAATCGCCCACGAGATTCATCACATCGGTCAATTGTCCATATGGGCAAGGGAGATCGGAAGAAAACCGGTGACCGCCAATTTGATTGGCAGAGGGTTGTTCGAAATTCAGTGACTACATATTATGAATGAAAAATAAAACGTTTTGACAATCTTATCTATTGATTCATGGAGCAGGCCAAAGGGTCCTGTTCTTTTTTTTCTTGCGAGGTTTGAGGAGGGTTCAGGATGATTCAAGTTAAGTGAGCACAAAGATCTCTACGAGGAACGGAGTGCCGGTTGAAACGCATCTTAAAGACCGTGATGAATAAGTTTCAGTTTTGTTACATATTGTAGGACAAAATAGATCTTAAAAAAAACGGGATACTCGGCGCAAGGTCCGGACGAAAGTTGGAAAAGAAAATTCGAGGAAGCACAATCAGCCGGACACACTCCGTTTATGGAGTGGAGTACAATTCAAACCTTTATCGTTACGAGGAACTTCATCACTTTACTGGGAAGAGGTGTGTTCATGCGTAAAATATTCAAGCAAAAATTGTTCGTATATGTGATTTGTCTTAGTGTGTTACTTACCACCGGTATGGATTTTTTACCGAGTCTGGTCGCTGATGGGCAGAAACCCGATAGATTGGCGACGTTTGTTCAAAAATCGAGTTCGCTCGTTACTTCCTCAAACGAGTTGTCCCCTGTTTTTTCTCCCACGGTTCCGCAAACCCTTTCATCCTCTCGAACCATGCAGGCCGAGGCTTTGCGTTCTGAAAAATTGCATATGCGAAAATCCGTGAACTTATCCGGGACGGAACAACCGCACACGTATAAAGTGACTGCATCCTATCTGAATGTTCGAAGCGGGCCGACTGCGAAATCCCGGATTCTCGCGGTGCAAGAGCAAGGCGACAAGCTGCAAATCGTCGGTGTGACGGGAAATGGATGGCTTAAGCTTAAGGATGGTGGATACGTACATAGCGGTTATGCGAAAAAAATGGAAGGGCAGACGTCATCGCTGTTACCCGATCCCGTGATTACGACGAAACGCCCTGCTCAAACGATTCCGAAAACTTCGGCCAAGTCTGCTGCGAAGCGAACCGCTGCCAAACCTTCGGCACCGTCGTCATCGATTCGTTCGGATTCGGGATTGGAGGCACAGCACATTAAGGAATTGCTTCGCGGAACGGGGCTTGCGGGACATGGTCTCGAAGAAGCGGTGCTCGAAATCGAAGAAAAGTACGATATTAATGCCTATTTCACGATTGCGGTCATGAAGCTCGAGAGCGGCAATGGGAGAAGCAAGCTTGCGACGAGGAAGAACAATTTGTTCGGACTGAACGCGACAGGAGGTTCGAACAATAAAGCGTTCTATTTTAAATCGAAGGAAGATTGCGTGGAGAAATTCGGCCAACTTATCTCGAAGAACTACGTGAATAAGGGTTATACCACCGTAGAGAAAGTCGCGAAAAAATATTGCCCCGCAAATCCGGAATGGCCGAGGCTCGTGAAAGGGATCATGAATAGCGACTATAAGAAAATATAAGGAAACATCGTTACATGTTAAAAGTAGCTATTTTTGCGGCTTATTTCGTTATATGAACCAAGTTCCTGTCCGAAACTGAGGACAAAAACTTAAATCCTATGCAGTAAAGGACAAGAACATGGTACTATGGTCAATTTGACCTTCCGTATGAATCAAAAGCATGTACCTCTCATTATACAGACGTCTCCGATTGAAGCGCGGCACATGCGAGAATATCCTCGGTCGTACGGACTCTGCCAATACGCGGAAAGATGACTTTACTTACATGATCATGTTCCGATTTGGTGAAGCCGGTCATCGCGTCAATAGCAAAAACCACTTGATACCCATGGGCAAAAGCTTCGCGTGCCGTGGTATCAACACCAATACCAGAAGCAATGCCGCAAAGGACGATTGTCGTGATACCCCGTCTGCGTAACTGTAGATCCAAGTCCGTTCCGTAAAATGCTCCCCATTGGCGTTTCGTAATGACATGATCGGTATCGGTGACTCCGATCTCGGGAACAATCTCATCCCATCCAGGCTCCAGGTTTAAGGGAGGAGGGGCCTGATCTAATACCGGACGCGGCATATCTTTGAAGTCTTTCGTGGATACGCGAACAAGCCCTACGAAAGCACCTGCCTGACGGAATGCTTGAACTAGGGTGGAAGCGCGGCTGACAACTTCTTCTGCCGAGTGTGGAGCATATTGGGCTCCAAGCCATTTTTGCAAGTCGACGACGATTAATGCCGTTTTAGGAAATTCATACAAAAGCTCTTCCAAAATAAATCACTCTCCCATAATGAAATCGAGCAAAGCTCTTATGATGTGACCTGCGATTCTATATTTTGAACTAAAGGTCAATTGACTCTATGTTCATAATTTTGTACTATGAGTTTAAAGTTGTCAAGAGGGGAAGGATGCGTAAGGATGAGCGTAACCAAGCAGGATATCATTCATTCGGCTTCCAAGATGTTTAAAGAAAAAGGTTACCTGGCGACCTCGATTCAGGAAATCGCCCAGGACTGTTCCATTGCAAAGGGTTCGGTGTACAAGCATTTCCCTTCCAAAGAAGACTTATTGTGCGCCGTTTTCGATGAGTGCCAGACGGTTTATTTTGAACAAGCCGAGTTCTTGAAAAATAACGAATCAAAAAGTTCCAAGGAAAAGTTCGTTGATCAAATCGCATTTCGCTTTCAATATTTTATTGAATACAGGCATATTATGGTCGAATTCATTGATCTTCCCATTACGCAATACGCGACCTTCCGATCGCTGAGGAACCATGTTCGCGCACGCATGATGGAGTGGCATAAGTATTGGCTGCTTGAAGTCTACGGCGAACGGATCAATTCGTTTCTTTGGGATCTGATCTTTATATACCGCGCGATCCTGAAGGACTATCTGCAGCGCATCATTTACGAAGAGAAGTTGTTGTCGATTGAGGACACCGCCAGGTTTATCGTCGGCATACTGGACGCATTAGTCGAGCATATGTCCAGCTCAGGTTCGAAGGGACTGCTTGGGCGTAGCGCTTTTGACACATTCATTCACGCAGGTTCAAATAACTGGACTAGTGAAAAAGAACAAATTATCGAGGAATTACTCGGCAGAATCGTTGCGCAGATTAACACGTGGCCGAGCGGGAGCGCTCGACGGAAGGAACTTCAAGAGATTATCCAGTTGTTGGGGGAGGAGATCTTGAAGGCGGAGCCTAAGAGGTCGCTCATTCAGGCGCTTTGCGCCTACTTGGAACAAGAGCGGGAGCTGCGGAGTACGGTCATTCAGCTGAAGCAAATAACCTTGGAGGAGCGGGAGTAAGGGGGAGGCAGTGCTGATAACACACCACCGCAGAAGCGCTGTCAAAAACATGCCCACGGAAATGGGAGTCTCCCGAAGAAAGCACACAATTTGTGGGCGGCGTATTGGAAACTTTATCTGCAGTATTATGAATGACTGAACCCAGCCTCATCAGGCTGGGTTTTTGATTTTATCTATAAATGCAAAACAGAACTCAAGATGATGCCATTCACGTGGGTGAATGGATTTAAAATAAATGATTGGGATACCGACTTTTAATCGTTGTCAAAATATAGTCGAAATGATACGCTTGCGTCAGAAGCCTTTGGAAAAAATTCCGGCCCCCACAGTACTTTTTTAAATGCTATTATTTTTCTCATACGGTACTAAATCGCGGCTTTACAATAAAATGGAGCTCTGCCGAGATCGTACCATAACCGTGCTCATCCGATTACAGATACGCCCGCTCGTATTGCTTCGGAATGTTGGTCTGCCCTTGCTTTAAAGCGATCGCTGCATGTGTCGCCCAGTAGGGATCTCGCAGCATGCCGCGGGCGATCGCCACGAGATCGGCATCCCCGTTACCAATGACGGCGTCGGCCAGCGACGGATCCTCCAGCATTCCCACCGCAACGACGGGGACGTTTAGGGCTTCTTTGATGCTTCGGGCGAATGGCACCTGATAGCCGGGATAGTTACCGGGCTTTCTTTGCCCCGGCGGACCCTCTCCGCCCGAGCTGACATGAAATACGTCCACGCCTGCATCCCGGTAAGCTTCGCACAGACGTATCGCGTGATCGATGTCGTAGCCGTTGTCCGCATATTCGACGGCCGAAATCCGGAAGAATAGCGGCATATCCGCCGGCATCTCTTTTTTCACGGCCTGTATAACCTGAACGCCGAATCGAGCCAGATCTTTTCCGTATTCATCGTCCCGCATGTTCGTTAGCGGGGATTGAAACTGATGAATCAAATACCCGTGAGCCCCATGAAGTTCGATCGTGTCCACACCTGCTTGGACGGCGCGCCGTGCCGCATCGGCGAAGAGCTGCACCGTCCGTTCGATTTCGTCCTTTGTAAGGACACGAGGCTTCCGGTAACGAGAGCCCGGGAACGCAATCGCCGAAGGGGCGACCGGTACTCCCGCATCTTCAGCTTTGCGGCCGGCGTGTGCGATTTGAATCCCAATTTTTGCACCATGGGAATGAACCCCATCGATGATTTTTGCGAAGTACGGGATATGCTCGTCGGACCACAGTCCCAAGTCATCATCCGAAATGCGGCCATCCGGTTCCACATCCGTCATTTCCATCATGATCAGGCCGGCACCTCCGATGGCCCGACTGAGGTAATGGACATAATGCCACTCACCCGGCTTGCCATCCTTAGTGATAACGGAGTTTTGGAGCATGGGTGCCATCACAATGCGATTCTTAAGCTGCAGTCCCTTAACTTGATAAGAGGAAAACAAACGCTGGTCCAAATTCAACACCACCTGTTTAGAATTGTTAGTCGAAATGAAGCGTAACTGAACATGGTTTCATCTTACCGCGGCTTTACAACTTGAAAAATAACTCCGTTTGTAATCATATCCCTGCTAATAACAGCATCACCCCTATAACTGACGGAACTACTATTGACAGTATCAGCCTGAGAGGAGGAACACCGACATGAATGATGAACAAAAGCGACAGGAGATCGGCCAATTTTTGCGTTCCCGCAGGCTGCGTCTTACGCCGCAGAGTGCAGGCTTGCAGCACGCTGATTTTACCCGGCGGAGAACAAAGGGGCTGCGGCGGGAAGAAGTCGCGGCGCTCGCCGGAATCTCCCTGCCATGGTATACCTCGCTTGAACAAGGCAGGGACATTAATGTTTCCGATGAGGTGCTTGACAGCTTAGCCCGCGTATTGCGTCTGAACGGAGACGAACGTAAACATCTGTATCTGCTTGCCAGACCGCCTCGAACCGCCAGTAACCAGGACAGTGACCAACCGATTGTATCGGATTCGCTAAAGTATTTGTTGGACCAGATGCCGTCGTGTCCGGCATATATTTCTGACAGTAAAATGAATGTGCTTGCCTGGAACCCGCTGGCTTCTTCCGTCTTCGGCTCTTTCGGGACGGCTGACAGCCGCGAGTGCAATATGATCTGGCGTATGTATATGCTGCCGTCTTACCGGACGATGTTCATCGGCTGGGAAGATCTTGCCGGATCACTGCTCGGCCATTTCCGAGCCATGTATACCCGACATATAGAGGATCCCTGGTATACCGAATTTATTGAAGAGATGTCGGAAGGCAGTGCAGAGTTCGCGGCAAGATGGGGGAATTACGAGGTAGGATGCATAAGCCAGCTCCCCCGCGTCATTGTGCATCCTAGGGCAGGCCTGCTCAACTTGTCGACGCATCTCTTCCCAGTCCACGACAGCTCCTGTCAGTTCCTGAACGTATTTACGCCTGATTTGCAGGACGGCTCGGTCGAACGCCTGGCCACACTGGCGGAAGAATCAAAGTCCAAACAAACAGTAACGATTTGAAGAAACTTTACCGGCTTGTTCAATAGCAGGAAGCTGAAAAGAGGTTGCACAGGAGGGCGCTCCCTACAACTTCTATCGAAATTTAACAAATGGAGAACTCAATAAGTCCATGAGGGCAGCCGAATCATTCATATCGGCTGCTTTTTGTTATTATGGGTGAGCAACCATAAATGGTTGTTCATGAAATGGGGGAAGTAGCACGTCCGGAAAAAGTGGGTTTTATTTAGCAACCACAGAGAGGGATTAGCCCATAATCTCGAAATCATCGTGCAATCTGCGCAGGCGGTAAGCGTTCGTGGCGGATTCGCGCAGCTCCTCAAGAATGGTGTAATTCGCCCATGCCCCTGCGATCGCGCCGATCCCCGGCACCATCTGCAGTATTTTTCGGAAGTCGATGGCGTCGCGATACTCGATCTGAAATGTCTCCCAGTCCATATTGCGATTGTATTCGGCGTCGGTGAGCCATTTTTCTTTCTCAATATGCCAATGCTTGATGGTATCGAGTAACCTGGCACGGGTTTCCGGCCCCGAAAACGTCATTTGAAATACCTTGAGAATGAATAACCGTTCAGAGAAATGTTTGGTGTCATAACCGTAAACATGCGCCAACTCGAACAAATATTTCATCTTGATCGCAATGAGCGCCGGAAAGTCTGCCATGCTAAGCACAAGGCCGCCTGCTCCCGTTCCTGCGCCTTCGGCGACGGCGATTTTTTGGTATAGGGCAAACAGCTCTTTTGCTTCTTGATCTGCAGACTCCAGTACTAGAGTATGATTCACCCGACGGCTGGGCGTATATTCCGCACCAAACAGTGCCGTGCGTACAATCGATCGAATAGTTGTCGTAATGACGCGGTGCACCTTCGGTGGAATCAAATGGTTAATTCGAGTGCCGATCGTTTTCGATGTTTTTTCCAGCCACCCTGGCGGTTTGAACATTTTTTGTTCCCAGTCGGCAATTTCCCTTTGCACTTTATGTTCGTAGTTCATGATCAAATCGCTCCCTTAAAGACCTGGCTATATTGTAACGAATATTTCCGTGTTGCGGAACAGACTCCAGCAGGTGGCGGACCTCAACTAAAGTCCAGCATCGCCAAGAGGTTAGCCGTGACCCCGACATTCGAAGCACCCCGGATCGGCATGGCCCGTACGCTGATGTTCAATCACGTGTATCATCATGGGGGGCAGTTAATGGTCTATCTTAGGCTGCTCGGAATATCCGTTCCTGGGGTGTACGGCCCCAGCGCGGAACGACAGTCAATACCAAAAAAGAACCTGGACAAAAACCCCAGATTCTTTCTTATTGCACAAAAAAAGACGTGATGATATAATCAGATCACGCCTGTTTCTTGTCATAAATACATAAGTATCTTATCTTACATTTCAAGTATAACATGCCGGTTAAACTTTTGTCAAATGTTTTTTTCTCAATCTAATGGTTAGGGAGATGGTCGAATGAGTTCCATGGTTATTGGGTTTCAGGAAATCGAAAAATCGCAGCTTTATCTCGTTGGCGGAAAAGGGTTGAATTTAGGGGAATTGTCTAAGATTGAAGGAATACACGTCCCCGAAGGATTTTGTATTACAACAGCGGGATATCAAAAAGCCATCAGACAAAACGAAACATATCATGCTTTGCTCCATCGACTAACCATGCTAAACGCAGATGATCGAGACCAAATTGGTGACATCAGTAAGAAGATCAGGCAGGCCATTATGGAAGCAGAAATTCCTTCCGATGTCGTGGAGGCTGTGACTCGCTATCTCACCCGGTTCGGTGAGGAGCACGCTTACGCCGTGCGCTCGAGTGCGACTGCCGAAGATTTGCCGCACGCCTCTTTTGCGGGTCAGCAGGATACTTATTTAAATATCATCGGCGTCGATGCCATTCTGCAGCATATCAGCAAATGTTGGGCTTCCCTTTTTACGGATCGCGCTGTTATCTACCGTATGCAAAATGGATATGATCACCGTCACACTTATTTATCCGTCATCATTCAAAAGATGGTATTTCCGCAGACTTCGGGGATATTGTTCACCGCTGATCCAATAAGCGGAAACCGGAAGCAGCTGTCCATCGATGCCGGTTTTGGACTAGGGGAAGCGCTGGTCTCCGGCTTGGTATCCGCTGATCATTACAAAGTACAAGACGGGGAAATCGTCGACCAAAGGATAGCGGCCAAAACATTGGCGATCTATGGACGAAAAGAAGGCGGAACCGAAACCCGGCCAATCGATCCAGATCAGCAAAAGGCACAGACACTGACAGACCAACAAATTTTACAACTGGAACGGATCGGAAGACAGATCGAAGCTTATTTCGGCCAGCCGCAAGACATCGAATGGTGTTTGGCTGATGATACATTTTATATTGTCCAGAGCCGTCCAATCACCACTTTATACCCGATTCCTGAAGCGGATGATCAAGAAAATCACGTCTATCTATCTGTTGGTCATCAACAAATGATGACGGATCCGATAAAACCGTTGGGATTGTCCTTTTACCTGTTGATTACTTCAGCACCTATGCGTAAAGCCGGCGGGAGGTTGTTTGTTGATATTGCACGTGGGCTGGCTACAACTGCCGGCCGGGAAACTTTATTAAAAAACCTGGAATCCGACCCGCTTATTATAGGCGCACTCAAGACCATCATCGAGAGAGATTTTATAAAATTGTTACCGAATGATCAAACAGCACCGATTCCCGCCAAAATTAATACGGATAAGCCGGCAGCCTTCGAGAACGATCCGACGATCGTTTCTGATTTGATCCAGCAGAGTCAAGCCTCCATACAAGCTTTAAAACAAAACATCCAAACGAAATCCGGCGCGGAGTTGTTCGATTTCATCCTCGAAGACATCCAGGAATTAAAGAGGATTTTATTTAATCCGCAAAGTACGGCTGTGTTTATGGCTGCGATGAATGCTTCAGTATGGATCAATGAACACATGTACGAGTGGTTAGGCGAAAAAAACGCAGCCGATACGCTATCTCAATCAGTGCCAAACAATATCACCTCGGAAATGGGCTTGGCGCTATTGGATGTCGCGGATGTGATTCGCCCTTATCCGGAAGTGATTGCATATTTACAGCATACAAAAGATGATCGATTTTTGGATGAATTGGCTCAGTTTGAAGGCGGGCAGGAAACCAAAGAAGCGATCGATGCTTATCTGGACAAATACGGCATGCGATGCGCTGGAGAAATCGACATTACCCGTCCCCGCTGGAGCGAAAAACCGATTACGCTTGTCCCGTTGATTCTGAGCAACATCAAAAACTTTGAGCCTCAAGAAAGCCAAAGGAGATTTGAGCAAGGGCGTCAGGAAGCTTTGGCCAAAGAACAAGAATTGTTAGTTCGATTGAAGCAATTGCCGGATGGCGATCTAAAGGCTAAAGAAACCAAACGCATGATCGACCTCATCCGGAATTTCATCGGATATAGAGAGTATCCCAAATACGGTTATATTTGCCGTTACTTCGTTTATAAGCAGGCTATACTGAAAGAAGCTGAACGACTCGTAGAAGCAGGCGTGATTCATGATATCGAAGATATATATTACCTTACCTTTGAAGAGCTTCACGAAGCCGTTCGCACCAATACACTGGATGATCGGATCACCGGCAAACGCAAAGACGAGTACAAAATCTATGAAAAACTGACCCCGCCGCGTGTCATGACGTCTGATGGTGAAATCGTTACAGGTGCGTATAAACGGGGAAATCTCCCGGCCGATGCGATTTTAGGTCTGCCTGTTTCTTCCGGAGTGATCGAGGGACGAGCGCGTGTCATCCTAAACATGGAAGATGCCGATCTGGAGGAAGGAGATATCTTGGTCACCGCTTTTACGGATCCAAGCTGGACACCTTTATTTGTATCCATCAAAGGATTGGTCACGGAAGTCGGCGGCCTGCGCGAGAATATGGCTTACCTGCAGTTGTCGGGGTGGATCATGCGACCAAGCTGATCAAAGACGGGCAGCGAATTCGCGTGAATGGAACAGAAGGATACATTGAAATATTGTAATAGCTAAATATGATATCGTTGAGCATAACGAGTCAAAGAAAGGGTCATCCCGCAAAAGGATGGCCCTAAAACTTGCCGTTAATGGTATGATTCGATCGAGATCGAATTAGGGCCGCTTCGCCTTGCATGGTCGATAACTTCTATCGTATCCTCGATTATTTTCCGAATATTGATGCTGTTTTTGAACTGGCCGACGAGACCTCCGATGTAACATCCCATTTGCTTCGGACAATCGATGGAGGCAAAATCAAAAGATATCATATCGTTGATGATATTTTGAGCGGTTAGGGTGGTTAAGTCCTTGCTGGCTTTGGCAAATACAATGAATTCATCCCCATGCGCACGGCCAATGGTGGCATGATCTATGTATTTTTTGACGTTGGATTCAATCATTTGATAGCAAGCGACAATGACGTTGTCTCCTACCTCGAAGCCGTAATCGTCATTAATCTGTTTGAAGTGGCTGATGTCAAACCGAAAAACCGAAAGCGAATCATCGTCCGAACACAGAGCAACGATATGGGCCGCCGTTTCAAGAAACATTTCCATATTGGGAATGTTCTTTTTAATTTCATGCACATCCGCAAATCCCATATGTTGCAAATCGATTTCCTTCATCATTTCAAATCCTTCTTTCTCAATGATTGATATGAGTCGATCAATAGCCATTTTCTTTTGGATTTGTTCATTTAATGCAGCGGTAATCTCGATGCGTTTGCGTATCAATTGGTGAACGAAGCTTGTACTTTCCATGGGTCCGCTTAAGAGCTCCTTGATTTCTCTCAGGGAAAATTCCAGATTTTTCAGAATCATGATCCAATTCAAAAGATGAGATTGCTCTGATGTATAGGATCGGTAACCTGTTTCGGAATCAATTGCCGCTGGCTTAAGCAATCCGATCTCGTCGTAGTGTCGAAGCATTTTTGTAGTCACATGATTTAATTCCGCGAACTCTCCAATTTTCAAACAAAGACACCCTTTCACAAGTTATTCCGGCAGGAATTCCTTAGGTTAAGCATAAACCTTACCATAACAGGAGAGTCAAGACTTCCAGATATAATACCGGAAAATTTCCGTTAAATACTTGCCGTTACAGGCAGTTGTTGCGCTAACGGTCGTGCTAGCTCATGAAATGTGCGAAAGAACCTCCCATTTGACTGGAAGGTTCTTTTATAAGAAAGCATTTGGCGAACGTTGAAAAATACAGAAGGGGTGGAGAATCTTCCGTGCTCCGCGTCAGAAGATTTACCAGCCTATGCGAACAATCAGGCCTTTCGGATCGCTTACTTCAAGATAAGAGGATTGGCCGTTGACATCGTCATAAGGAAACCCGTAGGCCAAGCGGTTTATACTGTGATCATGCCAAAATTTTGCGTAATAATTGGCCGGCGCGGCTTGATAGTAATTCGATACGTTATTCCAGTCGTTAGTCGTATATACATGACGATTAATGGCTGCACAAGTGGCCGCATCCGTTAAAGCGCCGTCGCACCGGAAAATATCCTGCGTACTGTATGGAGCGTACCCGCCGAAATAGTTGGCATTTGCGCCACCCTGGGCGAAAGAACCGTGACTTGGCGCGACGATGCGATAAGGCGCTTGAATCGTGGCCAGCGATTTGAATGCGGCAGGAACTTCGGCTTGGAATTTGGCGAAGAGGCCGCTTCGGGTTTCGGATTCAAGCTCACCCGTGGTTTTATCGAAGGATCCGGATTTGTTGACCAGTCGATGCTGGATTGGGAAACCGAATGCATCGACGCGTGTCGTATTGCCGTGATATCCAGCCGCGTCGATCGTGAATTCGACGAAATCGAAATAGATGTCGCGGTTTGGGTCGGTCGGATTGTTCAGATCGGGGCCGGCGAATCCATCGTTATAGGTTTTGATATACAGCGGAGTGCCGACGCTAAGGAACATCCGGCCTGCCGTGATTTTTGGCAAGGTGACCCAGGAAGCGTCGCTGATCTTATGGTAAATATTGGCGTAATTATTGCCGTTTTTGGTTAGATGACCCGGCGCATCATTCAAGGCGCTCGAGATGGGGAGAAGATTGCCGTTGAGGTCCAAATAGCTCCACTGATTGTTGGCGGGATTAATGCCGATAACGCCCCAGTATATTTGCTGGTCGGTGTATGCGCCATTGGTCCCGTTCATGAGCTTCACCGAGACGGCGCCGTTTGGCGGCAAAGGAATCGTGGATGGAAGAATGTCATAAATAGAGCCGGAAGAAGAGGGAGGTGGAGTGGAACCCGCGGTGTATGTAAAGACTTCGGTGTCGTAGGCCGTGTTGCCGTTATTGTAAGTGAATGAATACGTAATCACGGAGCCTGCGGCAATGTTGGAGATGGCCTGTTCATATCGGGATTTGCCGGCGTTGTAAGCCATTCTGAAATTTTGCTGAACGCCGCCGTTCACTTGATAATGTACATCGACCCAACTAGTGTTGACGGCGGATTTGAACCATACGGTGGCTACGCTTCCGGATAATTCGACTCCCCGCGTATAGTCCGCAGCTTGGGCTTTCGTTCCGAAGAAGGTACAAAAGGTCAGCAGCAACGACAGGATCAACAGGTAAGGCATTCCCTTTCGCATGTTCAAATTTTCCTCCTTTAAAATGGGGATAAAATCAGCTTCGCAATTGGGTTTGTTATGGCATCACCCCTTTGTTCCGGCGGAGGTATTTGGTTGTCTGAAATAAAATGAATGCGGTTACAAAGGGATTATAAACCCAGTCAGCCATATATGTAAGTATCGAAATTTCGGGATATGGTTCATAATTTCGGATTATCCGGCCCGTGCTTATCAATCTGATAATCGGTTACCCGCTCATTATTTATGGGTTCGATGAACATGTGCATTCGCCTAAGCATACTGTAGCGTAACAATATTTATTGATCCTAATCAGGGAGGAAGAGATCCATGAATACTCATAGAGCACTCGGTCCGTTTTTGCCTTTTCCGCCAGGTATCCCCACGCCTGGAATTCCGGTGCCAGGTGGCGTGCCCATGCCTGGAATTCCGGCGCCGGGAGGAGTACCGGGAGCGGGATTGCCTCCAGGCGTTACGCCGCCACCGCCTCAATTGCTAGGTGCGTTTCAGCAGCTAGCGCAGTCCCCGGCTCAAGTGCAAAGCTTTGTATCCCAGTATCCGACCCAAGGCGTCACCACATTAGCTGCAGGCTGTCAGAACCGATGGACGCTCATTGTTACTCGTACCTTTAACGTTTTCCTTATGTATGTCACTTCTACCAACCCATTTGGTTTTACACAGGGTTTCGTATTTCCGACGTATTCGTTTGGAAGATTTCCTTCATCCATTATTTTATGGTATACCTGTTTCTAAAGGAATACAGCGTGAACAGGTCCCCTATGCCGTCATGGTGCGGACCTGTTCTAGTTGGGGAGTATTACGGCGGCTCCAAAAAATCTCGGAATGAACTCTGAGGAATACCCAAAGGGAAGGGTGGAAAGCAAAAAAAAGCCTATTTTGGATACAGAATCAAGCTATAATAAAATAATCGAAATCTTTTTATGGATTAGCCGAGAACACTCGTGACTTCAGTCATGAGATGAATCGGATTCGGACAAGGCATACTTTTTGACACGTCAATTGTCCGACATATGTTATATAACATGAAGGAGGGATTTTAGATGGAATATGGACCTGATCCTAATGCAATCTACCCGAACGAGGCAATGAAAAGTATATGCTATATTAAAAACGTTATAACGCGCCCCAATATTATTGTCGGTGACTATACATATTATGACGACATAAACGGTGCCGAAAAGTTTGAAGAGCATGTCACGCATCACTATGAATTTATTGGGGACAAGCTGATTATCGGAAAATTTTGTGCAATTGCAAAGGGTATTGAGTTTGTAATGAACGGTGCAAACCATAGAATGTGCAGCGTCACGACCTATCCATTTAACATTATGGGCCATGGTTGGGAGAAAGCAACTCCGACATTGGCGGATTTACCGCTTAAAGGGGACACCGTAGTTGGAAATGATGTATGGATCGGTCAAAATGTTACCGTGATGCCCGGCGTGCATATTGGCGATGGCGCCATTATTGCAGCCAATTCCGTCGTTGTAAAGGATGTTCCTCCTTACCATATTGCAGGCGGGAATCCATGCAAAATCATTAAGAAAAGATTTGATGACGAACTTATCGATGTTCTTCTTACGATTCAATGGTGGGATTGGCCTGTCCGTAAAATTTTTAATCATCTTGAAACGTTATGCAGCGGGGATCTGACAAAAATCAAGGAAATTATATAGCAAGGACATCATTTATAAAAGCCGCATATTTGCGGCTTTTTTGAGCATTTATCACGGAATGCATCTCGGGAGAGGTGCATTTTTTTGTTCCGAATTACAGCAAGATGTGGAAAGTCCGACGAAACCCGTTATGTTATTTTATTAGCAAGAAAGTAATGATCAAATTCGGAAACAGAAAGGAGCAGACAAAAATGAAAGGCGGGCCGCGATCTTACACATCGGAATCGGTAGGAAGTTTCTTGATTGGTGCATAGATATGGTAGGTCGAATCCAGTTGGTGGACGTCATCAAAAGCTTGAATGAGTTCAATATCCGTTTCTGCCGTTTCTTGCCTGGAAATCTTCAAAAATCTGGCATAGTCGCTTTTCAGTACATCCCCAATGTCAAGCAGATCGCCGGAATAGTTGAATCTGGCACAAAAAATCCGTGGCACATCAACCGTGAAATAATAAGGTTTATCAATTTCAATGCTGCTTGGGATTCCGAATAGAACCTTAAACCGAGGTGAATCCGGCTGACAGTTTGAATAGATGACATAACAGGGGCCATGTATGGTCTCATCAATCTGACTCAGCAGCATTTCCGAATGTGCACGGATCTTCTCCTTATAATCATCATGGGCTAAATCCACTTCAAATGCGATCCCGCTGATTCGGGTTTCTTTGAAGTCGGTCAGGGTGAAATCCGTGACGATATCGCCGTTAATGTTTTTTACAGGTCTATTCACGACTGTAGGTATGGGGACCGGAGAAATGGCTGCCATTCCTGTTTTTAAAGTGCTTGGAGCAACTCCGTATTGTCGTTTGAAAGCACGAGTGAAGGAGGCTTGCGTCCCGAAGCCCAGATGATAAGCAATATCGGTTAGAGAACTGTTTTGGATTTGAATTAAGGCTAAGGATGCGTTCAATCTTCTGGAAAGGATGTATTGGTTTAACGAACAGCCCACCATAGCGGAGAACAGCCGATGAAAATAGTATTTGGACATGTTAAAGGCATTGGCGACGGATTCCACGGTTAAGGGCTGCTGTAAATGGTCCTCGATATGGATCAAGGCACGTTCGACGATTTGGTTATGGTCCATAATACCTCCGGATACCAAGTGTTTGCAGGTCATTATTATTCTAAGTGTTCAATACGTCCATCAGCAATAACATTATGATCCTTAGGAGGAAAAAAAGATGAAGCAGGACCGAAGAAATGCCATAATACTGGGAATTTTTTATATCCTTGCTGCAGTGACATCCATTATAGCGGTTGTTTTGTATGGGCCGGTTTTGTCTGAATCATGGCAGACGGCCGTGGCAAACGGATCGGAAACGAAGATCTTAATCGGCGTATGCAATGACCTTTTGCTTGTGGTGACGGCTGTTGGTACAGCAGTGATGCTGTTTCCCTACGTTCGGCATTGGAATGAGCATCTTGCATTAGGGTACCTTTGTTTTCGATTTATGGAAGCCGTTTTTATTGCGATTGGTCTCGTAAGTATATTGGGTTTGTTACAACTAAGTTCGTATAATGATACGGCTGACTTCGCCAGTAAAACCAATGTTGAGCCAATGGGGCTGCTGCTGCAAGCGATTTACCGCTGGACGGCGATGTTGGGTCCAAATCTCATGTTGGGCGTCAATACAAGTTTGTATAGTTATTTGCTTTATCGAACGGGCTATGTGCCTAAACCGCTCGCGATCTTCGGAATGGTAACGGCGGTAATGGTTTTTATAGCAGGTTTGCTGCAAATGTTCGGGATCATCGGACCCTATTCGGCGGTAAAAGGACTGATGGCGCTGCCTGTAGGCGTTTACGAGATGAGCTTGGCAGTCTGGCTCATTGCGAAGGGATTTCATGGGGAGACCCTTGCCAAATTGAGAATGAAAGCAGCTTCTTCGTCTATAGCAAAATAATCGCGCGGAAGGTTTTTGACCGTCAAGATGATCGGATGCTTTATCGTTTGATGCAAGTTTTAAACCCTTAAGAGAATTTCATAATACCCGTTTTATAAAAAAACATGAAACTGCGCAGAAATGACGATGCGCAGTTTTAGGACAGTTCCGGCTTACCGGGGCTGTCCTTTTTTCTTCTTATTCCGCAGTCAGTCGAACTTGTTCAACGAATCAGACATTTGTTTTTTCCTCCGGTGTCCAATCCTCCAATGCTTCACGCATGATACGCTGACGGGTATGGTTAATCATTGAAATGAGTTCCTCCCCGTATATTGTCAATTCTGACAAACGAATCCGAGAATCTTCACTTGATGGATAGGTATGAACCAATCCGGCTTTTTCTAACTTGTCAATTTGTCGACTAACGCTCGAGTAATTTTTCCCTAACATAGCGGCCAAATCACCAACACTGGTCGTCTGGAGATGCCCGATACCAACCAAAACACGAAAGGCTGCGGCTTCCAAATGAACGCCGGCCTTGGCAATTATTTTCTTATCGCGATCCGGCCGATTGATAATAGAAACTAAATCAATTAGCGCTTTAAACTTTCATTTTCCATGTATTATCTCACCTTTACTACGGGACGGGGCGTCACTGGCGCATGCCAAGCAGCTTCGAAATCTTCTAGAGCAAACTCCTATGTGGAGATTGTTATCTTCCCCGCAGCTGCTATTCAAATGCAATGGCTTTATCAGCTTCAAGTGCCTGCAACTTCGATTCGTTGCGTCCAGTCACAATGATCTTCTCTGCTCCCAAGTGTCTGGCAATCTGAACTGCCAAGCTGCCGGATGCTCCGGTGGCGCCGTTGATCAAAACAGTATGGCCCGATTTGAAACGGGACCGAAACATTAATGCAGCCATGAAGACATGGCTGGATTGGCGATCGCAGCGGCTGTTACATCATCGATACCATCGGGTAAACGAACAATCAACTTTTCATTTACCATTGTTTGTTCAGCTAAACTACCATATGGTGAACAGGCAGCGCAAAGTATACGCGAGACCCCTCCTCCAAAGTACCAACACCGTCAGCACCGGCTACGATCGGGAAGTTAAATTCTGATGAGTAATGCATACTCATTGAGCGGTATTTACTAAATCGACTTAAGGCTGCTGCCGAAACGTTAATCAAAACTTGCCCGCTTTTTGCGACCGGCGAATCCAAATGACCAAATACGGGGATTGAACCCTTTTCCTTTACAATTACTGCCTTCATCGACAATCCCCTTCTTTCATTTAAAATAATGTGCATTTTGCAAATAAAATAACATAACGCAATTATGTGCAAAATGCACGCTATTTAATGGAAAATGAAATTGCCCGATGAGCGAATAAAGAAATGAAAATGTTATTTTTGGTAAAAATAACAGGAAGAGAAAACAGATGTCAATCATGAGAAATGGACTTCACAGAATAGGCTAGGTGATCCGTTATGAATAAACGGTCTTCATTCTCAAAAACAACCGATGCAAATTCTTCATCCCATACGGCGCTAGTTCCATCGCTTGAGCGGAACGTCGAATCGCTGAAAAACATTTTGGGCGAGGCCGACGATGTAGTGTTTCGCTCCTTCCGAGTAGGCAAGGAGCTTGAGGCACAACTCGTTTACATTCCAGACATGTCGGACAGACTGGAGATCGACAACAACGTTCTGAAGCCGCTTATGATGATGACCGATTCGGAACCCCTAGATTTTTCAACGCTAAAAAACAGGATTTTGCCCGTCGGATCGATTGAGGAGCACACTGATGCCCATGAATGCGTGAGACAGTTGATTAAAGGTTATCCTTTGCTGCTGCTGGAGGATTGCAACCGGGGACTGCTGCTGAAGATCGCCAAATGGGATAAACGCTCGGTGGAAGAACCGCAGACCGAGACGTCGTTGCGGGGGCCGCGTGAAGGGTTTACCGAATCGATTTCGACCAATTTGTCGCTCCTGCGGCGAAAGGTCCAAAGCGTCAAGCTGAAATTAAAATCGTTCCGGCTTGGCCGATATACGGAAACCGAGATTTATATCGCTTATATGGAGGGCATTGCAAAGCCGGATCTAATTCAGGAGGTGGAAAACCGCCTGAAACGTATTGATATGGACAGCCTTTTGGAAACCGGATATATTGAAGAATTTATGGAGGATGATCCCTACTCGCCGTTCCCTCAACATCAGTTTACGGAACGGGTTGATATCGCCGCGGCCGGATTGATCGAAGGCCGCATCGTCATCCTAGTCGACGGTACGCCTGACGTGCTGATCGTTCCCGTAACGTTCGTAACGCTGCTGCAGGCGGTGGACGACTATTACAATCGCTCGTTATATTCCAGTTTGCTGCGGATTCTTCGCTACTTTTCACTGTTTATTTCCCTAACGCTTCCGTCGGTGTACGTTGCGCTTCTGACTTTCCATCAAGAGATGATTCCGAACAAACTCCTGATGAGCATTGCTTCCTCGCGGGAGGAGATCCCGTTTCCAACCATCGTGGAAGTGTTAATAATGCAGCTTGCATTTGAGGTGTTGCGGGAAGCGGGGCTTCGTCTTCCGCGGCAAATTGGTTCTGCGGTAACAATTGTCGGCGCGCTCGTTGTAGGCGAGGCGGCGGTATCCGCCGGTCTCGTATCGGCACCGATCGTGATCATCATCGCCTTTACGGGCATCGCCGGATTTACGGCCCCGCATTATTCGCTGGAGTTCTCGGTTCGCCTGCTGCGTCTCTTGCTTGTTTTGGCCGGAGGGCTGCTCGGGATTCTTGGCGTCATGTATGGGCTGATTGCCATAGCGGTTCATTTATGCACGCTGCGCTCTTTCGGCGTGCCATACATGTCCCCGATCGCGCCGTTTGTGGCGAGCGATATGAAGGATTCGGTAGTTCGAACCCCTTGGTGGAAAATGATCATGCGCCCGAGATATTCGGCAAAAAGCAACCGCCGGCGCCTCGTACCGGGACAGCGGCCGAATCCGGGGAAAGGGGGCGAACATTGAAACGATATGCGAAAAAGTAAACCGATAGCTGTCATGGTTCAACTGGGCAAGCGGCTGCTGCCTTTAGTGGCGGGAGCGGCCATCCTGACTTTGACAGGCTGCTGGGACAGCGACGAAGTGAACAGCTTGGCCATCGTTATGAGCGCGGGTTTTGATCGGACGGAGGACGGAGACATTGAACTGATCTTGGAGATCGTCGCGCCGGAACAGAAGCAAAGCGGGAAGCCTCCAAGCGGGGACCAAAAGAAAGGGGACGGAAAAACGATAATACGCTACGCCGTCGGCGATACGGTGGCAGATGCGCAGGGGCGGCTGCAATTCAAGCTGCCGCGCACGATTTATTGGGGGCAGCTTCAAGTGCTGGTTGTCGGGGAATCGCTTGCAAGGGACGGGTTCCGAGAACAACTGGATTACCTGGTGCGGGACAATGAAATCCGCCTGCGGGTTATGCCCTTTGTCACTCACGGAAAAGTCCGGGAATTTTTCGAATCGCCTTTTTTGTTGGAGCAGACGAAAGCGGACTTTCTGAAGGGTGAAGCCGCGCGCGTTTTTCATAAGCCGTTGACGATAAGTCGGCTTGTTCAGCGTTTAAGCACCAATGACAACGCAGCGATCCTGCCCTTCATTGATGTCCCGCAAAAAGGAGGGGATGGAGGTGGGGAGCCGTACATCAAGGGGTATGCGGTCTTTAACCGGGGACGTATGGTCGGAACGATGACGGGGAATTCGTTTTTCGCTGCAAAGTGGGTGATGAATCAATTGAAAAACGATGTCCAAACCGTAGACCTCGGGATCGGGTCTCCCTCCCGGGTGACGTTCATAACCATCGCTTCCAATTCGCGTTTGATTCCATCCCGGAAGAAAGGGGAGTGGCAAATGATGATCCGTGTTGATTCGGAACTGAGTATGATCCAAAATACATCACGTCTGAATATGGCCGATCCAGCAAATGCCCGCTTACTAGAAGCGGCGGTGGCAAAACGTATTCGGGAGATGGTGAAACAGTCCGTTCATGATGCTCAGCGCATGCACGCTGATATTTTTGCTTTCGGGGAAGCGATCAACCGCGAAAATCCCCGCGGATGGAGCAAGCTTGAGCCGCATTGGAAGAGTTACTACCCTGGGATGGAAGTCCGGGTGGAGGCCGGCGTGAACTTACGCCGCATCGGTATGAACAGCACCCCCCTTGGACAGCAGCAAAAGGAGCTTACAAAACCATGATTTGGCTGAAGGTTGCGGGGATATCGCTAGTCGTAGCTCTTATCGTAAGTTTCGAGTGGGCTCGTCTGGACAAAAGCAGCGTCCGTGAACGCGGGACACTCGTGGCCATCGCTGTCTTTAGCTGGATATCCGCTCTGCTAGTCGTGTTATTTCCGGAAATGCCAGGCCCAATCCGATTGATTGAGTGGCTCTACAGACCATTTTCCGGCTTATTAAGTTGATGAGGTGTTTGCAGATGGTGGAAAAAGGGAAAATATCTTCAGGACAATTGGCGCTTCTACTATATTCCCTGATGGCCTACGACGGTCTGCTGCTGATTCCCAAAATTGCTGGGGAGGCGGCGGGTCGGGATTTATGGTTGTCGCCCATTTGGTCGCATCTGGCCGGAATATTCTTCGTGCTGGCCATGCTGCGGCTCAACCGCATGTTTCCGGAAGAAACAATTATCGGGTACAGCAAGCGGATTTTTGGAAAAATACTGGGAAAAGCGGCGGGATTTGTCATCATATTTTACGCCGCTTATCTGACAAGCGTTATTTTACGAATTTACAGTGATTTCATTTCCTCCGTCTTTTTGGAGAATACCCCGCCCCTCGTCATCTCGGGAGGTATTATGTTTCTTGTAGCATATGCGGTTAGAGGGGGTGTAGAGGTGCTTGGCCGGTTGGCGCAATTGTTTCTTCCGGTTACCATCGTTGTGTTCGTAATACTGAGCGTTCTCACGATCCCTGAATGGGCCGTATCGAATGCTTTCCCGATCATGGGAAAAGGTCCGGTACCTTCGCTTAAGGGAGCCATCGTTCCATTCACCTGGTTCTCCGGGTATCTTTTGTTGGGATTGTTTTTTCCGTTATTGTCGAGTAAGCGAAGGGCAGCGTTATTCGTAATGGCTGCCTGGTTTGGAGAAATGCTCACACTTGCAGCGTCCGGGCTTGTATCCGTTTTTCTTTTTGGCGAGTATGCCGGTACATTGAACTATCCGTTTATCGAAGTCGTCCGATATATCGGACTCGGTGAATTTTTTCAGCATATCGATGCCTTGCTGTTAGCTGTATGGCTGCCAGGCACGTTTATCGAATTGTCCACTTATCATTACGCAGCCGTGACAGCCATTGCCGAATGGAGCGGACTCAAGGATTACCGGGCGCTCGCCTTGCCGCTTGGACTTTTGTCATTGATCGCGAGCTTATGGGGCCTTTCCAGTGACGTCGAGTTTGAACGTTATTTGTCGACGAGTCACATATGGTTCGATTTCTCGTTGCTTGTGTTCGGGCTGCTCCTCTTCCTGGTAGCATGGATCCGTAGCAAGCTGCAGGCGGCAAAAGGCGGATAGGGCGCTGATGAGAACGCAACATGATTCGGCGAGCAGAACTGTGCAGTTTTTAAAGATTTAATGCCAAAATCCACTTTAACTCATCATCTTAAAATCCTGCGGGAGGCGGTGTGTCTAAACTAAGAATCGATGTGTCCGGTTTGATGGGGGTCGTCCTCAATATAAAACCGGAACTCATCAAGCAGGAATTTTGAGGAAAATGACAAAAACTCAATGGGGCAGCGTAAGAAAATTTCAACTGTTCCATTAAGCTTTTTGTGCTTCATGCAATTATTGCTATGAGTAAAGGTATTGCGGACAATAGTATGATACAGCCAACTTAGCATGTAAACCCATTTTGAGCCTTTGGGTCTGCTGCTTCAAGGTAGAAGTTTTATTATTTCCTTTTGAAAATACATCGAATATACTGTTTATATCCAATCATTTTCATAATGCCGCTTTTGTTTAATAACCCATTATGAAATGGATTCATCAACAAATGAATACAGACTTTTGGGGCAAACCGGTTGAAAAGCCGGGACGCAAAGGCATGGGTCGTCGATTTCGTTCATGGAATACCGATTGCCAGCCTGCATTACATATGTCTCCTAAGCAAACCTCCTTATACAAGGTGGTTTTCTTTTGTTGATCGACAACGATCAAGAGTAGCAGAGAGGGATGAACGAATGAAGAAATCTTTGAAAGTGATGTTAACCGTACAGACTGCGATAACCTTAGGGATGGGCGGTTTATTTGCGCCAGAGCTGCATGCGGATCGTCTTACGGCCAAGGTCCCTTTTGCGGACATGAAATCGCATTGGTCGGCAGACAGCGTTGCTTGGGCGCTCAGCAAAAACATCGTACGCGGCTATGAAGACGGCACGTTCAAACCGAATCAATCGGTAACGCAGGCCGAGTTTTTGTCCATGCTCATACATAGCTACAGACCGGATGCCCAGAACGGTTCTCCCAGATGGGCAGAGCCTTATTACATGCTTGCCGAATCCTTGAATTATCCCGTAAGCTCTTCAGACATCAAAGCACAAAACCAGCCGATTACGCGTCTCCGTGTGGCGGAGCTGATCGCCTCGGCGGAAGGTATGAATTATGAAGGCGATGATGCCATCCGGTTTATGTACGGCAAGGGGCTAGCCAAAGGCGAGGGCGGTCAGCCGACCATCACCAGCTTTAACGGTTCCAAGACGCTGACGCGTGCCGAGGCGGTTCAGTTTATCAAAAACTTGTCGGATCACGGATCAGGTGAAATGCACGCAAGACCGGCAACAAGTTCGGACACGAGCAAGCTGCCGGACATTCCGTTCGGAAATGAAAAGGTCGCAATTGAAACAGGAAAAACTCAAAATCAAAATACAATGATCCCCGTATTAAAGCTGGATGACAAACCCATTGCTTTTAAAACAAAGCCGGTTGTTCAGAACGGAATCGTCTATTTTCCGATTGAAGAAGTATGCGCTGCATTTGGAATAAGTTATCAAGAAAATGCCGACGGCAGGGTGACGACGACAAACGGAATCGAAACGAATACATTCAGAAGCGGCGAAGTCGATTCCTTTATCCATAATAATCCGAAAAATCCGGTTTTAGGGTCCGAAGAGATTCCGCTCGACGGGCAAAACCCGATGAAAAAAATCAACGGCGTCTTTATGATACCGGCGGAGTCTATAGAAAATCTTTGGTTTGCCGTAAATAAGGATGCGAAAAAATATGCCGACATGATGGTTATTGCCAACGGGCAAGAGGATCAAAGCGAATTGAAGTTTTATACCTACAAGCAAAACGTTCTCACATCCTCGGAAAACATGGATGGCACAAACAAGCGTCCGGGCGGTGACGGCGGGTTTGAAGGCGACGGTAAAGTAAACAAAAGCATATGGGTGAAAGAGTATGCTGAGCCAAGCTTGGGGACAAACGTGTACGCCACCTGGAGATGGAGTTACAAAGACGATCTTTTTTACAAATTTAAAGAGGTCAAATTTACCGGGTCGATCGTGAACGGCACCGCCTTAGGCATGTTAGAGTTTAGCGGGGATATAACGTATTACAAGGAAGATGGCCGCGAAGAACAGCTCAAACCCGCGGAATTGCAAGACATAAAGCTGCCTTACAAAAACGGGGACATCCTAATGACATGGAACGACCTGCTGAAGTTGTTTTCAAAACATAACATTATTCTGCCCGATTAATGGTTTACTGCATGGAAAAAGCCGCCTCGATGCGGCTTTTTGAGCATTTATCACGGGGGCAGGAGTCGAAGTTCAATTTTTTAGGATACGATTTACTGTTTATGATTAGAGGATTGATGTAAATTGAAGCGTCATTATGTTTTTATTGTTTTAATACAATATTTCTGTACATATACGTGATTTATTGTTTATAATATTGTAAATAAATCAATTCACAGGAAGGTGACATCCCGTTGCTTGAAGTTTCCATAAATGATTCCGAACGATTGGTTAAGGTAGCGCATGCACTCGGCACGCATACAAGGGTCAATATCATCAAATTGCTGTTGGACAAACCCAATCTCAATATTCTTGAAATTGCCGAAAAGCTGGATATCCCCGTTTCCACTGCCGCCAACAATGTCAAAGTACTGGAAGAGGCCGAATTGATTGTAACAGAACTTCAACCGGCAACTCGAGGGGCTATGAAAGTGTGCAGCCGGAATTTTGACGACGTTCGTCTCATTTTGAATCCGGGTGCTTACGATCCGAATACAACCAAAGTCGTAGAGATGGAAATGCCGATCGGACACTTCAGCAACTTTGACATTGTGCCGACTTGCGGCATGGCAAACACGTCAGGCATGGTATTTCAAGAGGATGAGCCCGTCAATTTCTATCTTCCGGAGAGCAGGACGGCTGAAATCATCTGGTTTCGGAAAGGTTGGATTGAATATCGTTTCCCAAAAAAGCTGCCTGCGGGAGCGCAAATCCATACGCTCGAATTCTCCCTGGAACTTTGCTCGGAAGCTCCGAACTATAATAATGATTGGCCTTCGGAAATTACAGTATGGGTGAACGAGGTTGAGGTTGGCTCGTGGATATCGCCGGGGGATTTTGGCGACCATCGAGGCAGGCTGAACCCGTCGTGGTGGTATGACAACAGCACGCAACACGGTTTGCTGAAGATCTGGTCGATTGACCTGACGAAGAGTATGATCGACAAGGAGAAATGCTCCGATATTTCGCTTCATGATCTCCGGTTGGGTGAAAAGCCGTATATTACGCTCAGGATCGGAATTAAACCGGATGCGAAGCACCAGGGCGGAATAAACTTGTTCGGCAGAGGGTTCGGCGATTATGAGCAAGGAATTATAATGAGAATGGAGTATAACTAAAGCGATACCTATTAAGTTCCAGATGTTTTGTGACAACAAAGCAATCTGGTCTTTTTTTGCTTAATAATCCAATATTATTGAAAGAAAGCGTTGACAATTCATGTTTTTCTACTTATTATCTTGTTAATAAATGAAATAATTGAAATAAAACAATTTATATAGATTGAACTAAAGTTTGAATTGAACTTCCTGTTAAAAGGACCCGATGTGGCCCTATAACCTTCATTTCTTTAGTTCATTCTATATCGCTGTAAGCTTTTTAGATGCAACATGTTCTTCAATTATTTTGTTTATGACGATTTTATCAAAGGGGGAAGAGGGTTTATGTTTCGGAAAAGGAAATGGTTTAGTCTTTCGTTAACTTTGGTACTCAGCTTCGTGTTGGTGCTCTCCGGTTGTAACTCCGGCAACAACAAAAGTGAAGACAACTCGGCAGATTCTAAAACGCAAAATAAAACAGAAGCAACAGATGCCACTCCTGACAAAGATGCAAAATCTGAAATCGAATTTATGGGGTGGGGCGGAGATTCCGAGAAAGCCGTTTTTGAGAAACTGATTGCATCTTATATGAAGAAATATCCGAATAAGAAGGTGAAATACACCGTCGTTCCTCCTGCGGAATATTATCAGAAGCTCGATACCTTGATTGCAGCCAAGAAAACTCCGGACGTATTTTATGCCGGCGGAGCTCACTTCAACAAGCTTGTCTCCAGCGGAGTGCTGCTGAACCTGGAATCCTATCTGAAATCCAGCGAGTTGGTGGACACGAATAACGTTTGGAAACAAGGGCTTGACCGTTATCGGTATGACGGTACGACTGTGGGCGCCGGAGATTTGTACGGGTTGCCGAAAGACGTGGGTCCATGGGCGCTTGCCTACAACAAGGATCTGTTCGACAAGGCCGGATTGCCATATCCGAGCGCAAAAGCCGGCGAATACACTTGGGATCAGATGATCGCCGATGCCAAAAAATTGACTACGACCAATGCACGCGGAAAAATCGATACCTTTGGCGTGGCCGCCTATTCGCTTGAATCGGCGGTATGGGCGAATGGCGGGGATTGGGTTGATCCGTCCACGGGCAAAATTACGATTGATACGCCGGAGTTTGCCGAAGCGATGCAGTTCGTGGCCGATTTGAGTCTAGTCCACAAGGTCAGCCCGTCTCCGGATGACGAGAAGGCGCAGAATGGTTATACCCGCTTCGTTGCCGGCAAAGTGGCGATGTTCCCAATGGGGCCATGGGACCAGCCGGGTTTCTGGGATTTGCCGTTCCAATGGGATATCGCGGCATGGCCGGCAAGCCCTAACACAGGAAAAACGGCGACGTGGCTCGGCTCCCTTGGATTCGTGGTTTCGAAAAACACCAAATATCCGGAAGATTCATTCGCGCTTGCCTCTTACCTGAGTCTCGACAGAGATTCCCAAAAAGAAAACTATGTTCTGGGGCAGGCCGTACCGAACTTGATCGATATGGCGAAGGGCGAATTCATGGCCATGGATAAGGCGCCGAAATCACGCCAGGTATTCATCGACATTATTGAAGATTACGGCCGGCCGCCGATTGAAGTATCCTCGAAGAACACCAAATGGCTGGACACGTTCTGGCAGGATGCGAGTCAGGTATGGACCGGTCAAAAAAAGGCGGCGGAGTTTGTAAAAGCAGAGCAGCCTAAGCTGCAAAAGCTGTACGACGAGAACAACAAGTAAAGGACTGCTAATGCTGTGGCGGAGGAGCGAAAACGACGAGAGCTCGGTTTGCGGCGTTTTCGCTTTTTCCGTTTGCAGTATAGGGAGGAAAATGTGAATGAAGAACAAAACCCCGGGATATCGGCGTAAAGAAATCATATGGTCTCTGCTGTTTATTGCCCCGCCAATATTGGGCTTCCTGATTTTCAGCTTGACGCCGCTGGTCACTTCGTTCGGATTAAGCTTCATGTCATGGGATATGTTCACGCCCGCCAAATTCACGGGCGTGGAAAATTTCCGGTATATGTTCGCGGACGAGAAGTTTTACAAGTCTCTTTTTAACACGGTTTTCCTGCTTCTTGGGGTTCCGCTTGGCATGATCATTTCCCTGGTGCTGGCCATCCTGATGAACCGGCAGCTAAAAGGGATCTCGATTTTTCGCACCATTTACTACATTCCGGTCATTTCACCGATCATTGCAATTTCATTGCTCTGGCAATGGCTCCTCAATTACGACTACGGGATTATCAATGAATTTATTTGGGACGTTTTCGGAATTCAAGGACCTAACTGGCTTGGCGATCCCAACTGGGTAAAACCGTCGTTTATTATCATGGGACTTTGGGGCGGAGTCGGCGGAAACATGGTTCTCTATCTGGCCGGTTTACAGGGGATATCGTCCAGTTATTACGAAGCGGCTCAGGTGGATGGAGCTTCACGTTGGCACCAATTTAAGCATATCACCCTTCCGCTGTTGTCGCCGATTCATTTTTATGTGGTTGTGATGGGGGTTATCGGTACTTTCCAATCCTTTAGCCAAATGTACATTCTGGCGGCCGACGGCGGACCGGAGTACAGCGGGGCGACGATTGTATATTACATTTTCCAGGAGGCCTTCAAGTATTTCAATATGGGATACGCAAGTGCAGTGGCATGGGTTCTGGGGATTTTGATTTTTATCCTGACCCTTTTCCAGTTCCGCATCTCCAAGCGCTGGGTCTACCAGGATTAAGCTCACGCAGGAATAGGAGGATTGAAAAGTATGGTAAAGCAACGCCGTTTGATCAATTTGATCGTCTATATCGTGCTGATCGCAGGTTCATTTATTATGCTTGGCCCGCTGGCATGGACGATTTCCACGTCCTTAAAGAACCAAAAGCATGTTTTTGATATTCCGCCTCAGTGGATTCCGAATCCGATTACCTGGCTGAATTACGAGGATGTATGGTCCAAAGCGCCTCTGCTGTACGGTTTTATGAATAGCGCTATCGTCGTCGTGTCCGTATTGTCCGTCGGTTTATTTGTTGCGGCCATGGCGGCATACTCGTTTTCCAAGTTTGACTTTCCATTCAAAGAAGGCATTTTCCTTGCCCTGTTGGGAACGATGATGATCCCTTATTCTGTCGTCATGATTCCCCAATATATCGGGTTCTCGGAACTCGGATGGGTTGATACGCTGCTGCCGTTAATTGTTCCGGGCATGTTCGGAAATATCGTAACGATCTTTTTCTTCCGTCAATTTATGCAGGGTTCCATTCCGAACGACCTCATTGATGCGGCAAAAATCGACGGTTGCGGGTATTTCCGTACGTTTACGACCGTGGCGCTTCCCATCGTGAAGCCCGCGATCGCAGCCCAGGCCGCGCTTGGCTTCATGGGAATTTGGAACGACTTCTTAGGACCGCTTATTTATCTGCACACACCGGAACGGCAAACCATTCAGGTGTTGATTGCAAGCATGCAATCCAATTATATCTCCACCTCCAATTATCCGTCGCTGATGGCCGCTTCGATCATAGCGCTTTTGCCGGTCGTTATCGTCTTTTTCTTTGCGCAACGGTACTTTATTGAATCTCTTGCCATTACGGGCATCAAAGGCTAACCCATGAAGCAAAACGGCAAAGTATGGGGGCTGATCGGGGTTTCGCTGGCAACGGCCGTCGCTGCGGTGGCGGCAACGGTCTTTGTTTTAAAAAATAACAACGGGAACGAGCAGACATCCGGGGGAGAGATTGCAATGAAACAAACCTACCAAAATCCGATGAAACTGGATCAGGAGTGGGAGGACTACGGCATAGGCGATCCCTATGTACTGAGATTCAACGGGAAGTATTACTTGTATTGCAGCACGAAAGATTGGCGGGTCGGAATCAAGGCGTGGAGCTCAGAGGATCTTATCCATTGGAAATATGAGGGGCTGGTAACGGAAGATCCCCTGACGGAGGGAGCCTACGCGCCGGAGGTCGTTTACTGGAACGGATCCTTTTATATGTACACTTCTCCCGGCGGCAAGGGGCATTATGTGCTGAGAAGCGACAGTCCGACGGGGCCGTTCAAGGTGGAAACCGATAATTTGGGATTAAGCATCGACGGATCCGTGTTTATTGATGACGATGCAAAATGGTATTTTACGCACGCTGCACCGGGTGGAATTATGGCAAGCCTTATGGAGGATCCTTACACGATGGGCCCCGAAGACAAGCTGAATACGTCGTTAGGGCATTGGACCGAAGGGTCGATGATCATCAAGCGTCAAGGCCGTTATTTTATAACCTATACAGGCAACCATGTGTTTAGCCGCGGATACCGCGTCAATTATGCGGTAGCTCACGACTCGCCAAATGGCATCTATACGATACCGGATAACAACCCGATCCTCATCTCGACTAAAGATGACTTTAACGGCTTAGGTCACAGCTCAACCGTGATGGGGCCGGATATGGACTCCTATTATATCGTGTACCACAATCTGGCCGGCAGGTCGGCTGAAGGTCCGCCGGTTCGGATGATGAACATGGATCGGCTGCTTTTTAACGGAGATAAGATGTCCGTTGCCGGCCCGACGCATGGGATGCCGGTCCAAGCGCCCGCCCGGCCTGCCTTTTATGATTATTTGACGGGGTTACCAGGTGAAGATCATTGGGAACATCAAGAAACACAGCAAAACAAAGAAACATGGATTACCAAGGACAGCACCAACAGCAAGTTTACGGCTGAGTTTAATGCGGTAATCTCCGAACGGGAGGATCAGAAGGCTTCGGATTCTCGTGCGTTCGAGGCGCTGTTTTCTTATCAAGATGCAGACCGCTTCCGCGGTATTCGGGTGGATATGGATTCAAAAACGTTATCTCTATTTGAAGTGGAGCAGGGAAAGGAACGGGTCGTCCAAACCGGGGATTTACCCAAAGGAATGGATTTGACCAAACATCATACCTTGCGGGCGGAATCGGATCAAGAAGGGACTTTGGTCTATTGGGATGGACTGCTCCTGCTGAGCGATAAGCAAATGAAAGGAGTCGCCGGTGCGATCGGTTACCGCTGGTCAACGGCTCTGAACCCGACTTTGGGCTATACGGCTTTTTCGAACGAAGCGGGCGGCAGCAGCGATCATAAGGTTCTTCACCCCCTTCCGGGAACGATGGAGGCCATTCACGGCATAAGAGGCGAGGACGACGGCCGGACATTTTCCGTAAATGACGGGGATGCGCCGGATGGAAGCTGCTCGGTAACCCTCCTGAAAAATGACTCGGAGTTGACCTTTCCGGTTTATGTCAAGGAAGAAGGGACTTATCTGATCTCCGCTATGGTGGCACAGGGTAGCGCGGGAGGCAAGCTGACCGTTCATGCGGGAGGAAAGCGCAAAGAGATACCGTTAAAGGCAGAAGACTTCTCGAATGAGTCGGAATGGTCAAAGATCCCGTTGGCTTCGTTCCATCTCGGCAAAGGGCCCCAATGGATTTCCCTGTCGAAAGAGAAGGGGGAGGTGTCCATCCGGTACATCGAAGCCGATAAAACAGTCCCTGCGCCAACCCGGCAAACCGTCGAATTCACGGATCGATTCGGGAGTTGGGATGTGAGCGGCGAACAAATAACGCTTCAATCGGAAGCCCGGGAAGGCAAGTTGTTCGGCGGAGATTCGGACTGGAGCGATTACGAGGTGAACCTTCAATTGACCCCCACGGGCGAGGCGCCTTCGAAAGCTGCTTTGTTATTCAGAACAGCCAATGAATCCGATTTTAAGGATCAGGTAAACGATTCTTTTATGGGGTATGAGCTTTCCTTTAATAATGGATTTGTGAGGCTGAACCGGATCAATTACGATGTGAACGAAGAGAAGGCGTCGGAGCTCCTGGAGCTTGAAAACAACAAGGCCGTAAACATCCGGGTAAGGCTCGAAGGTGCTGCTATCAGCGTATTTATCGGCGACTCGAAAAAGCCTTTGTTAACTTGGACCGATCCGAATGCGTTCTTGACAGGGCGCGTTGGATTACGCACGGCATCGCAGGGCTGGTTATTTTCACCGGTCACTGTTACGCCTATCAAATAGACGAAATGATAACTATATAAATACAAGCACAGAATACAGTGCAATAAAGGAGCAGGAGATTAATGGCAACCGCAATGTATATCAAGGACTACCCCCGTCCCCAATTTGTGAGAAAAAACTGGACTAATTTAAATGGAGCGTGGAACTTCAGGTTTGATGACGCCGATGTAGGCGAGCAGGAGAAATGGCAAGAGGGTTTCCAGAGCGATCTGAAGATCAACGTCCCTTTTACGTATGAAACCAAGGCCAGCGGAATTGGAAGAGAGGAGCATCATAGCCACGTTTGGTATCACCGTCCGCTTGAGGTTCCCCGGGAATATGCCGGGAAAAGGGTGCTTTTGCACTTTCAGGCCGTAGATTATGTAGCCAAAGTGTGGATCAACGGGACTTATGTAGGTTGTCATCAAGGCGGATATTCGGCATTCACCTTCGATATCACCTCCTATATCTCGGTGGGCGCGACCAATCAACTAACTGTCAAAGTGGAAGACACCATGGACGCCACGCAGCCCCGGGGCAAGCAACGGTGGGTGGAGAACAATTTTGAATGTTTCTATGTGCAGACGACAGGTATATGGCAAACCGTATGGCTTGAAGTCGTTGAACCCGTTCATCTCGATGCGGTGAAAATCACGCCGGATGTCGACGCACGCTCTGTACGTTTCGAGTATCAGGTGGATGGGAGCTTGGCCGGCAAGGAAATTCGGCTGGAGACGATCATCAGTCTGAAAGGCAAGCAGATGAAAAAAGCTAGCCTTGTCATCGACCGTCCATGGCTTCAACTGGATGTGGATTTGGTCCATGAAGCCAACGGTCCCTGGAAGCAGTATTTATGGTCTCCGGAACGCCCTAACTTGTATGATGTGGAATTTGTCCTTTACCAAGGGGAAGAGAAAATCGACCACGTTTATTCGTATTTTGGAATGCGAAAAATATCCATCGAAAAGGACAAAGTACTGCTCAACAATGTACCGATCTACCAGCGCCTTGTGCTGGATCAGGGGTACTGGCCTGAGAGTCATCTGACGCCGCCGTCGGAAGAAGCGATCCTGGAAGATATCGATAAAATCATGCAGATGGGGTATAACGGAGTCCGCAAGCATATGAAAGTGGAGGATTCGCGTTTCCTGTACTGGTGCGACGTGAAAGGACTTTTGGTTTGGTCGGAGATGGCCGCTACTTTCGAATTCAACGATAACGCGATCCAGAGATTCACTTCCGAATGGATGGAGGTTGTTCGTCAACAGTATAATCATCCGAGTATTATTACATGGGTCCCGTTCAATGAATCCTGGGGAATCATGCAGATTTTCAAAGACAAAAAACAACAGAAATTCACGGAATCGATCTATCATTTGACGAAATCCTTCGACCCGAACAGACCGGTCATTACCAATGACGGTTGGGAGCATACGGTTTCAGATATTTTAACCCTGCATGATTACGTGGAATCCGGGGATGAATTTATGAAACGTTATGCCGCAAAAGACGAAATCGTTCATAACGACAAGTCCTTTAATCATTGGAAGTATGCGTTCGCGGACGGCTATCATTACAAAGGACAGCCGATTATCGTCAGCGAATTCGGGGGCATCGCCTTCCAATCGGAAGCCGGATGGGGCTACGGCAAGCAAGAGTCCTCGGAAGAGGCTTTCCTTTCGCGGTTCCGGGCCATTCATCAGGCGATTAAGGAGACGGACTACATTGTCGGCTACTGCTACACGCAAATTACGGATGTTCAACAAGAGATGAACGGTTTGTTGACAGAGGATCGCAAGCCGAAGGTGCCGCTCGAGGTCATCCGTGAAATCAACATGTCCAAATAGGGGGAGTAACATGTCACCGCAAACTTTCCAAAACCCGCTGCTTGCCAGCGGGGCCGATCCCTGGGTGATTAAGCATACGGATGGGTTTTATTATATGAGCGTTACCTTGCGTGACCGCATTGACCTTTGGCGGAGCCGGACTTTGACGGGGTTGGCTGATGCAGAGCCGACAACCATATGGACTCCGGAGCCGAACGGCCCGTATTCGCATCGTTTATGGGCGCCGGAGCTGCATTTTATCGACGGATGCTGGTACATCTATTATACAGCCGACGACGGTGCCGGCGATGATACACGAAGAGTATGCGTTCTTCAACTTTCGGGAGATGACCCGATGCAGGATCCGTGGATTTTTAAGGGGGCCGTCAATACGGAATTTCAAGGCCTCGACGGAACGGTGCTGCAACATCATGGTCAATGGTATTTCTTCTATGCCGGATATGGACATTTCCCGGATTATGGATCAGCGATATATGCCGCGCGTATGATCAATCCGTGGACCTTGACCGGACCGAACGTGCTGATTACGGCCCCCACGGAACCATGGGAGAAGCAGGGCGGAATGGCGATTAACGAGGGTCCCGTATTTTTGCGGCGTAATGGGCGGATTTTTCTTATATTCTCCGCCAGCGCCACTTGGTCCGATGACTACTGTCTGGGGATGGCCACGATTCAGGATTCCGATGATCTGCTGGATGCCTCGGCATGGACGAAGCATGAAGGTCCCGTGTTCGCCAAAAATCCCGGACAGGGGGTATATGCCCCTGGACATAACAGCTTTACCGTTTCGCCGGACGGCTCGGAAGATTGGATAGCTTATCACGCCTATTCCTACTCCGAGTCCGAACAGGACCGTTCATCCGGAACGCCGCGAAGCATGCGGATCCAGCGGTTTGGCTGGAAGGAAGACGGAACCCCGGATTTCGGAGTTCCCCTATCTACAGAGGTTCGTATTCCTTTGCCTGCGGGAGAGGAATAATTCGGGTTCATACCCCGGTAAGCCAGCGGCTTGCCGGGGTATTTCTTTGTTTAAAGGGTGCAACGCTATAAACCAAGGATAAGGACCTAATCCTTTCCGGTCAACAGTCGTCTTCCGAGCTGCAGTCGCGCTTCAAGCTCGATCCTGCTTTTGCAATCCTCGCAATAATGTATTCCTTTACGGTTTCGTTTTATGTGGTCGTAGGCTTGAGTGCCCTCGAAGACAGCAAATTCTCTTTTGCAACCATAACAGATCGAATGCAAACGAAATCCTTTGAACGGGTCCTTCACCGAAATTCCCCTCCCGTCGATCACGACAAGCTCCATTACTATTGACGTGATAACCGCAATGGGTTATAACTGAAAAAAAACTAAATAACACAGTGTGTTATTTATTTTAGTGCAGTGTGTAAAATAAAACAAGGGGCGTTTACCGTTGCCGAAAATTGTGGACCACGAACAAAAAAGAAAACTGATCGCCGAATCGGCATGGAGGATTATTGAAGAAAAAGGGATCGAGCATGCGTCGATCCGCGCCGTCTCCGCTGCGGCAGGGGTGTCGCCTGGCGCTTTGAGGCATTATTTTTCAACGCAGGACGAGCTGTTACTGTTTATCGTGGATTATTATTTGACCGTTAAGGCAGAAGGGCTAGAGATAAGCCGTATTCCGATGAAGGCTGCATTGGAAGTGCTTTTAGAATTACTCCCTATGGATACGGAAAAACGAACTGCAGCTGGCGTTTGGTGGGTATTCGCTATCCGTTCCCTCACGAGCCCGTCGTTGCAAGCTAAAAAAGACGAACTCACGGACGGACTCCACTACCTGACTAAAACCGTACTCGATCTTCTTGCTAAGGCAGAGCTTCTTCACTCATCGGTAGACATAGAACTCGAAACCTTTAGACTGGCCGCGGTCGTTGAAGGCTTGACGATTCTCGCATTGCTTCGCCCGGAGCTCTACCTACCCGAGACCGTTGAACGGATCGTCGTCCGCCATCTTCGGGAGCTTTGCGTAAGCGCTAAGGATGAATGACAAGCATTTTCAGTATAGCGTCAAACAAAACAAATCATTGATTTATATTAATATCCAGCTTTCTAATCTTAAAAGAACAATTTACGGTTGGAATGTACATAATAGTAAATCTTTAGGAAAAGCTTATGTATGATAGTTTGAAGCAAAAAACAGTTGCATAATAATCAATGTTATCATTGATCATTATGCAACCGCATATGCTTCACGAATTGAGAGCAGGGCTACAAAAGATTGGGGAAAAGAACGGGAACAGCTGCTAACATTTGTTTATTAAAACACACTACGTACTAATCCCCCATCTATTCGTAACGCGGAGCCATTAATGGCAGAAGAGAGAGGACTGCTTAAAAAGGTGACAAGGTGTGCAATTTCTTCCGGACGAATAAGCCTTTGAATAATGGAGGTCGGCCGGTTCTCTTTCATAAATCGCTTTTCGGCTTCTTCGATGGTCAATTTCTCATTAGGATACAGGCTATTTAACATCGTTTCCACGCCTTCTGTTAAAGTGGAACCAGGCATAACCGTATTGACAGTCACATTTGTTCCCTTAGTCAACTCGGCTAAACTGCGGGAGAGCGAAAGCTGCATCGTTTTGGTCGCGCTATAATGAGCCATTTCCAGAGATGGCATAATCGCTGCTTCGCTGGCGATAAAGATGACTCTGCCTTCATTTTTCTGAATCATTTGTTTTAGGTACCGGCGAGTAAGCCTGACACCACTCATGATGTTGACTTCAAACAGCTTGAACCAATCTTCATCAGGAATATCGAAATATTCTTTCGGCTCGAAAATTCCCAGGTTGTTAATAAGAATATCTACGTCAGCATACTTCTCAATAACCTCCCGGCATCCTTGCTCTGTTCCCAGATCGGCGACAACGGGTTGAAGGACAGCGTCAGGGTACTTTGCTTGAATTTCTTGCATCGTCTGATTCACTTTTTCTTCGCGACGTCCATTAATAAGTACAGTGGCGCCTTCAGCCGCTAACGACATGGCGATTGCTTTTCCGATTCCTGCTGTAGACCCGGTAACCAGTGCCGTTTTTCCTTTTAAATGCAAATCCATGAATATCCCTCCCAAATTTGTGTTTCTAAGAGTCAAAATTGTCCGGATCCGGACCGACTCCAATATAAAATGACTTGCGCGGAAGAATGGGTCCTGAGAACATAATAAAAATTGCAACAGATCTGCGATCTTCCGTAAGTAAATTTACGCTGACAGTATCATTACCAACTATAAAATGAATCATACCCCATAGCAATTTGCTTGGCATACTAGATGCACCGATTGACATCGATAAAAGAGAAGGGTCAAAGTCAGCCGGTAATTATGATTATGAGAGATATGAGCGTTATAGAAAAGTAAGCACTTTGAAGTGCCTTAGATACTTGAACGTTCCATAGGCACTTTTTGGTTTCTACATAAAAAGGAAAAATATGCAGAAGAAGTACGACGTAAAAGAGTCTAAATGTAAATAGCAACTTTTTTAAGATACAGACGTTACTAATATAGTAATAAAAATTTACAATTAGTGGGTGAGATTTACTGTGAAAACAAAGCTTTGGAAATATGCCGTTGCCTTTATATTTATGATGTCAGTGCTGTTTCCTCTTGGAGCCCCGAAATCCGATGCGGCTTCCAAGTACGTCGAGCTGGAATTGCAATGGAAAGACGGCCGGATCAATCATATTCAGACGCTGCTTAAGGACGGAGTGACTTACGGAAGCTTTTTTTCGCTGGGCAGCGGAGCCGGTCTGAATTGGAAAATGGAAGGTGAAAACACGGCGGTTCTGAGCGGCTATAACAAGCGTGTTGTTGTACGCATGGGAAGCAAAATTGCCGAAGTAAATGGTCAAAAAGTGGACATGGGCAGAGAACCTGTATGGTATATTAGCCACCTGTATGTGCCGATCAAATTTCTTGCATCTGCTTTAGACGGAGAAGTGGCAAATCAAGACTTGAAAACGGGGAAAGTAACCGTGACGGGACTCAGCAACTATAAGGATACCTTTTATGGAAGCGTGATGGGATACAACTATACAATACGCGCAGCAACTGGGGATATTGAAATTACGAATGTTTATACGGGTCAAAAGAATTCGATTCCGTTAGGCATCAAGAACATTGATGTGAATACGCATGATCTCACTATCGACTTCAAGTTTACTCCCAAAAATCTGCTTGTTGTAACCGTTGAATATACTAATCGAAAGACGAAAGACTATGATCTGTATACGTTGATATTCAAGAATCAAGGGCTGATTCGCAAATCCGCGGCTCACGGGTTAACGGAGAAGTTTGAAATCCTGAAGCCGGACGGTACGATTCAACTCATGGACGACCAGAATCTACGTGTTATTGATGACGGAAGCGGCAGCGTACTTGAGGTAACCGCTCGGTAACGCGGCAATGATTCTTTACCCGAACGGACAATGTATGTTATTGGACAACCGGAGAACAAGAAATATATTGTTAGCCGGATGAATAACACATCAATTACACTGAAGGGTTGAGTGCCAATGGTTTCGCAGCTCAACCCTTAAAATGCTGAAGAAAAAATGATTTTAAATCGACGACCCGCAGTGACTCCGGCTTATGGTCTGTTCCGGAAATAATCAGAGGAACGAGCGATTCCGCCTGACTTATGCCACCGTGTCCCGCGCCTCCTTTATGTGTCGGCGAACTGCCATACTTCAATTCATATCCCGGTTTTGCGGTGATTACCATGTATTCGCCGTCATGCGAATGTAAGGCTGAGTACAATCGCCGTAAAACATCGGGATATTGTCCATAATCCAATGTGCGCTCCTGGGTATTGATTTGTAAATCCAGCACTTCCGGGTCCTTGGCCAATGTCCATGTTTGTTTATAACGATCGACCATATCTCCTTGGGATTGATAGGCGAATTCTTTAGATGATCCCGATCGAACAACACGAATCCATCCATGATCTTTCCACGCCAAAATATCGATTCTCTCGTCAGTTTTCAGAGCGTCCGATATATGCTCGAAAGAAAATTGCGGGGTTAGCTTATATAGATAAGCCATTCTGTCATTTATGGCAAGTATAATCTCGGTTTGGTCCGTTACGGCGCCACCTTGCTTTAATACGCGATATCCCTTCAAGGATTGGCCTAAATCAATCACCGGTTGTTGATTTTTTGGAAGCACATGGGTCATTCCGTTATCTCCCATAATGATGATCACGGCTTTTTTCAAAGCCTGTTCCCGTGAACCAAACGCTTGCAACAAAGTATGCAATTGGTTATCCGTGCGAATGACGCCGTCCAAATCGGAAGGGCCTTTTTTATGTATCCTGGTGTCGAGATCGGGAAAATAGACATAAAGAAAATCAGGCAATTGCCCGTTCTGAATGAGATGCGTCACCATTTCAAGGGAATATCCATTGTTAATACCAAATTTGCCGATGGGGCCTATCGGCAAATTTTTCACGTTTTTCAGCGGATTTGAGAAAGCGCCATAGGCCAACAAATCCGGACCTTTTACCTTGAGATTCTTGGGTAATACGGTAGGCATATGGAGCCAAAAAGGAAAATTCAGCTGGTGATCGCAGCTTCCCCGGTAGATCAATCCGTTAATGGACCCTGATTTTAATCCCATCCGGGCCAATTCTTCAAAAATGGTCGGAACTTGCGGATTCAAGTGGTTTCCGTTCAGATGGATTAATACATCATTTAAAAATTGATTGATTCCGTTCCTGTATATTTCCCAAAATCCGCTGCCATAGTTAATGAGTTTCTTGTCATGCATAGAATACCAGAGCAGTCCCGGTACGCGATGTTCATCCGGATACGTTCCCGTGAGCAAGGTGCTGTCGATCGACACGGACATCGTCGGAAATGAGGTAACAACATCCTTATAGTATTGACCGTGTTCAATCAAGAACTGTAAGGTAGGTAGTTTATTTTGTTCGATTCCCGTATCAATCGACTGACTCATTAATGTATCCACAACAATGAGGATTATTTTGGGTAAAACCGGATTGGTACCGGATTTAGTTCGACTTGCTCCGTTCAACATGAAATCGCTTTGTTGCTGCAACCTTTTCACCTGCCAGTCTTTTGTCAGCTTTCTCTTCAGCCACATTATTTGCTTTCAGTATTCAAAATATTCGGCATCTGAACCCACAGTGTGCGTCACTGCGGGTTTTATTTATTTTCAAACCCAGTGAAGGGAGGGAAGGTATGAATAGCAAATTATAAGACGGGATATATGGTGAAGATTTTTGAAGTGAAAAAAGGGGTGCCTCAAAGTCGAAATTGGAACTTTGGGATACCTTTTTTTCACTTGTCATTCAAGTTCTTATGCCGATGCAGCGAATGCGATCGAAACTGTAGTTTGTAAGGAAGATACAGCGAAATGTATAAAATTATAATTATGCTACGTTCGTGGGCAGAGGGAATTATTTTGGAGTTGGCTGAGAAAATCAAATAAGACTTTGAATTGAATAAATCTAACTTGCTCTAGGATGACTTATTACAGGTTAAAGCCAAGAAGGTGTTTGTTCTATAAAGAAGAATAATATATCGAATGCATTCTGTTCCACAAATAAAGATGGAGGAGGGGAAGGTTCGTACTATTTTTTCCTAATTAAATGTCCGTAAAGAGGAGCATGAATAAATTTGGATACTTCAACCGTAGTGATTGACTTTCTGATGAGGAAATACAAAGCAGATCAGAAGTGGACTCGTATTGTCATTGAGCAATTATCCGAAGAGGATATTTTATGGTCGCCTACGCCAGAAAGCAATAGTATCGCTAATTTGGTCGCACACATTTCAGGGGCGGTATATGAATGGTTTGAAACCGTATATTTTGGTGCTCCAAATAACCTGGATCGAAGTAAAGAATTTGATCGCGGTCTGCAAATATCGAAAGAACAAATATTAGAACTTTCAGAGAAATCATACGACTGCATCATTAAGGTTCTTGAAATCATGAAAGCAAATCCTGAAAAATTGCTGGAGCAGCCATACATAAATTACTCAAACCTTAATGGCGCCTTAGATCATCAAGCCACCGCCCTGGAAATGCTTCTGCATCAATTTAGACACTTGCCTAGTCACACGGGACAAATCATTTACATTGCAAAAATGCGCAAGGGGCATCTGAATTGGGAGATTTAAAGTATGCGTACTTAACTCTTCCTGCGGACAATTATTTCAGCAGCCGCTGAATGGTATGCGTATCATTTTCCCGAATTTGAGAACGTAGTGACATAATCGATGCCTTCATCGATTGTTTAAACCAGCGTGGAGCTGGGGCGGAGTAATGATTTTGAAAAGCTTCGGCATGCTGACTTTTTCGTGCAGGAAATGCACGGCATTCATTTTTTATCTTCGATAATATTGATCTTGAAAGGAGGGGCTCCTTTCATATTTCAATTAAAGGAGATGTCGAAATGAATTATCGGATTGAGCAAAGAGGGCCTTTTGAGATGTTTGGCGTTTATGGCCTTATCAACTCGGACAGACAGACCGCATTTGCCGAAGTTCCGGCGTTCCGTAAAAAATGTGATGATGACGGCAGTGTTGATCTAATGAACGAATTATTGGGACGTTTTGGCGACACCCTATTGCATGCGGCCTTATATGATGACAATGGGGAATCTTTCAAATACATGATATGTTATCATTTACCAAGGGGACTTAAAATACCGGAGAGATTTACAAAACTTTCTGTACCGGCATTCACATGGGCTATTTTCCCGGAGCCGAAATGCGATTTGAAAAAACTATGGGAACGAATCTATTCCGAGTGGTTTCCGACATCTGAATACGAGCAGATTGAAGGCCCTAGTTTTGAAATGTACTATGGAACTGGAGAGCATGTTACTGGGGAGATTTGGATACCGGTAAAGAAAAAATAACTTCTTACTTCATGCGACACGCATGTGTTTCTTACCGGCTCATCCGTTGTATTACATAAAATCAAATCCGGAATGGACGCCACTGATTTTTAAAGAGCAGGAAACCCAATGAAAATTGAAATAGATAATAATGAATGGAACGTACTGTGGGCCCTTTAGGTTATCTTAATCGGGCTTTTTTTGCTTGGCACACATGCTGTTAATCGTAATCATAATTTTTTTGCAAATGGCGTGGCTTTTTGGCTCCCTCCGGTGTCTAATTCATTGTAAATCAAGAGGAGGTTCTCACCATGTCAAGAGCTCAAGACACAAAGCCTGTTTATCCGGATAAACAGGAGAGCAATACCAGCTTTGAAAGCACGTATGAGTTGTATCGTCCAAGAATCCGCAAGTACTTCTCGTTAAAATTGAACCCAATGGTTGCAGATGACTTGACTCAGCAGGTTTTTTTGAAAGCTGTCGAAAACATTCACAACTTTAAAGGCCGCTCTAATGTATTCACGTGGATATTTAACATCGCTCAGAATACAGTAAAAAACGAATATAGGAGGATATCGAGAAAAAAAGAATCTCCATTTGATTTTACGGCTTATGAATCACAGTCGATCTCCCTTGAATTTACAAATTATGTGGATTTTCGGATTGATATTGGAGCTGCGCTCAATCAATTAGATGAGGTAGACCAGGAAATTATTGCATTACGCTTTTTTGTGGACTGCACGCTGACTGAAATCGCCAAGATCATAGAGATGCGTGAGAGTGCAGTTAAGAACAGATTGTACCGATCTTTGGAAAAACTGAGGAAAGAACTAAAAGAATGGGGGGACATTACCATCATGTCTATTCAAGATTTGATTTCAATTGTAAATAAGGGCAACAACGAGGGCACGAATCATCGTCTGAAGAAAGTACATCATGACTTGTTCGTTGAACTCAGCAAACATGTTGAAAGAGTCTCGTCAAAATATAATCACGATCCGTCACAAAAAGTAGTTATTGAAATATACCCCGATCTGCCAACGTTTCATCAGGCAGTAGGAGAAGCTGATGCTCCCAATTGGTTTATGGGCACGTATGATGGGCATATCCTTAAAATAGTATCTCCCTTGAACCCGGGACCCGAGCACACGTATCAATCCATCCTGAAAAGCACGGTCCACTTGTTCACCATGTGGTTGATCAGTGATATGAATCCGAATGTGCCAAAATGGATAAGGCAGGGGATCGGTGGATATGAAGCCAAACAGATGACCGAAGACTTTATAAAAGGCTCTACGGAAGAAGCCATCCGTAATCTCGAGATCCCATCTTTTGAAGAATTAAATAACGATACCTGGGATTTCGAAACGATGAAAGGATTTCAGTTCTCCTATATGTTCGTGGAATTTGTTGTGGAGAAATACGGAATAAATGCATTAAACAAGTTGATCCGAGCTCCTCATGCTTTTAATGAGATTTTCCAATGTTCGGAGTCTGAATTGCATATGAAAATGGTCGAATATATAAGAAGCCCGGCCCCGCAATGAGCGAAGCCGGACTATCCTTCATCCATTTTCAATAGATTCACTTCAATGGTGAAATCATCTGCATTTCCCGGCCCCAATGGCGGTGCATGGCGATGGCGTCGACCAGCTGCCGGGCAAAGACGCCGCCGTCTTCCGTCTCCTTGCGGATCACCAGTCCGGTATCCTCGCCAGGAGACGTCAGGTGGCCGGAAGATGCCGAAGCGTCAGACAAATGAATGCCCGAGCTCGACAGCAGCTCGATGGCCGACGCGGAAGCGCCAATGGTTTTGAAGTGGTTGTAGGCTTCCGTCACGAAATTGGCCGCTTCTTTGATAACCAGCAGCTTATCGATGCTCTGCTCCCCGCCGGCTACATAGACGGCGTCAAACAGCACGGAGTCGGCCGTAAGGAAGGTATGCACGGCCTCCAGCCGGCTGCCGTCGGTTCCGGCAATCATCCCCAGATTCTCGCTGACGACTTCCGGCACGACACCTGCTTCAGAGAATGCGGCGAGCACGGCCTTCATTTCGTCCGCGTCGAACCCGTCAGCGGCCAGCACCGCCACCTTGCGGGTGGCCGGGGACATGGCGGTATGAAGCTGGCTCAGCGCCGGTGAGGCCTGGGTTTGGGCACGTCCTGCCGTCGCCGTCCCTGTGGCTTCTTCTCCGGCCTTCGGCGGGTTGACGCCGACGCCCAGGGCGATTTTTTCGGCCAGCAGCAGATCCACGTTGGCGAACATATCGACGACCTGCTGCTGTACGCTTTTGCTTTTCACCTTGCCCACCTCGAAGCGGAAAGCCTTAATGATATGCTGCTTCTCCACGTCGGACATGCTGTTCCAGAACAGTTTGGCTTGGGTGTAGTGGTCCTTGAAGCTGTCGCTGCGTGCCTGGACTTTGCGCCCATCCACTTTTTCCTGATAGTGAACATATCCGCCTTCCTGCTCCGAAACGGGGCGGGGGGCGTTGTTTCCAAGGGAGTTTTTATGATAGCTGGTTTGGCCCCGGTTGATCGTCGTGCGATGGTAACCATCGCGCTGGTTATTGTGAACCTCCGCCACCGGCCGATTGATCGGAATCTCATGGAAGTTCGGTCCGCCCAGACGGATCAGCTGCGTATCGGTATAAGAGAACAAGCGTCCCTGCAGCAGCGGATCATTGGAGAAATCGATTCCCGGCACCACGTTGCCTACGTGGAAGGCCGCCTGCTCTGTTTCTGCGAACACGTTGTCCACGTTGCGGTTCAGGGTCATTTTCCCGATGCGTTGAACAGGAATGAGCTCCTCCGGCCAAATTTTGGTCGGGTCGAGAATATCGAAATCGAAGTTGAACTCTTCATCCTCCCGGATGATTTGCACGCCAAATTCATATTCGGGATAGTTGCCCATTTCAATCGCTTCCCACAGATCGCGGCGGTGAAAGTCGGGATCCTTGCCGGCGATTTTTTGCGCTTCGTCCCAAACCAGGGAATGCACGCCCAGCAGCGGTTTCCAATGGAATTTCACGAAATGCGCTTCGCCCTTGTCATTGACAAAACGAAAGGTATGTACGCCGAAGCCTTCCATCATCCGGTAGCTGCGCGGGATCGCCCTGTCCGACATCGTCCACATGATCATGTGGGCCGATTCCGTGTTGCTGGAGACAAAATCCCAATGTGTATCATGCGCAGTGGAAGCCTGCGGGATTTCATTATGGGGCTCCGGCTTGAACGCATGAACCAAATCAGGAAACTTCAGCGCATCCTGGATGAAAAAGACCGGGATGTTGTTGCCTACGAGGTCGAAGTTGCCGTCCTCCGTGTAAAACTTGGTGGCAAAGCCCCGGGCATCCCGAACGGTATCGGCCGAGCCGCGCGAACCGGCCACGGTGGAGAATCGCACGAATACCGGCGTTTTTATCGAAGGGTCCTGCAGAAACTTAGCCTTCGTGTACTTCGTCATCGGCTTGTACACCTGAAAATAACCGTGCGCTCCAAAGCCTCGGGCATGAACCACACGCTCTGGAATGCGCTCATGGTCAAAGTGGGTCAACTTCTCCCGGAAATGAAAATCCTCCATTAACGTCGGCCCGCGTTCGCCCGCTTTGAGCGAATGCTCGTCCTCGGAAATTCGAACGCCTTGGTTGGTAGTCATTGCTTCGCCCGCATCGCTTACACGGAATTCCTCTAGCTGGCTGTCCTTCATATCCTTCTGTGGGTGCTGCTCCTTCTTACGGTCCATCAATGAATCCCCTCCTGTTGGTTACGGACGATACGATGTCCGAGTATTTACACATGTTTATTTACCCGGATAAAAATCCGCCTAAACGGGAATAGGAAAGAGACTTTGCGCGAGCTTTTTCGTAAAAAGAGTGCTGCAGAGCCGTTTTCCGCTTTTCCAATTTTTTCGCCTCTAGCGAAGACGCCATACCTCATTAGAATAATCAATAAAAACACGGACCTGTACATCATTCCGCTGCAAAGAATGGACATGATTTTGACAGTGATTTCTGCAAGCACATGGCTGCCATCATCCCAACCATATTGGTTAAATTTCTGCGGAATGACGTCGGGGATGATGGGGATGGTCTTAAGGTAATGAATTTTCCGGAAATTCGAATGGAAGAAGGGCCTTGAGATGGAAATCAACAGGTTTTTGGGGTTACAATGTTTCTAAACGGCTGTTTAATACCATGATCTTTTGAGAGTAGTGATGTACATTCTCTGCATGTGTCGGACGACTTAAGAATCCAAGGAAGGTGACATACATGAAAACAACTCCTTCTTCATCTCCATTGGGCGATTTCATCAAATCGCGCCGGGAACGGCTGCAGCCTTCAGAGGCGGGAATACAGCCGTTGCCAGGACGAAGGCGTACTCCAGGGCTTCGACGGGAAGAGGTCTCTTTTCTAGCCAATATGAGCGTGACTTACTACACCTGGCTGGAGCAAGGCAGAGAGGTTAATCCTTCGCCGGAAGTACTGTTAAATATCAGCAACGCGCTGCAACTTGACGAAGATGAACAGAAGCATCTGTTCGATCTGGCAAATGTAGACCCGGCGAGCGCTGGTGCCGTTCCAAACGGCGAGGGGTCGGATCACGGAATTTTGCAAAAAATCGTCGATCAACTGCAATATCCTTCATTCATCACGGATGCAGGTACGGATGTTATCGCCTGGAACCGGGCCGCAGAACTGATCATAGCCGACTTCGGCAATATGCCGGAAAACGAAAGATACATGTTGAACGTTATATTTTTTAAGGAGGACTACCGTAGGCGGCTTGTAAATTGGGAGAGTTTCGCCCGCTACGCAGCAGCGGTTCTGCGGGCAAGCTTCGACCGTAGCAAAGACAACCCGTTGTATACGGAACGATTCGAACGATTGAGACGGGAAAGCGCGGACTTTGAGTATTTCTGGAACCTCTACGAAATCAGGCAAAAGCGTGTAACAACCGCATTATTTCGTCTTCCGGACGGGCAGGAAATGGAGTTCATGCTCCATTCCGCGGCCGTCATTGATAGCGACCCGGACCTGCACTGGTGTTTTTTTGTACCGGTACCCGGTTCAGGCACAGAGGAGAGATTATTGTCTCTATTGGAAAAAGATAGGCTGCTTGAATGAAGCGGGTTATATTTCATAGGGAACCTGTGTGAACATTCGGCTCGTGATTTTAGACTGCGGGAGCCTGACGGAAGCGTCCAGGAATTGTTTGGCAGCAGCTTGTTCGTAGCGACTCCATTATCGGAGGATTGACGAACGATGACCTGCTGCCGGAAGCGAACGTTATGGGGGATTGGGCGCAACGGTCCAAACTACGCTGGACAACGTCGATGAGATCACGAGCCGCAAGCCGTCGCATGTGTTCCTATCCATGGGGCAACAATATCTGGGAACCGCCGAAGGAAGCGAAGAAGACGCTCGTACAGCAATATTCCCGGCTGGTCGACCGTATAAGGGAACAGCTGCCGGAAGCGCGCGTCTACGTACTTTCGATTACGCCGGTAGATGACGCGTCGCCGGTCGGTGCGCTCATGAACCCGCAGATTGAAGCATTCAATGAAACTCTTCAGAAGATGGCGGGGGAGAAGGGAGTAGAATACATTGACCTTGGCCCCATGTTCCGGCAGCACAAGATTCAATACGATGAAGACGGCTCTCATTTTACGAACGCGTTCTACCCAATTCTGCTGGACTATTTGACAGAGTGTACGGATCTGTTGCATCAGCCGCACGGTTCGGCGGTCACCGATTCGAACGAGGCTTACAAAGCAACGTTCAGTCACAGCGTTTTCCTGGGGGATATTCCATCCTGGGGGTTGTCTTATCTGAACAAACTTCTTGTGATCGGCTGCCCATGCTCGGTGCTGCTTTAGGTTACTCTGCTTAAAGTTGAAGAATGGAGGATTGGACTTCCAAAATCTAATTCTTAAATTATTCGTGCCGTCCCGAATGCATAATGATGCCACAAAATATCCTCCACCGTATCGCTTGGGTTTCATCGCACTCAATGACGAGGATTACCTCTGAATTTTTCCCGCGTAACTGTCGTTGCTTCTTTTTGATGACCTTATAGTAGAATATGTCGATGCAAACCCCAAGAAAAAAACCGCTTATCGCACCGATCAGTCCGCAATATATAGGCCCCCACGCCAGTTTGAAACCAACACTAGCTCCAATGACGGCAAACGCAGTCCCAAGGGTTGCTCCGGTGCTAATCAAGGAAATGCCGTCCGCGTTATGAATGCTGTCAAACAATCGCCGCTCCGTTTTGCGATTCGTTAAAGGTACGGCAAAAATATTTTCTTTTTTAATTCCGTTTTTCTCCAGCTCAGTAATCGCTATTTCTAAATTGGTGGAATGCTCAAACGTTGAAAAAATCTGTACCATTGTTTTATACCACCACTTTTCCCTTTTTCACTTGAAATGAGGGGTTTTGGTAATGTTTGATCAGGAAGTCCTTTTGCTCGGAGTCAAATAGCTTGTTGTTTTCTACGGTGTTTACATACGAATCATACACTGCAAATCCCCACATGGAAGGCATAAACAGCAGCCACTGTTTGTCGAGCACGGCGGTTGACATTGCAATTTGACCTAGAAACAGGTAATGGACCGCCAAAAGCATCTTGGAGAAATATATAAATGCGATCGTCCAAGCCAGCGCGAAAAACGCGGTAAGCACGCGATGGATATGCAGCTGCCCAAGCCCCGGCATAAATAAGGACCATATGACCGACATGGCGGGCTTTCGCTTGTCCAAATAATTGATCTCCATCGCTCCGATGGAGAATGAGTTAAACGGCGCATTTTCCCTTTCCGCGAGCAAATAAACTTTGTTCATATCGACCGAGGTCCGGTAACTGTCCCAAATGCCAAACAGATACACTGGAATATACATAAGCATCCACCTTGGATCCAGCACCTTTTTCGCTTCCTCAATATTTCCGCAAAACGAATATACCATGGCCAAATTGATCTTTGCGTTGCAATTTACAATCACTTCCCAAATAAACAAGGAGAGTCCGCGTAAATATTTGCTTAACAGGAGGTGACCAAAACCTGGGAAGGCTGCAGACCACCAAGCAATGAAATACGGATTGCGGATATGAATTTGGGTGGTACCGGCAATGGAAATATGGGCCTTGTATCGGCGGAACTTGTTTTCGATATTTCTGTAATTGTCCAAAAAGGTTTCCCTCCATGAATGTCCATTTAAAAGTCGTATATGGAAGTAGCGTAAATCCCGATTTTGCCCAGATTTTTGGAGACTAAAAAAAGATACCGCGTTCAGCAATAAAAAACCGAAAACATGGACATATAAATCGACCGCTTCCCGTTTTTACCCCGCACTATGATTACCTTATACGTATTATTGGATGATTGAGATGATAATAAACCCCTGATATGCCGGTTATAGTGCTAAGACAACAGACAGACAAATATCCGGCGTGAGTTCGTTCCTCAGACAACAAGGAATATGAAAACACGATGTCGAATAAGAAAATTGTTATGTAAAGTTATGGTTTGAAGATGATCGCTTTTGAAGGAAGGGAGATCGTGAGCATGTCAGAGGATAATATTCGATACGAACAAGTGAAAATTATTTGTGCAGAAGATTGCGGGAACGCACCGAAAAAAGAATTGCTTAGAGCGTTTAATGTTGCTTTTGTTTGCAACGATATTGGCTTGATCATGGAGAACATCATTGAAGATATCCAATGGAATTTTATCGGTAGCGATACATTACAAGGCAAGGATCAAGTTCTAAGAATGCTTGAAAAACTGATTGACAAAAAGCCAACGGAGTTAGTTATCAGCAATATAATAACGCACGGATATTCCGGTTCTTTAAATGGCATCCTGAACCTCGAAAATAATATTAGCTACGCTTTCTGTAATATTTATCGTTTCAATAGCAGTTTAAACAAAACAAAAATCAAGGAAATTACTTCTTATATCATTGACATTTCAAAATAGCAAACGAGAAACGATTGCTAAATCAGCCGCCTTCCACGAGGCGGTTTTTCTTTTTGGAACTATGGCCTGCCAATTTTAGAACTGAAAATGATGTTTTTCGTTTCACGGGGTTAACCTGGAGTCGCCTCGGGTGACTTTTGGTTCACGAGATCCACAAAGCGAACGAATGCTCGACCCGTGATCGGCGCGGCGAATGCCACACTCTTCATGAGCGGCGAGGATGAAGAAGCCAAAGCAAGCCGTCTTTCGGCTGGGCGCAGAGGCGGGATTATGGTAGACGTGGGCGGCACGGATGCGATGGTCGAGATTGAGAAGGCAATTTTTTCTAGGGCGGGGGGAGGTTTGCTTTTGCTTTAACTGAGGGGCAAAAATAGGATGTCTCTTATCAAACCCAAAGTTTGCTAGTCGATCCAATGCTTTTTTAAAATTGCTTAAGGTAGCTTCATCCAAGCATGATTTCATGGAAAGCATACACTGATAGAGTCAACCTGTTATTAAAAGGAGGCGATGTTATGCGGAAAAGAAATATTCATGGCTGTCCGCCCCCACAGAATATTACATTGGTTCAGCGCTTGCAGCCGCTTGTGGGAAGGACGGTTACGGTGTTCCAACCCGGGTTTCCGAGATTAACAAAAACGATAGGCAGGCTCTCCAATGTGACCAAGTCCTCTTTTAAAGTTGGTTCAACGGTAGTCGCAATGCAAAGCTCCTTCTATATCGTTTTGCATGAAAGGGTTAGACGGACGAAGCCTTTTGACTTGACGGCCACCGCAGAAGATATCGGCGAACTGAAGGGAATCTTAATTCGCGTCGGTCGAAACTTTGTCGAGTTTATGCAGACTCCGGGCCGAAGAGTGCCAACTCTTTTCCCATTGAATTTATTTACTGAAGTGATTTGCGAAAGAGAGGAGGAATAAGATCCGACCACAACGGGTAACGTTGGTTAAAAAATCGCGAAAACCTTCAATCCAATGCTAGAAAGGGATTGGAGGTTTTTTGGATAGAAAGCACACGCCAACCGCAGGTGATATCGTGTCACCCTCAATAAAAAGCGGAGCGTTTCCCGGATAATTGTCTTTTGTTCGGGCAGGTTCGGCAGTACAATGATCACAGCACACATATGAAAAAAATCTGTCGGCGGGGTGAACGGTATGGAAATTATAGTGGATGATTTAACAGGGCCTGAAATTGCCGGATTGATCCGGGAGCATTTGCAGGGCATGGCAGAGAAGTCGCCGCCCGAGAGCGTGCACGCCCTCAATCTGGACAGGCTCCGGCAGCCGGACGTGACGTTCTGGAGTGCGTGGGAGCAGGGAGAGCTGCTTGGCTGCGGGGCGCTCAAGGAGCTGGATTCCGGTCACGGCGAGATCAAATCGATGCGGACCGCATCCGCCCATTTGCGAAAGGGTGTAGCCAGATCCATTTTGGCTCACATCATTGAAGAGGCGCGAAACCGGGGGTATCGGCGGTTAAGCCTGGAAACCGGCTCAATGGAATCGTTCCAGCCGGCGAGACGGCTGTATCAGGCTTTCGGATTCAAAGAGTGCGGGCCTTTTGCGGACTATATCCTTGATCCTTACAGCACCTTTATGACTAAAGAGCTGTAAGTGATCGGAACTAAAGAGGACATGCTCCAGTCATCGATGACGTAGCATGTCCTTTTCTCATCCCCAAGGGGCTTACGTTAGTGAATGTCCTTGTCGCCGGGCAAAAATGATTAAGGAAGTTAAGTTTATTTGGTTAATTGATTCTCTTGATAAGCCTTCTTAACCCTTTCAATTTGAGCAAGGTGGCCGCGGACATGTTCGACGCGATAGACCAACAATTGCTTAAATGTGTACCGCTCTTGATCTGGATACACCCCGACTCGCTCGCATTGTTCACTAGTCAGATTGCTTAGAATGGTTTGCATACTGGAACGCAGCATTTTGAACAGAAGCAGGTACTGTTCGCGGTCCAATAAATCATACCCCAAGTTATTCGCCCATGCATCCTGATCAAATGAAATAAGAGCCGGCTCATCTTCCGCCAAGACTTTTTTTAGCCGAGCTGTGGATGAGATCTCTGAATCCGTCACATGAATGAGAATTTGGTGAATGCTCCATTTGTCCGGTGCGGGCTTGTAACGAAACTCCTCTTCAGACAATCCTTCGATGGCATCCCGAAGCATTTCGTAGCCAGAGGCATACTCCTTAATGATATCCTCCAATTCAATCCCCCTCCTTTATTAGTAAACCGCCTATTAGAAATAAGATATTCTCGTTTTTAGGCAAATATCCTGGTTCATGTTTTTAAAAGCAGATATATCAATCATGATAATTTTATCAGATTATTTCCACGGTTGATTCGTTGCTTATGATGCGGCGGGAGCCGAATTGATGATGGCCATGATGATCGAGGATGTCCAAAATCGCGGCGGAAGCGCTCATGTCGTACGCAAAACGGCGCCTGTCCTAAGAGAGTATATGAAGAGCCTTTCCCGAAAAGATTGAAAAAGTCGAATAGACCCTGCAGCGTTTGCAGGGTTTTTAAAGTTGCAATGGTTTACCATACAAAAGATCTTGTAATGATAACCAGCAGTATGAATAAAACCAAAATAACTCCGATATTTCCTCCCCATAATCCTCCATAACCGTAGCCGACGCCAACTCCCCCTACGACTTCACTCATTTCATGCTACCTCCTTGAAATAAAATACAATGTATCATATGGATTTCTTCGAATGGAGTAAGGGCAAAACGGTAAATAATTACAATTCGCATTACAGCACATTGATTAACATCAATATAATTATGTAAACTAAATTTTCGCTTATCCAACATTTTATGATTTATCATATTTTTTAGATAAAGACAAAAACTGTTTCTCTAGACCCACACAAAGGTTATAAGCTACTATTAGATTCTGATCGTTATTTCGTGCAAACATATGACAAGTCAAATGATGATTAAATACGGTTTAGGGAGAAATGAAGCATTGGTTAACGAAAATAGACAATCGTCTATTGCGATTTGGCTCAGTTTTATAAGTAATGTTGCATTAACTGCAATCAAACTCGCAGTAGGTATGGTATTCGGCAGCCCGGTATTGGTCGCGGACGGAGTACACAATGCAGGGGATGTCGTTGCTACTGGAGCTGCGCTCAGCTCTATGCGTGTCTCTAAAATGCCTCCCGATGATGATCATCCCTATGGTCACGGGAAGGCGGAAGTAGTAGGAGCGGGAATCGTAGCGATTATTTTGGCGCTGGCAGCTATTTACATGGCCTTCCATTCCGTAGCGATCCTTTTTGAACCGCCGCATAAAGCTACGGTTATTGCCCTCTTTGCAGCCGTGTTTTCACTGATTTTAAAACAAATTTTATATCTCTATACCATGTCGATCGGGAAGAGATTAAAAAGTAACGGCTTGATTGCAACTGCTTATGATCATCTGGCAGACGTGTATGCATCCATTGCTGCAGTTGTAGGGATCGGATTGGCCATGGTTGGCGATCATTATCATATCGGAATTCTTTCCTACGGAGATCCCGTTGCAGGAATTATTGTAGCTATTCTTGTTTTCAAGTTGGCTTTTCACATGGGGAAATCATCGGTAGATGTATTGATGGAGAAAAATATCGATCCGGATAAAATAGATGAGCTCGTTGAGCTGATTCACCAAATACCGGAAGTAAAACGCCTTGACAGAATCCGGGGCAGGGACCACGGACATTATATCATCGTAGATGTCAGAGTCGGCGTTCCGGCAGAACTTAGCGTCCAAGAAGGGCATGACATATCCCGGAAAATTAAACAGACCATTATGGAGCAGCATTCTGACGTGGAAGAGGTTTTGGTTCATTTAAATCCATGGTATGAAGGCGATAGAAGTGAATTTAAGGAGTCAAATGAATAGACGAAAATTCTTCTTTGTTAGTAAGGGATTTTGACAATGAGGGAGAATTTAAAAGGGGCTGGAGGGGCTGGATAGCCCCTTTTCATTTTACTCTTCTACCCATTCTGTTCGTGTTCGCTGTTTTTTATTGCGGGTTGTTTTTTTACATAATTGCTTCGCGATTGTATAGCCGACAAGATATGCAGCCGAAGAGGTGTTTCCATCCACTGTAAACGGGATTATGGAGGCATCTGCAACGATCAAATTCTTGACCCCGTGTACATTTCCCCTGGAATCAACGACTCCCCCTTTTGACAAAGGAGCCATTCGCAGAAACCCTTGCTGATGATGATTATGATCAAAATTTTCTTTAATGAATTCTTCGAGTTTTTCATCATCGTCAATCACATCAAACGTAGGCGAGAGGAGCTGATAAGAGGGGTCTAATCGCGATAGCTCGAGAGAAATATTTTTGATATACGTTCGATAGATCCTTTTTACGGCATCCATGTCGTCCGGATCCGAAAGAAATCCTTCGTCTGCCAATACTATATTAAGCGGATCTTTGCTTTGTAGGCGGATATTCCCTTTGCTCTTGGGGCGCAAGTACAGAATCGCTATTGTCAATTGTTCATCCGCTCCGATGCCAAGCAGTTGAACGGCCCGCTCTTCTGGATCTTTACCGGATGGATCCGGCAAAAAAGCCCCCCCTGTATACAGTGCGTTTGGATCTTGGGCAGGGAGGGGGCGATCATTTGAATTGACGGAAAATACAGCGAAGTTTAAAGTGTGGTTTTTTAATCGCTGTCCTACGTTTGGATTATTAAAAACGACGGGGATACCTGCCTTTTTTAACATTTTAGCGGATCCGATCCCGGACAGCATCAAGATCTGCGGACTGTTGATTCCTGCCGATATGATCACCTTTTTACGGGAATATGCACGAGAGCATTTACCATCCTTCAAAAATTCAACTCCAATGGCACGTTTGCCGGAAAAGAGAATACGAAGAGCCGTTGTCCTGAACAATACGGTTAGTTTACGATTATGAACCCCTACGCCTGAAGGCGTCATGATATCCGAAGACAAAAATGCGGTCGACGAGCTTTCCCTTCGGCCATCGGGTTGTTGGTACAATTGCCAACGTGTGAACGGTCCAATAGGGGTATCAGGATCATTATAGTCAAGAATTATCGGATGCCCTGAAGCACGCTCGATGGCCGTTGCCAGTTTTTGAGCCATCGATGTTGGATTTTCGGGCGCTTGCCTGATATCTATTCTTCCTTTATAACCGTGCGCAGCCCGATTTGTCGTTGATCCATTGAAATTCTCCAATTGTTTGAAACGCCGTATGGCTTTTTCAGGTGACCATAGGGGGCCAAGCAGCCGTTCCCATTTTTCGAGTACAGCTGTTGTCGGACGCACATATTGCTCTCCATTTATAGAGGATCCGCCTCCTGAGAGACGTCCCGTAGTCCACTCGAATGTGCGGCCATCCAGGCCGTCCAGAGGAACACCTTCACCTTGCCAAAAATAATTTGGGGAAAAGCTTTCTTCAAGTTCCGGTGCAAAAGTGGAATCCTTGATCGGTTTATCTTTGTCATGATTTCCCCCCGCTTCCAAGACAAGAACGGAGGTTCGTTTGTCGTCGGTAAGCGTCTTCGCGATAACGGAACCCGCCGGACCTGTGCCCACCACAATGTAATCATAAGTTAAGTTCTTTTTCATTCAGGCTCTCCCTTTAGTAAACTAATGCAGGATATTATGTAGATCTGAAAAAGGTGCCTATTTCTTTCTGCATGAGACCAGTGTACCGAACGGTGAAATATGCGGATATTTGCTCCAACCCAAAATAGGGATAGATCAGCTGCGCATTGTTGGATGTACATTCCCAGCCGCATCAGAGCCGGTGCTCCTATGACTGCGATTTTGATTGACAGAATTTAACATACGAAAGATAATAAATGTAACTAATGGAAAAGGGAGGGAGATAACAAAGCAGTTTTTTTGAGTGGAATTTGCAAGCGCAAGGATACGGTTGTACTTCATACATTACCCCTTTAAAGGAGTGTAGTCATGTACGATAAAATTGTAGACATTTTGTGCGCTATCAAAGAAGACCAGCCTGAACTCCGCCAATCCCTGTCCCCCGAAATGGATCTGAACAACGATATCGGCCTCGATTCTCTGCAAATGATCCAGTTTATGCTTCAGGTCGAGGATCAGTTGAACGTGACCATCGACTATGACCAATTCGATTACGAACATCTCCGGTCCATCGACGCTTTTATTACTTTTTTGAAAAGCTGCCAGCCGCAAGGCCAGCCAATATACGAAGATGCCAAGCAATGAAGCCGGTGCGATTCCGAAAACCGTTATGGGTACCTTCGACCCCGAAACGCGTTGGAGAGATCCGGATCTGGCCCGGTTGCCCTCGATGCCCGATAAGGATCGGGAGTCGATTGTCCTGTGTATGGACGAGCTGCTTTTCCCGTTCTGCGGGCCGGACGATGTCCTCTACAGCCGTTGCAACATCGATCCAGCGCTGCACGAGTACCTGGATGGGCTTGGCTTTTCTTTTCGAACACGCTATCACTATGATTTGAACGACGAGAAGGAGCCTTTACCAGAACCGGATGTTTTCAAGCAGTGCATGTTCAGGCTTGCGGCCGATCATGTACGGAAAACGCCGTCACCGGATGAAGCGGTATCCACCCATGCCACGAAGATTCTGTCCCCGTACGCCATTACGGCAGATACGCTAGCTTACCTGCAGGCCGCCGGGCCGTTTAGACCTTTGCCGGACCTTGAGACAGTTGTACGCGTTAACTCAAAGCTGTACTCCAACCGGCTCCTATCCAGCATTGGAGAGAAGTGCTACGGCACAGAGGCGAACAGCGCAGCGGAAATAAAGACGATCGGACATGCTCTTCTGAAGCGGGGCCCATATCTGCTGAAAGATCCCTTCGGTGTCTCGGGCAAGGGCAATCTGCTCATCGACAGTGAAGCCATTCAGCGGAGGATAGTAGAGCACCTGCATAAACAGGAGGGAAGCGGACTGCGTTCTCAATTTCTGCTTGAGCCCTTGCTGATGAAAGAGACCGACTTCAGTTCCCACTGGTTCATCCGGGAGAACGGCGAGACGGAATTCATCTCCGTTCAGCGGATGGTGAATCGCCAGCAAAATTACGGCGGGTCTATTCAAGCGGATGAAGCTTTGATCCGCCTGCTTGAGAACGCCGGCTATTTCACCGTGATAGAGAAAGCGCTCCGGCTGCTGGCGGAGGACAGCTACCACGGCTTCGCCTGCTTCGACTCCATGGTGCTGAAAGACGGGGAAGTCGCATCCATTGTGGAGATTAACGCCCGCAAGTCCATGGGCCTCATTAACGCTTATCTCGATAAATGCTGGGAAATGTATGGCCTTACCGGATGGCTTACGTTTTTGTCCCTCGGTCTTCCGGAAGGCGACTTCACGATTGGGAGACTGCTGCACGCATTGCGCGCATCCGGTCTTCTGTTGACAGCACCCGGGGAGTACGGAATCGTCCCTCTCTCATCGAATACCGTCATGGTGAACGAGATACTGACCCGCCGCCGGATCGCTGAGGGAACGTTGCACAAACGAGGCATGCCGAAGGGACGGTTGTATGTATCGGTGGTGGGACGTGACGACGGACACCGCGGCGAACTGCTCGAAAGATTGCGGCAGGTGCTCGCCGACTTGTCCGTTAAAGTGTACAACTAAATCTGGAACTCGGGGGGCTCTCGCATGAATTCATCTCCGGTTACCTTACTGGCGTCGGGAAATTCGTTCGGCGCATACATTCCGGCAATGCATTTGCACACATACCTGCAAGGCAAAGGAGTCGGAACGGACGTTCACGTTCTGGAGAATTTGTATCACGAAGAAATCCGGCGCAAGATCCGGTCCACCAAAAAAGCATTCCATGCCGATTTCTCCGTTGCCCGTATGGGGCATAAGCTGGCCAAGCCCGTTGGACCTTCCCTGAACGACGATGCGGTCGGGAGGCTTCTTGACGCTTGGATGCGGGCTGGTGCGTACCGTTTCGGGGTATTTACCGGCTTCTGGCTGCCGATCCTGGAGCGCTACAAGGCTGCTGCCGGCAGGCCCCTGGATATCAAGCTGATCCGGCTGGATGCATCGGATACACCCTCTTATAAGGTACACAAGCAGTTGTATCCCGGCTATGACAACGTCTGGTTCTACGAGCCTTCGAAGCTGTCCCCGGACAATTACATCGCTTCGGACGAAGCGGAGCCGCTGCCTTACGGGCAGCGCGCCGGACGCATTATGATCCATGGCGGCGGCTGGGGAATCGGCACTTACGCCGAGACGATCCGCGAACTTCGCGCGCTTGGTCGCAAGCTCGATGTGATCGTCTACGATCCTTCCGAGGTGGAGGAGGACGACGGGGTTACGCGTTACTTTGGAACGGACGCCTCCTGGGAGCCATGGATCCGGGACACGCAGGGGAAGCACACGTTTCCGCCGATGATCCGTTATGTCCGTGAGGACGGCGTTCTCCGGGAGTACCCGCTCGGGGATTACTCCGTTTACACCGACCTGCTGCGCAATTGCGCAGCGGTCATCAGCAAACCGGGAGGAGCAACCTTAAACGAATCGCTGGCGTTCGGAGTCCCTTTTATCATGCTGGAGCCGTTCGGCGATCACGAGCTTCATAATTCAACCTATTGGGAATCCTGCGGTTTCGGCATCCGGTTTGCGGAATGGAAAGCCCGGGATTTTTCGGAACATCATCTGGAGGGGATTTATAGTCGTTTGCTGGAGCAGCGATTAAAAATCAACCATTTTGGGAGGAATATGTATGCAGCCGAAAACAGCAGTTACGTTTGACCAACTAACGTTCCGCAATATGAAAAGAACCCTGGTTCCGCTGGCGGAAACGGGAAGAAAGCGGCGGGAAGATCCGACTTATGCGGCCCCCGTGCCTTACGAAATCGGGATCAAGCTCAACAACGGCTGCAACCTGCGCTGCAAGCACTGCTTCGAATGGAATCCGGACGGCTTCCATCATGGCTTTGCCAAAGAAGCGAAGAAGGATGAAATCGAAATACCCGTCGTGGAGAAACTTCTGGCCGAAACGAGAGAACGCAAATCACGTGTGTTCCTGTGGGGCGGGGAGCCGCTGTTCTACTCCAAATTCGATGAACTGGCGGAGCTGCTGGCCAAAGAAGATCGGTACACGACCATTTGTACGAATGCGATTCTTATTGAGCAAAAGCTGGATTCCATTCTGAAAATGTCGGAAAATCTGGTCATGCTGGTCAGCCTGGAAGGTTTCGAGAAAGAGAACGACGCGATCCGGGGCAAAGGCACGTTCAAAAAAGTGATTCATTCCATACAGCTGCTGCTGGATCTGCAAAAACAGGGCCTGTACAAAGGCAAAGTGTCCGTCGCTCTGACGGTAAACGACCAGATGGTCGGCCAGCTTTACAGCTTTATGGAATTTTTCGAAGAGATGGGCGTAGATTCCGTCTACTTCTGCTTTCCTTGGTACATCCCTTCCAATACGGCGGAAAAAATGGACGCTTACTTCGATGCCCATTTCCCGCATCTTGCCTCCCGCTTTGCGGACAACCACAAGAACAGCTGGCACTCCTTCACGTTTCACATTTCACCGGACCATTTCGATACGCTGATCGAAGAACTTAAACGAGTCAATTCCCGCGTGTGGAATATACGCATCCGCTATCAGCCCGCACTGGAGCCTGAAGAGGTGGAAGGGTTTATCCGGGGCAGCGAAAAGCCGGCCATGAACCGGACGAAATGCTTGTCGATCTCAAACCGCATCGACGTCATGCCGGACGGTAAAGTGAATCCATGCAAATTTTTTCCGGAATTCAGTGTCGGCAATTTGTACGAAGATAGCATGGCCGATATTTTTCACGGGGACGATCTCCGCAAACAGCGCGAGGTTCTGGCCTGTGGTTTGATGCCGATTTGCTCCAAATGCGTGCTTCTTTATAACAATGGAATTTAAGCGTTTATACTTTATGCCGCCCAATCAGGCAATACAGGCAATGGTTCAGGAGGGGCAGTAATGGACTACATCCGTGTGCGTCAACTACGCAAATCATTCGTGTATTACCGGAAACAAGCCGGGCTTAAAAATTCTCTCAAAAATTTATTCGCCCGCAAGTCGCTGGTGAAGGAAGCGGTTAAATCCGTTTCCTTCGACATCGGCCCCGGGGAGTGCGTGGGATTTCTCGGTCCCAACGGAGCGGGGAAAACCACGACGCTCAAAATGCTGTCGGGCATTCTGTATCCCACAAGCGGGGAGGCGAATGTACTCGGTTATGTGCCTTGGGAGCGAAAGAACGAATTCAAACGGCTTTTCTCCATAGTGATGGGCCAGAAAAACCAGCTTTGGTGGGACCTTCCCGCCAGCGAGTCGATTTATTTGAACAAATGTATTTATGACGTGGACGATGATCTCTACCGCCGGAGTCTTGCCGAACTGTCGGAAATGCTCGATGTGCAGGAGCTTCTGGACGTGCAGGTGCGCCGGCTTTCCCTGGGAGAACGGATGAAAATGGAGCTGATCGCCGCGCTTATCCACAGGCCCCGGCTGCTGTATCTCGATGAGCCGACGATCGGCCTCGATTTCCCCTCGCAGCAGAAGGTCAGGGAGTTTCTGAAATACTACAATGAGCAGTTCGGCGCCACGATCCTGCTTACGAGCCACTACATGAAGGATGTGGAGGACCTGTGTAAGCGGACGATCGTCATTAACGAAGGAAGTCTGCTGTATGACGGGGAGCTTCACAAAATCAACGATCTTATGGGCGAGCAGAAAATTGTAAAGCTGCAGTTCGCCGAACCCGTAGCCGAGCAGCGGTTGGCCAAATTCGGGATCATTGTCAGCACAGACGGCTATAACGCTGTTCTCAAACTGCCTAGGCACCGCTTGAAGGAAGTGTCGCGCGCCGTGCTCGACTCGTTTCCAATCGTTGACTGGACGATAGAGGACGTGCCGATCGAGGAGAGCATTTCCATGCTCTACCAAAAGGAATCCGCCGGATGAACAGACGCAAATTGTACATGGCTGTTTTTTCGATGGGCGTCCAGCAGTCGATGGAATACCGGTTTCATTTCTTTCTCGGCCTACTTGGGGCCGCTTTTCCGATTCTTGTCCAATATTTCATCTGGACGGCGGTGTACCGGCATTCCGGCGAGACGGCATTGTTTTCGTATTCGTACGGTCAAATTATTTTGTATACGATCTTGGCGGGGTTGGTGTCCAAGCTGATCGCTACCCAGTTCGAGCACCAGATCGCCGACGATATTAAAAATGGCGGGCTTAACAAATATTTGATCAAGCCGGTAAGTTACTTCGGTTATCGGTTGGTGTCCTTTTTCGGCCAGAAGGCGATTTACTATGGCATCACGGCTCTTCTGCTGACCGCGATTATATGGCTGGCGTCCGCCATGGATGTGCTCGATGTCCAGGTCTTACGTTTGGCCTTGTTCGCCGTCACGCTGTGTGGGGCGCTTCTGCTCAACTTCCTGATCGTCTACTGCATCTGCGCAAGCGCGTTTTATCTGCATGAAATCTCGTATTTTTTCGTAATTACAAGTCTGCTTATCAATATTTTAAGCGGAGGCATGTTTCCGTTGGAGATTTTCGGGCAATCGGTTGTGAAGGCGCTTCAGTACACCCCGTTCCCGTATACGATTTATTTTCCGGTCAACGTCCTCAGCGGCAAAATGGAAGGGGCAGCGATGTATCAGGGGCTACTCACTCAATGCGGGTGGATTTTGCTGTTCTTCTGGCTCTCGCGTCTGACGTGGCGCGTCTCTCTGAAGAAATACTCGGCGGTTGGGGGGTAGCGGACGTTACGAATGTTTAAAATCGCGAGGAAATACATGCGCCTGTACGGCATATTCATCAAAAATTGCCTCATCGCCCAGATGGAGTTTCGGGGCAACTTTATGATGAGCCTGCTGGTCGAATCCGTCTATTTGCTTGCCAAACTGTTATATGTTCTCGTCGTGTTCCGCACCGATCTTCACGTCGACGGCATACCGCCGGAAGGGCTGCTTTTATTTATAGGCATGCACACCGTGGTGACCGGGATTTATGTAGGCCTGTTTTTGACAAATTTCATGAAAATTCCTGAGTACATCAAAGACGGCTCGCTTGATTTAATGCTGACGAAGCCGGTCTCCCTACAGTTCATGGCTTCCTTGCGTTACGTCGATCTGGCGCTGCCGATCCCCGACATTCTGGTCGGTTTCGTCATGGTCGGTATCGGCTGGCATGCCATGGATATTCCGCTGGCGTTTCTGCAGCTCGCAGGGTTTGCCCTGCTGTTGTTTGTCTCCGTTGTTATCACGTATTGCCTGATGATTATTCCGGCACTGCTTTCATTCTGGTTCGTCCAGACGGGTTCTGTGTCGGATATCGCCCATTCCGTCTGGGACGCCAACAATTTTCCCATGGCTATTTACCCGGCTTGGGTCCGACGGATAGGAACCTTTATCATTCCTCTGTTCCTTATTACCAATTTCGGGCCGATGTTTCTGATTGGACAACTCAGCTGGCTCCATGTAGGACTGGCGCTGGCCGGTTCGCTTCTGTTTTTCGCAGCCGTACGGCTGCTCTGGAAGCAGGCCGTGAAGGGATACAGCAGCGCGAGCAGTTAAGACGGCATATTGTAATAGGCATCGCGGCTGTATGTTGGGGAAACCTGTCCAGGCTGCTGTTTGCCTGTGTCTGCGGGAAGCTCCCGGCAATGAAATGTACAGGGTTTCTATTCTACATTTTAGAAAAGGAAGTGCTAACGCATGCCAAACATTGCGACAACCGTAAGCCGCATATCGTTAAATTGCGTATTTCAGGGGCCGGATCGGATCGAACTTATCGAGGAAAGGGTGCCCGAGCCGGGACCGGGACAAATTTTATGCGCGGCCAAAAAGTCACTGATCAGCACGGGAACGGAATTGGCTTGTCTAAAGGGACGTTTCGACGAAGGGACGGTCTGGTCGTCTTGGGTTCGGTACCCATTCTATCCGGGATATTCCATGGCCGCGCAAGTGTTGGAGACCGGAAGCGGGGTGGAGGGAATAAAAGCCGGCGACAGGATCATCTGTCCGGCCGGACACCGCCAGTACTTCCTCGCGGATGCCAAGGAAGCGGCGGTTATCCCTGATTCGATCCGTGACGAAGAGGCTGTCTTTACGCAGATTGCGAAGGTTGCCCTGCTGGGGGTCCTGCGAGCCGAACCTGCATTCGGAGAAAGAGTGGGCGTCGTTGGGCTTGGTCTTATCGGCCAGCTTGTGATCCAGTATTTGAATGCGGGCGGTGCTCGCCAGATTATCGCGATTGCACCGGAAAGCTCCCGCATGGCCCATGCCCGCAGAAACGGGGCGACCGATCTGCTGAATCTTCCGGTGGCTGAAGCATTAGGACCGGTAGAAGAACTTACCGGCGGCAGAATGCTGGACACGATCTATGACGTGACGGGTTCTTACGCCGTACTGCCCTACTGTACGCAGTTGACCCGGGACTTGGGCAAAGTAATCCTGTTGGGTGATTCGACGGAACCTTCCAAGCAGACGATCGGGCCGAAAGTAGTCTTTAATTCGGTCAGCATACTAGGGATTCACGGCCGGATGATGATGGGTTTTAAAGGCTGGACCGAAGCGGACATGAACGAATTCATATTCGAATCGATCCGCCGGGGGAAACTGGACGTCGCAAGTCTCATTACCGAAGTAGCAAGCCCGCTCGAAGCCATATCGGTCTATTCGCGGCTGGCCGGGCGCAAGTCCGATTTCTTAGGAGTTCTGTTTGATTGGACGCAATTGTAACGGCTGGAGGGGGAAACCAAATGAGAGCGTGTAACGAGCTTACGTTAAAGGAGAAAATCGGCCAATTGGTGATGGCCGGCTTCGAAGACTGTATGCCCGATGCAAATATCAGCGACCTGTTGCAAAACCATTTCATCGGGGGAATCGTGTTGTTTTCCCGTAATCTGGACAACCCTCGGCAGGCGTTTGCATTAACGCAGGAACTCCAGCGGTTGGCCATGGCTGCGACGGGCATACCGCTCTGGATCGGAACGGATCAGGAGGGGGGGATGGTCGTCCGGGTAAGGCAGGGGATTGCGCAGCTGCCCGCGGCGATGGCCTTGGGAGCGGCACGCGATCCCGTGCTGCTCTACGAAGCCGCCAAGGGAACGGCGGAGGAACTGAAGACGCTGGGCATCAATATGAATTTCGCGCCGGTGGTCGACATCAACGTCAATCCGCGAAATCCGATCATTGACGTCCGCTCGTTCGGAGACGATGCCGAACTTGTTGCAGAGCTGGGGATCGCGGCCATGCTCGGCTTTCAGGATGGAGGAATCATATCCGTCATCAAGCATTTTCCCGGGCACGGCGACACGGAGACGGATTCCCACGCGGAGCTGCCGGTCGTAAGGCATACCCTTGAGCGCTTGCGGACCGTGGAATTCGTGCCGTTCCGGCAGGCCGCGCAGCTCGGGGCGGAAGCCGTCATGACGGCCCATGTCGGGATTCCGCTGCTCACCGGCGGAGAATCCGTTCCGGCCACGCTCTCCCGGGAAATTCTGACGAGTCTGCTGCGGGAAGAGCTGGGTTTCGATGGGATGATCGTAACAGACTGCATGGAGATGAACGCCGTCACGCAGGGAATCGGCGTGGGGGAAGCGGTCGTCCGGGCCGTTCTGGCCGGGGCTGACCTTCTTCTCGTCAGCCATACGTACGAAAGCCAGCTGGAGGCGGTGGCTGCCCTGGAACATGCTGTGGCAAACGGGCGCCTTTCGGAAGAGCGGATCGATGCTTCCGTGGAGCGTATCCTTCGCCTCAAGGAGCGTCGTATCAAGCTGCAGAAGCGTAATTGGGAAGAGGCGCGGGCCTTGCTGGAAAATCCGCAGACGCTTCGGACGATTGAGCGGCTTCGCGAAAAAAGCATCACCGCCGTCAATCGTGTACCAGATTTTTGCCGGTTGTCTCCCGAAGTCGACACGCTCGTGCTCTGGCCGCAAATGACAGCCGCCTGCAAATCCGAGGACGAGCCGTTATATGATGACACCCTCGGCAACCGTCTGCGTCCTTTTATCACGGCAAAATTAACCGAGCATGTGTACGGGACCAGTCCGAATCCGGATGAGATTACCACCTTGGTTTCCGAAGCGAAAGAGTATGGGCAGATCATCGTAGGCGTTTTTCACGCAGCTTCTAATCCCGGGCAGCCAGCTTTGGTTCACAAACTATTGGCGTTAGGGGGCAAAATCATACCGGTCTCCTTGCGGAATCCCGTCGATCTGGCGGCATTCCCGAAGGCTCAGGGCTTTCTGGCCTGTTACGAACATCATCCCCAGACTCTGCAGGCCCTATCCCGTGTCCTAATGGGCATGGCAGCGCCTGCCGGAATACTGCCGGTCACGATTCCCGATCACTCGACGGAAGGGAGGTATTCTAGTGAACGCCATCCAGCTTCCGGTGTTGAATCCGCCACTTAAAGGATTTTTGCGGTGGGCCTACACGCTTTCGATCACCAGCGCCCATGAAGAAACCATTCCTTGGTACTACAGCAATTTTATTCAGTTATCCTGCACCAAAAAGTTTCTGGAGGACGGCAGGCAATGCTTTCTCGATTTTTTCCGGGGCAAACCCAACGAACTGAATTTCAACAACCCGTTTCTCCTCACCTGCTCCGTCAATTATGCGATTATGGAGAATTTGGCATTGGGCGCCTGGCCAAAATTTTTCGCGGATCAAATCCGCAGCGGCTACTATTGCGTCGTGTTTTTGGATGAGTCCAAGCTATCGCCGGCGGCCGCCTATCAGAAAGGGCCATTCCCTCATCACCTTTTTCTATATGGCTTCGACTGGAACGAAAGGGTCTTCTATGCTTCCATGTTCGACCGTACGGGAGTATACCGCAATTTGCATATTCCGTTCGAGGAGTTCCAGGATGCCGTCCAGTCCATGAGGCAGCTTCTGAGAGAGAATCTCACAGCCGATCATCATACGTATTTTTACAAATACGAACCGCATTCCCCTTATCCTTTCGACAAAACGGCCGCGATCGACCAGCTGCGCGATTACATTAACGGGGAAACCCATTTAAACCGGATCAATTACAATCCCGACAACGAGGAAGCTTTCGGAATCAAGGTATACGATTATTTGCAAATGTACTATGATGCCGTAGAGAACAACGATTCCCGACTGGGTAGCCGCAACGATGTGAGGCACCTTCATGTGCTCTGGGAGCATAAAAAAATGATGAGCGAGCGGATCGGATATTTGGTGGATCAGGGCATCATCCCGTACGACGAAGAGCTTGTAGATGGCTACAAGGATATAACCAAAAGGGCGATGAAGCTGAGGGACCAGTACATTCGTCATGAAATCCGCGAAGATAAAGATGTGTTCGAACGGCTGAGGCTTCGGTTCGACGAATTCCGCGATGAAGAGCCTGTTCTACTGCAAAAACTGATTAAACTGCTCGAAGGCTGAATAAAGACACGGGGAGGACCTTCGACACCGGATGGGCTACATATCGGAAGGTCGGGTTTGCTACGAGGGCTCACAGTTTGAGATTTGTTGCTAGGATGTAATACTATTCCAATTTAAGAGACAACATGAACGTACACGCTTAAAAGCCGCATCATTGCGGCTTTTTGTATTTTAACGATATATGTTGCTGTCAGTACCAGGAACACTGCCCTCCAATAAGAAACCTCGGGCTCTCATTTTTGTTGTTCAAAAAAAGCAAGTGGCAACGCGCTTTATTCAAAATTTTTGATGTATATAGGGCGGGCATCGGTCCTTAACGGAGAGCTGGGCGCGGCTTCCGAAAGCGCCGGCGGTCCTGCTAGTGAGATGGTTCAATATGAAGCCTGATGTCAGATGCTGCCGTTTGAAACAGAGTAATTCTGGGTAACTCATTCGCAGTGGTGTTTATTATTGTATCCACAATATTCATAATCGGAGGGATCATCTTGCCAGGACTAAAATTGGGGAATAGCAGAAAGCCGGCCCGGTCAAAAGAACCGGATGAATCCCGGCGGAAATTTTTGAAAGCATCAGGCATGACGCTGGGCGGTCTGGTCGTCGGCAGCGTGTTCGGTGGGGTCCTGACGGACAGTCTGGAAAAAAAACATGCACCCGCGCCGGCGCCGGCCAGCAGCAAGCCGGAGGCTTCGCTGCAGGATGCGCTGATGTTCTTTAATCAGGAGCAGTTTAAAATGACCGAAGCGGCGGTCGAACGGATTTATCCCGAAGATGAGAACGGTCCCGGAGCCAAGGCGCTGGGCGTGGCCTTCTTTATTGATCATCAGCTCGCAGGCCCATGGGGGTATAACGCGCGGGACTATATGATGGGTCCTTTCGTCCAGGCCCAGGCAACGCAGGGAGAACAGTCCCGCCTGAAACGCAACGAGATGTTCACGCTGGGCCTGGAAGGGCTGAAGAGCTACTGCCAGCAAAAGTATCAAAAGGCGTTTGCGGAGCTTGAGGCCCAGCAGCAGGATGAAGTGCTGACCGCCATGGAAAAAGGCGACAAATTCCCGATGCGCGGGGTAACGAGCAGCAGTTTCTTCAATATGCTGAGAAATTTGACGATCGAGGGAGTCTACGCGGATCCGCTTTATGGCGGCAACCGGAATATGGACGGGTGGAAGATGCGGAAATTTCCGGGGAACCAGATGAGCTATGCCCAGCAGATTACGAAGGAAGGGCTGGTCAAAATCCAGCCGAAAAGCCTGCAGGCTCACATGAGCGAATAAATTTCACAGATATAAGGGGACATCAGACGTGGCCAAATTACCTAAAGTACCAGTGGTTATTGTTGGAATGGGCTGGGTCGGCGGCATTATTGCGGCCGAGCTGACCAAAGCGGGCATCCAGGTCGTCGGACTGGAACGCGGAAAAAGCCGGAGCACGGCAGATTATTTTATGGATCATGACGAGCTGCGGTACGCGCGGCGTTTTGAACTGATGCAGGATCTATCCAAGGAAACGATTACGTTCCGGAATACGGAGTCCATCAGGGCGCTGCCCATGCGCAGCTACGGCTCCTTTTTGCTGGGAGACGGACTCGGCGGTGCCGGAACGCACTGGAACGGACAGACGCACCGTTTCCTGCCGTATGACTTTGAGATTTACAGCAAGACGGTGGAGCGGTATGGAAAAGGCAAAATTCCCGAGGGCATGCAGCTGCAGGACTGGGGAATCACGTATGACGAAATTGAACCGTACTACGACAAGTTTGAGCAGATGGCCGGCATTTCGGGGGACTCGGAAGCGAACCCGATGCTTGGCAAACGCTCCAATCCGTTTCCGACGCCGCCGATGAAGAAAACGCCGATCCTGCAAAGGTTCGAAGAGGCGTCGAAGAAGCTCGGATACCATCCGTACATGATCCCTTCGGCGAATCTGAGCGAGAACTACAAAAATCCGGACGGCGTCTCCCGGGCAGCCTGCCAGTACTGCGGTTATTGCGAGCGGTTCGGCTGCGAGTACGGCGCCAAGGCGGATCCTGTCGTGACCGTCATCCCGACGGCGATGGCCACCGGCAAACTTGAGGTGCGCACCTTTTCGAACGTGACGGAAATTCTGCATGACGGCAAAAAAGCGACCGGCGTGGTGTACATCAACACGGTAACCGGGGAAGAGGTGACCCAGCCGGCGGACGTGGTCATACTCGGCAGCTTTGTGCTGAATAATGTGCGTCTGCTGCTGAACTCCAAGCTCGGGACGCCTTATGACCGGAAAACCGGCCGGGGAACCATCGGGCGGAATTATGCGTACCAGGTCAATTCCGGGCACGCGGTCGGCTTTTACGATGATGAAGAATTCAGCACGTTCATGGGTGCCGGGGCGCTCGGCATGGAGTTCGACGACTTCAACGGGGACAATTTCGACCATACAGATTTGAAATTTCTGCACGGGGCGGGCATCCGCATCAGCCAGAACGGCCTGCGACCGATCGAAAATAATCCGGCGCCTCAGGGCACCCCGACCTGGGGCAAGAAGTGGAAGGAGACCACGCTGAAGTATGCGAATCGGGTGCTGACCGTAGCGACGCAGGGTGCCAGCCTGCCCTGGAGGCACCATTACCTGGATCTCGATCCGACCTATAAAGACATTTACGGTAAGCCGCTGCTGCGGATTACGTTTGATTTCGAGGACCAAGACCGCGAGCTGACGAAGTTTCTGGCCGGCAAGGCGGGCGAGGTCATGAAGGAAATGGGTCCTTCCCATGTAGAGATCAAAGACAAGCTGGACTCGTATAATATCGTTCCTTACCAATCCACCCACAATACCGGCGGCGTCATTATGGGCTCGGACCCGGAAACGTCGGCTGTGAACAGCTACCTCCAGATGTGGGAAGCGGAAAACGTGTTTGTGGTGGGTGCTTCGGCGTTCCCGCACAACAGCGGATACAATCCGACCGACACCGTCGGCGCGCTGGCCTACAGGGCGGCGGAAGGGATCCAGAAATATTTGAAACAGGGAGGCATGCTTGTCTGAACGGGCCAGCGCTTCCGGACCTATCCGATGATCTTACAACTTCAGAAAAGGAGGGATCGGCCATGCTTTCAACAATCGGAATACCGGGGCTGCTGCTGCTCGTGCTGCTCGCCCTGCTGCTGTTCGGGCCGTCCAAGCTGCCGCAGCTCGGCAGGGCGGTGGGAACGACGCTTCGCGAATTCCGCAGCTCCGCTCATCAGCTGACGGAAGAGGACGAAGAGAAGCAAGATGCGGAGCAACGCCGGGAAAATTACTAGAATGGTTGGTTTAACGTCGACGACGGCGACTTAACTATTTCAACTGGAGGGATTTGACATGAAAAAATGGATGATGATGGGACTTACACTGCTGCTGGTTTTGGTGCTGAGCGCCTGCGGAAGCAAAGGCGGAAGCGGCAGCAGCTCGTCGGACGAGTCCTCGTCTTCGGGCGGATCGGACGGCGTAAAGGAAATCAAGGTGACGGCGTCAAACTTTAAGTTCGAGCCTTCCGAGATCAAAGTCAAAAAAGGCGAAAAAGTCAAAATTACGCTGGAGAACAAAGATGGAAACCACGGCTTGGCGATTCCCGATTTTAACGTGGATTTGCAGCAGCCGGGCTCGGCCGAATTTACCGCCGATCAGGCCGGTAAGCATGAATTCCACTGCTCCGTCATGTGCGGAGCGGGCCACAGCGATATGAAGGGAACCTTGATTGTTGAATAAGTAAGTATAGCGGTTGAAACCGGGGGGGATTGTCGCCTGGTTGACAGCGGGAGGCAATTTTTAAAGAAAGCGCCGACCAGCCGGACCGTAAAGGTTCGCGCAGGCGGCGCGTTTTTTGCATATATAAAATTGATAAATTTCGAGCCAACTTTGTGAAGACGGCAAGGTTTCAATATATCTGGAAAAGCAATTGCAACAGATTATCTATTTTTCATGAATCTCTTAAATAGGATTATAACCATTGGATAATAATTACATTGACAACGATAGGCTTTTCCAAAATAATAGTATGTAATTGAATACTGGTACCTTTAAATCAGTCCAGAGAGGCTGGCAAGGGCAGCGGATGTTTGTAATCACGCGGGAATCAGTGCATTTCGTAAGGGGATGCTCTGCGTCTTCGCGCGGGTTATGATGTGAAAAGAGGCTACTTGTCAGTTTGAGACTTGACGAGTAGCCTCTTTTTTCTGCTTTTTTTTGGTGCCAGGACACTTTAACCTGGAGGTATTCTGATGAGCAAACAAGATCAAGAGTTTTCGTGGCAAGAGGTGCCAAAAACGCAGAGAAACAGTTTTATGAAGACGTTCTCCGTCATGTTGGCGTTCACGTTCTTCTCGGCAAGCATGCTGGCAGGAGGGACGCTGGGAGTCAGCTTGACGTTCATGGAGTTCATTGGTATTGTGCTTGCGGGCAATTTAGTACTCGGCATCTATACGGGGGCGCTGGCACATATCGCTGCCAAAACAGGCCTTTCAACGCATTTGCTGGCAAAATATGCGTTTGGTGAGAAAGGCTCGTACTTACCTTCGTTCCTGCTCGGCTTCACGCAGGTCGGATGGTTTGGCGTCGGCGTGGCCATGTTCGCGGTTCCGGTCGCGAGAGCGATGGATTGGAACGTGTACCTGCTGATCTTCTTGTTTGGTCTCGCCATGACGGCATCAGCCATTTTCGGCATGAAGTCGCTCGTCATTCTGGGCTATGTAGCGGTTCCGGCCATTGCCATTCTCGGCGGATATTCCATGTTTGAAGGAACAAGTTCTTTGGGCGGTCTGCAAGGATTGCTCGATTACACGCCGTCACAGTCGTTAACCGTTGCGGCAGCGTTGACCATCTGTATTGGATCATTCATTAGCGGCGGAACGCTAACGCCCGATTTCGCCCGGTTTTCCCAGACGTCCCGGCAGGCGGTTACCGCAACGGTCATATCGTTTTTCCTGGGTAACTCGCTCATGTTCCTGTTCGGTGCGGTCGGCGCAATGGCTTATAACCTGGCGGATATCTCGGAGGTCATGTTCCTGCAAGGTCTGATCATTCCCGCGATCATCGTTCTGGGGCTGAATATCTGGACGACCAACGATAATGCCCTTTATGCTTCCGGGTTGGGCTTCGCCAATATCACTAAAGTTTCGAAAAAGTTTTTCGTCATAGTGAATGGTATCGTGGGTACCGTATTCGCCATGTGGATGTACAACAATTTCGTCGGTTTCCTGAACGTGCTGGGCGCGGCGATACCGTCGATCGGGGCCATCCTCATCGCGGACTACTTCTTTGTGAAGCGTAGAAACTATAAACCGTTTGCCGAGATGACTTTTAAGAAGGTAAACTGGGTAGCGATGGCGGCTTGGGCCATCGGCGTGGCTTTCGCCCAGTTGGCTCCGGGAGTAACGCCATTAAACGCACTGATCGGTACGGCGGTGGCTTACATCGTATTCATGCTCATCATTCCTGCCAAAGAATCCAAAGAAAAGGGGAAAACAAATAATGATTATTCAGAACGCAAAATTGCGGGGTAAAGAAGGTTTATGGAATATTGTCGTAAAAGACGGGAAGTTTGGTCTAATCACGCAGTCACAGGTAGCGGATGCAAACGAGGAAGTCCTTGACGTCAACGGTTCGCTTGTACTGCCGCCGTTCATTGAACCTCATATTCATCTGGACACGACGTTAACGGCGGGAGAGCCGGAATGGAATTTGAGCGGAACGCTCTTCGAAGGCATCCAGCGTTGGTCGGAACGCAAGGCATTCCTGACGCACGAAGACGTCAAAACGCGCTCCAAAACGGCACTCAAGTGGCAGATCGCGCAAGGCATCCAGCATGTACGGACGCATGTGGACGTCACGGATCCAAGCTTGACGGCAGTTAAAGCGATGCTTGAAGTGAAAGAAGAAATGGCACCATACATCGACATCCAGCTTGTCGCTTTTCCGCAGGAAGGCATTCATTCCTACCCGAACGGCGCGGAATTGCTGGAAGAGTCGCTGAAAATGGGCGTTGACGTGGTCGGCGGCATACCGCACTTCGAATTCACGAGGGAATACGGCGTCGATTCGATGAAGGTTGCGTTTGATCTCGCCGAAAAATACGACCGTCTCATCGACATTCATTGCGACGAAATCGATGACGAGCAATCCCGTTTCGTGGAAGTCGTCGCCAAAGAAGCCTATGAACGCGGGCTCGGCTCCCGTACGACGGCAAGCCACACGACGGCGATGGGGTCGTACAATGATGCTTATACGTACAAATTGTTTAGATTGCTGAAGATGGCTGACCTCAATTTTGTCTCCAATCCTCTGGTTAACATCCATCTGCAAGGACGCTTCGACACGTATCCGAAAAGAAGAGGGCTGACTCGCGTCAAAGAACTGCAGGAAGCCGGTCTTAATGTGTGCTTCGGTCACGATGACATCTTTGATCCATGGTATCCGCTAGGCACGGGCAACATGCTTCAGGTGCTGCAGATGGGCATCCATGCTTCGCAGCTGCTCGGTTACGATCAAATCGTGAATTCGATCGATCTCATTACGAAAAATAGCGCAAGAACGTTGCATATCGAGGATGTGTACGGGATTGAAGAAGGCAAGCCCGCCAACTTCATCATTCTTGAAGCAGAGAACGAATATGAAGCAATACGCAAACAGGCTGCCGTGCTTTATTCGTTCAGAGGCGGCCGCAAAATCGCGGAAACGAAACCGCGCGACACATCGATCATTCTTGAGGGCGGTCCGGAGAAGGTCAATTTCAATAAATAATCGAATGAAGCATTCGATGCAACAAGCAGATCCCGCACATTAGCCAAAATCCACTCATGGAGAACAGGGCAACAAGAGCTCGTTATGGAAAGAAAATCTTTCTGTACACAAAATGAGGGGATTTTGGAGAATCTTTTTCCTGAAACGACAAGGACATAAACGCTTAAAAGCCGCATTGTTGCGGCTTTTTTGTATTCCAACTTCTTAGTGACCGCGAGCTCAAGGCAAACGCTCTTTTAGGGAACCGCCGGATGTCGTATTTATTCTACTTTTGAATATTAGATGGGATCATGATATGATGGCGTAATACCCTTTTATGGGATATCATTTGAGGAGTGTTGTCAATGCTTTTACAAATGCATGAAGATTTTATTATCCAAGCAAAAGAAAAACTTAGTCAAGACGATCGTTTACTTGGACTTCTTGCAGGAGGATCCCTGATAACAGGTAGTATGGATGAATACAGTGACTTAGATTTTATTGTCGTTTACGATGCTTGCTACAAAGAAGAGATCATGGAAAACCGTATGCAATTTGCAGAAAAATTAGGACATTTATTATCTGCCTTTACAGGCGAACATGTAGGAGAACCGAGGCTTCTGATATGCTTGTATGGACAACCGCTGCTACACGTTGATATAAAATTTGTTACCATTCAGGAACTTGAACAACGGGTAGAGAATCCTATAATCCTTTGGGAAAGGGGAGAGGAAGTTAGTCATTTATTTCAAAAAACAGCTCCGAACTTTCCTTCCCCTGATCCACAGTGGATCGAGGATCGATTTTGGATATGGATTCACTATGGTGCGTTAAAACTTGGAAGGGGAGAATTGTTCGAGTTGATCGATCACCTTACCTTTATGCGTAACACGGTACTTGGGCCATTGCTGCATATGAAGAACGGCGAACTTCCAAGAGGGGTACGAAAACTCGAAGAATATGAGGGCGAAGAACTTGATGAACTTAAAGAAACGATCCCAGAATACAGTACAGAAAGTTGTTACCACGCTTTAAAAAAGACCATTCATCTTTATCAACGACTTCGTCAGCATTCAGGGAATCTCGAATTTAAAAGTGAAGCGGAGCAAGTTTCAATGGATTACTTGGAGTCTGTTTACTCTTCTAAATAACCGCGCAGCTGCGGTTTTTTTTAACGATGTATGTTATTGTCAAAAACCGAAGACAAAGCCTGAACCAGTAGAACATGTCATCCTTTTCATTAAAGCGGAAAAGTCGCGAAGCAAGTGAATAAATATATAAAAGTCAGATTAGGAAGTCGTGAAATGGCGTTCCCGACGCATATTGTATCGGCAGGCGGCATAAGCCCACGACGATGGTTGGGAATATCCCGGTGGGACAACAGAAGTTGAAGAAAACCTGTTGATGGGCGTGATCCGTGAAATTAAAGAGGAAAGCGGAATAGACACCACGGTCAGCCAATTAATTAGTGTTGTTTCGAATATTCCATAAGCGGTATGACGGTGAAACGGATGTGCCTACGAGGGCCATGCTTCGATTTTGTTTGTAATGATGTGGATGGAGCGTTACTATTTCTGATGAGACAAGCGAATGCAGGAGGGTTCCAATGGAACATGTTCTGGATTTGATTGCCTTACCCGCAATCCGAATGCGTTATGAAGCTAATTTGAACTTTAACGGCTCAGTGAATTATAAGGGGTACGTCACTGCGCAATGTCAGAATGTAATGTCAAGCTTCTTAAAAATCATTGTTCTGACAGAAAACATTAGTTCAAAGTCAACCAGGAGCAGTTTGCCACCGTGGCAGCTGCTCCTTAAGCTATTGGGCAGGAATTGTGGCAGCAATGGATTCGCATTGCTCCAAAGGACTGAATTACTCTTTAGTAAATCAGTCAGTGGTTACAGGCCGAATTCATTGAATATGGTATACTGGCAAAGAAAGAAAATAAGGGGGTGCTTTACTGATGGAGAATCTCTTGAGATTGTCTGTGACTTCTTTCACTCATGCGAAGCCAATATTGGAGAAGCGTTACTTTGCATGGGGCGAAATGATTACTAACGCTTAACATTTTTTCAATATTTGGCTTTGCACCTTATTTCCAAAATAAGGAGTGAAGCGAATTGAAATATACGAATGCAAAAAAAATATTACCCGAAAAGCTTATTAGAGAAATCCAAAAGTATGTCCAGGGAGAGACCATTTACATTCCTAAACAGAAGAAGGAATATAAACATTGGGGAAGTTTAAGTGGCGGAAGACAGTGGTTAGATCGCCGAAATGCCGCTATTAGACACGATTTTAAGAGTAATAACAGTATTGAGCAGCTTGCTAAAGACTATTTTCTCTCCATTGAAACCATTAAGAAAATTGTTTATTCGGAAAATAAAAGTAGCGAACGGCACTGATGAAGGTTTCTTCATCGGTGTTTTTTAGTATAAACTTCTGCGGCAAATCCTCCTTAATCTCGTAAGATAAACTCCCCCTAAACGCGGTCTGTCTTCCTTGAATGACGTCGATAGATGTTTTTTATGTCGAATACAATTCTAAGTTATTGTTTACATTTCAATCGCTTCATGTGCTCTTTAGAATATATCTAGGACGACAGAGGAACCGGTGACGCGGGAGAAAGATGCACCTTTTAAATTCGATCCCAGAAGGGAATGCTGAACCCATCCTCATTCGAATTCGGAGAGAGCAGCAATAGATGGAATGAACAAGAAAGCGAGGAATCACTAACGATGAACGAACAACAAAGCAGGAGCAGACATTTGGTCGACCAGGAGATTATCCGTGCGATTGATTTATTTCCGACAAGCGATCTTACCGAAAGCACGCTAATGGAATCCCGGGAAAACTCAGCAAAAATGTTACCGCAAACCGATATCACGCAGCTGTTTCCCGTCACGTTTGAAGAAAGGGCGGTGCCAAGTTATTTTGGCGGTCCCGATATCCGCATAGAAATCATTAAACCCCGTGAGCCCAAATATGATCAAATGCCTTTGTATTATTCCATTCACGGTGGGGGAATGGTTATGGGCAGTCCGGTCGGTGATCGTCAAGGAAATGCGGCACTGGCTGCGCAACATGGTTTTTGCTGCGTATCTGTGTACTATCGCCTGGCACCGGAACATATTCAGCCAAGTCAATTGCAGGATTGTTATTCGGGCCTGAAATGGTGCATTGAACATGCCGGGGAATTGGCGATCGATACACAAAAAGTTGCCGTTGCAGGCAGCAGCGCAGGCGCCGGATTAGCAGCCGGTCTAGCCCTATACATTCGCGATCAGAAGGAATTCAACATCCACCATCTGCGACTGCGCAGCCCTATGCTCGATGACCGGACGAGTATTTCGCCAGAACATCCGTATGCCGGCGAGTTTGTTTGGACAAAGGGAAGCAATTATTTCGGCTGGAAATCGGTATTAGGGCATGAGCCCGGTCAAGAGGGGACAAGCGAGTATTACGTGCCTGCACGTGCAAAATCGCTAGCCGGTTTACCTCCCACTTATATAAGCATAGGCAGCATTGATTTGTTCATAGATGAAGCTTTAATGTTTGCAAAACAACTGGCTTTTGACGGTGTCTTGGTTGAATTGCATGTATTCCCTGGCTACCACCATTTGGCTCCCATGTTTCCGAATGCGCATTTTTCTCTAGAAGGCGCCAAATCAAGTGAGTACGCCTTACTGAAAGCCCTAGAGTTACTGTGATTCACTTTAAATCTTGCCCGGCGGCTGAGCGTTCAGGTAGGGAGTAGGAGAAGCATTCCCAGCAAACGCTCAGCAGGGCGATAATAATACCTTCATTCTGACGGGACCATAAGTACGTATATCCGTGTTCTCGAATTGGCGCCACTGCTACGGACAGGATTTTCAATCAGGAACGCCGCATATTTGAGGGTGCAAGATCTGAACGCATAAAGAGGAACCATCGGATACTATAGTTTTCTTGCCTTGATTACAAAAGTGACAGGCAGCATCTTTGCTTTTTTAGCAAAATCGCTGTTATCGTACCGCGATTGCATCATTTCATCATCCGATTCCTCAATCAGCTGTTCAATGACAAATCCCGCTTTTGCCAAGGCATTTATATAAGTTGATAGTTTACGGTCCGATAATGTTAGCGTACCTTCATCAAGAGAAACCGAATACCAGGATTCATCGAAATAACATTTTTTAAAAACAAGCATATTATTTTCTGCAGCAACACATTTGTGTATAGGGTGAGACCAACTGAAAATAAATACGCCGTCTTTTTTCAGGTAGGAAGCGATTCGGCAAAACGTACCCTCAAGGTCGGTGGTCCAGCCTATGGCATAAACCGAATAAACAAAATCGAAATAATCCATCGGTATGCCGCATTCTTCTTCCATGGGAGAGCAGATAAAGGTTGCCGAAAGGCCGCATGCCGTCAAATGTTGCTTTGCTTTTTCGATCTGTTTTTCGGATATATCCAGAGCCCATAATTCAGATGCATTGCGTTCCCCCTGATATTGCAAGGAATGACCGGTTCCACAGCCGATCTCCAACATCTTTTTCCCTGAGACATCGCCAAAAAGTCGGCATTTTTCTTCTGAGACAAATGCTCCATAGTTAGGAAGCGAGGTTGCTCCCAAGATTTCATTTCCTTTCGTGTCCCAAAAGATGCTGTTTGTTTTATGTATTGAATTTGTATCCATGTCGACCGAGATGGCGCTGCCAACCTCGCCGGCACCTATAATGTTTGTTCTATAAACCGAATTTTTGTCCATGCCGATGCCCTCCCCAAATTTAAAAAATATGAGCCTAAACGTATATCCGGACCTGCGCGTTATCCCAATAACACATATTGAACACGAACTAATGATCCCCAAATAATGTACCATTTGTTTATGAACAATTCCACCCAAAATTATCCAAAAGATGTCTATTTCTCGCAAGCATGAACAACCTTTCGTGTGGCAATGGTACCCGCACTTGATATATACTCTAACACTTTGATATCAAACTGTATGCAACCGAACTGATTAGTGGCTGTTGACATTTTCTTTAAGGCTTTAGAACCGAAAGGGGAATCTTAAATAGCAAGAAAAGCCTTTTTTGAGTTGCTGCAGCTCATCGGTACGAAATGAATGAAACGGCTATGAAATAAGTGAAAATCTCCAACATGAACGCTTAAACCCGCGGTTGTTAGAGGTTTAATCATCCACTGAAAAACAAACTGTCGGTATAGCAAGATGTATTTTATAAAAAAAGGGTTGACACCTTTCAACTACAACTGTAGTATAAATTAATGTCAACTACAATTGTAGTTTACTAAACAATCCCAGGAAAGGAGCATTACATAATGAATGTAGCAACAAAAGCAGCAATCGTAACATTAAGCAGTGTATTACTGCTGGGTTCCTCAGCGAGCTTTGCGGCGGAAGCGAAATCTTATAAGGAAGCTCAGAAAGAAGCTGCTAAAAAAACAGCCGAGGCGACCAAATCTATACCTGAAAAGGACAAAAAGTTTATCGAAGAGGAGATCAACAGAATAAAGGAGCTATCCAAAAAGCCAGGCGAATCGTATGTCCTATATCATAAATATCCTCAATTAAATAGCGGACTTTCACTTAGCTATTGGGGACTGGTGGAAGAGTTCTCTTCTTACGAAGCCTACTTGAAAAGAGCTTCCACATTGGAGGGTTCGATCCTGAAGCAGCCTGCAAACCTGCCAGCCGGATACAAGTTCTTGTCAGCGACCATCGAAGGTCCAACAAAAGGGAAATTCGTTGATGAAGTAAAGGCCGAAGGCAAAAAAAGCGGCAAACCCATCTATGCAAAGAAAATAGAGTGGAAGGAAGCGGCGGATATCCGTCTCAAGTATACGAACGGAAAGAGCACGTTAACTTTCTCAAAGTATACAAAAGATCCGGAGGGAAGCAAAAAGCAAGGGTTCTTTAACGATACGCTTCCTGCGAACATCTATCCAAAATCCGTTTTCTGGTATGATGGCGGCAAATACGAATACGGGGTCTCTGCCACTTCGGATATCCCTAGAGAAAAGAAAATCGCGATGCTGAAGGCTGCGGTAAAAAAATAATATGTTTGGGAAGCGGCGCGGATTTGTGCATGTAACAAAAATAGGGAATCTTATCTCTATATAAATGTTGACATCACCAAACTACAAATGTAGTATGAACTATACTACGTATGTAGTCAAGGCGAATGAACTTTGGAGGTTACATGCATGAAACAAATACCATCGGTTACGGATGCAGAACTGGAAATTATGCGGGTGTTATGGGCAAATCCTGATTGCCCTTCCAGTGAAGTTGTAAAGCAACTAACAGACAAAATGGGCTGGAGCCCGAATACGACGCGGACGCTCTTGAACCGATTAGTGCAGAAGGAAGCAGCGGGGGCAAAGCTGGAAGAGGGTTCAAAGCGCACCCTGCTGTATTATCCCATCATCAGCGAGCAGGAATTTTTGTTGTCCGAAACCACATCCTTTATGAAAAAGCTGTATGGCGGGGCATTAAAACCGATGCTGGCCAACTTATTAAAGGATAGAAAGCTGAATGCACAGGAAGTCGAGGATCTGAAGGCTTTATTTGACGAAAACCGTAGCGACGGCGAACCGGGAAAAGAGAGATAACTGATGAGTCCAACATTGCAAGCGAATTTATTGTCCGTTTTTGGCTGGGTGATTCGCGGATCATTTATGGCCGGCATTTTGGTTCTACTTGTCCTGATCGTGCAATTTCTATTCAAAAACAAGCTTGAAGCAAGATGGAAATATTTGATTTGGTTACCTGTAGCGATCCGTCTGCTGCTTCCTTGGGCGCCGGAATCTTCGCTTAGCTTATACAATGTTTTGTCTTTGGAGGCCATATCGCCCGGATTTCATCAGAAGGCCCAGGATCCCACGGCATTTATGAATGCGGGGATCGCAGGGGAGGCGGCGGTTCAAAGGAATCGGACCTTAAGCCCGGAATCAAATGGAGCCGCCGTGCCTGCCTCATCCAATGAACCGGGGAGCGTGCAGAAAAGCGGTTTTTGGTGGAGTGAGATCAAAAATATGAGCTTCATCCATATGCTGTTTGCGGTATGGCTTGCGGGCGTGTTATTCCTTTCGGCGAAAACGGTATTTGACCAGAACCGATTGAAACAAGCCTTGCGCGCAGGGCGAACCATCGATACTCCTTTTTTATCGGCAATCTTTCAAGAAACGAAGCATCTATTTGGCATAAAGCGCAAAGTGCGGTTTGTCGCATCGGAACGGATTCCCGGACCAGCCGTAGTCGGTTTTCTTAAACCTGCTGTCGTGATTTCGCCAAGCCTGCTCGTTACGTTGCAAAAGGATCAGCTTCAATTGATTTTGGCGCATGAATTTGCGCATATTCGGCGGCGGGATGTGGCAATGAACTGGATGATGCACATGATCTTGATTCTCCACTGGTTTAATCCACTCCTATGGTTCGCTATACATAGAGCAAGGCAGGATCAGGAGATTGCCTGCGATGCATGCGCCTTGGACCGGATGAGGCCGCAGCAAAAAAATGCATACGGGCAAACGATTATTCATGTGTTGGAGCATTTGTCGGTCAGTCATTACCAACCGGGTCTTGCCGGCTTGTCCGCCACACATAAAGAAATGAAAAGGAGACTTATGATGATCCAACATTTTAATAAAAAATCCTACCGCTTGTCCATTCTGGGTATGGGGATGATTCTCGCGCTTGGCAGCGTGACATTGGTCAACGCGAAGGAAAGCGGCGAAGAAAGCGCACCGCAAAAGGCTTCTATGCAATTGCAGCAGAATTCAAAAGTTGCCGTGGACAAAGAGAATGATATTATTTATCCCGAGGGAAACATAGACCGCGAGCTCTATAAGAACGAACTGGAAAAAATTCAAAAAAAAGTTGAAGCGGCAGCCAAGGCTTTAACTCCAGAGGAAAAGAAGTATATCGAAGATGAGACGAATCGAGTGAAGGAACTGAGCAAAGAGACAGGTGATATGTACGTTCTGTATCATAAATATAAGGATCTTAATAGCGGACTCGATCTCAGTTATTGGGGAGGGATAGAAGAATTCTCTAGTTACGAGGACTACTTGAAAAGAGCTTCCACATTGGAGGGTTCGATCCTGAAGCAGCCTGCCAACTTGCCGGAGGGGTATAAATTCTTGTCAGCGACCATCGAAGGTCCAACAAAAGGGAAATTCGTTGATGAAGTAAAGGCTGAAGGCAAAAAAAGCGGCAAACCTATCTATGCGAAGAAAATAGAGTGGAAGGAAGCGGCGGATATCCGTCTCAAGTATACGAACGGAAAAGACACGCTGACTTTCTCAAAGTATACAAAAGATCGGGAGGGAAGCAAAAAGGAAGGTTTCTTTAACGATACGCTCCCTGAGCATATCTATCCAAAATCCGTATTCTGGTATGACGGCGGCAATTACGAATACGGGGTCTCTGCCACTTCGGATATCCCTCGTAATAAGAAAATTGAAATTCTGAAAGCTGCGGTAAAAAAATAACGCGTCAAGCGATCCGTTTTATGCATCGACCCATGTCGTCCTGTTTACACAGGATGGCATGGGTTCTTTGTTGTTGCCGGCACCTAAAATGCCACGAAATGGAACAAAAAATGCTTGGGGAGATACTACAACACGTCCGATATTCAGGTGAATGAAAATAACGGCTCAGGTTCGTGATCAAGCAGGCAACGTCATTGGCCTACTTGTACAGACATGCCCGGAAACAAGTGATCTTGTAGTATAATGAAATCACTTGAAGTTATAGGGGGAATCACATTCTATGTTTGGCGCTGAGATCAGCATCACGGAGTATTTTACGGAGCAAAACATCGAACTCTTTTTGGAGCGTTTCCGCTCGCTGGGACCGCTGCCCGGCATAATGTTAACTTTTTTGAAATCCTTCGTTCCGCCGCTTCCTACCATCGTGATCGTTGGCGCTAATGCCGCCATCTATGGATTGTGGCTGGGTTTTTTATATTCGTGGATCGGCCTCGTAACGGGCAGTTTGCTTACGTTTTGGCTGATTCGCAAAGCGTCGGATACACGCTTTATTCGGCGCTGGGCTGCCAAGCCCAAAGTCCGGAAGGCCATGTCGTGGGCGCAGAGGAACGGGTTCAGCTACGTTTTTCTCCTCAGCATGCTCCCGATCGGACCGTTCGTCGTCATTAACATGGCCGCGGGATTAACGCGAATGCCGACGGCTTCCTTTGCGGCAGCCGTAGCTCTAGGCAAAGGAGTCATGGTATTCTGCGTTTCCTATATCGGAACGCATCTGTCCGATTTTATCCACCAGCCCGTCAAGTTTATCGGAGTGGCGTTGTTTATTGCGGCTTCCCTATGGTTGAACCGGAGGTTGCAGGCATATTTTACGTCCATGGCGGCTGTGACACCCGAGCCCGCGGACACCATGAAATAAGGCGGGGATAGAACGGGTTAGATAATAAATTATGGAACGTTGCGTCCCCTGGCCGTTCGGCCGGGGATTTGTTCTATAGCGCTTAACCGTAATGGATATATGTTTTTAATTATGAAATTCAAATGAGGGCACCCAAATCGGGTGCCTGATTTCGCTTTATAAATAATAAGACGAAGTCTTTTGCAAGCAACGGGGAATTTCAGGTCCGGCATGCTTCCGGGGCATGATTTTGGTGATATACCTAAAGAAAATGCCTTAAACGGCGAATATCTTCAAATAGTTTATTCTTTTACTGAACCTTTTTCCCCACGGGAGCGAATTAAAGGTTGTAACACGTTCAGGAGGGGCCCCCATGAATGATAAAGAGTTACTTCCGTGGCTTGAAAAAGCGACGCTCGGCGACGAGTCGGCCTTTCAGCTAGTGTATCAGGCGACTCACCAAGACGTCTATCGGACGGTTGCTTTTCTCGTCTACAACAAACAGGACATTGAGGATATCGTGAATGAAGTTTACATGCGCATGTGGCGGTCGTTTCACAAGTACGACCCGAACCGGCCGTTCCGGTTTTGGTTGCACGGGATCACGGTCCGCCTTGTCCAGGATTGGAAAAGAAAGGCCTGGCGGCGAATTCGTCTCTTTGAACGAAACCGCCAAATGACATGCGAACAGTCCGACTGGACGGACCAAGCCGTCCTGCAGTCCGAAATGCAGCATGAGCTGTTCAGCCTTGTCCGCCAGTTGTCGTACAAACTACGTGTGGTCGTCATCCTGCGCTATTTTCACGACTATACTCTGGAAGAAATCGCAGACATTCTGCAGATCCCCGTTGGCACAGTGAAATCCAGGCATCATCTGGCACTGAAAGAACTCCGGAAGCGAATCGAAATAACGGGAGGAGACGCGTATGTCCATTGACAAGGAATTGCGTGAAGAGCTTCGCCAGGTGGCAGATTCGATGCGCTGCCCGCCCGATTTGTATGGACGTGTAAGGCAGTCCTATCAACACTATGCGAACGAAAAGAGAGGTAGATCCCCAATGAAAAAACGATTGCTTGCAGGTATTGCCGCAGCAGCAATCCTGATTCCGTCCGCCGCATTTGCTGCTTCCTATCTAGCCGATGAAATATTCGGTTCCGTTAAAACCATTGAACAGCACGACGGTTCACAGGAAAGTTATCAAGAAATCGAGGGAATGCTTCAAACAGCAAAAGGCAAGCTTACGGAAAACGAATTCAAGGAGTTTATGGAGCTGTTCAAGCAGATGGCGCAATTAAAGCTGAAGATGACCGATGAAAAAGGAATCAAACATGAGGAAAAGCTGACCAAAGAAGAACAGCAGCGGTTTGAGCAGCTCGTCTCTAAGCTGGCCCCATTCTTCGATAAGATTAACGGAACCGGCAAGCCGTAAGAAAATGAAGCAGGGACCCGCTCGATGTAAATCATTTTCATGCAGCGAAAGGCTTGGATACACAAACGTGATTTCAACATGGTATTATGAAGAGCCAACAAATCATTAAACAAAGTCCGCTGCACGTAAAATACGCAAGGCTGCCGTCAGCAATAATCAATCGGCAGCCTTATTGTATTTAAAACCGCGAACAGCGGCCGATTCTTTTGCCTGAAATCCGGAAGAGGAAATCACCGCTCGAAATGAAATTTGAACCAATAAACGGATTGAATTCTATTGTGCGGTCAATATAATCGGGCCATCCGCAGTAATCGCGATCGTATGCTCGTACTGTGCGGAAAGCGAGCCGTCGGCGGTTCTGGCGGTCCATCCGTCGGCATCAACCGTCATGGACGCTTTTCCGGCATTGATCATCGGCTCGATCGTAAGAACCATCCCTTCCTTCAAGCGGAACCCTTTGCCCGGAGTCCCGACGTGAGGATAATTAGGTTCCTCGTGCATCTCCCTTCCGACGCCATGACCAAGCAGATCGCGCACCACCGAAAATCCGTTTCGCTCGGCATGGGTTTGAACCGCGTGCATCACATCGCCGATCCGGTTTCCGACGACAGCTTTTTCGATACCAAGATCCAAACATTCCTTCGCTACCCGCATCAACTTACGGGCTTCTTCCGACACCTCGCCGACCGCATAACTCCAAGCTGAATCGCCGACCCAGCCATCCGCCTCCGCGACGATATCGATCGTGACGATGTCGCCTTCCTTAAGCGGCTCCCGGTTCGGAAAACCATGCGCGATAACGTCGTTGACGGACGCACATGTCGCATACGGATATCCGTTGTAGCCGATCGTATACGCCTTGGCGCCATTCTCCTTCAGGAACCGCACCGCAAACGACTCGATATCGAACGTCGTGATACCCGGCCGAATCATGCCTGCGATGGCTTGGTGAAAAGCAGCGACAATTCGGCCGGCTTTTCTCATTTCCTCAATTTCGGCTTTTGATTTCAATGTAATCATTCCATTATCTCTCCTTTGCCTGTATGCCTGAAAAGATCATATCGACGATGCCTTCCACATCCATATCGCTTTGCATATTGTGGTGAATGTTCAATGCAGTGCAGCCAACAAGCGAGCCAAATATCAGGTTAGCTGTTTTCTCTGGTGATTTGGATCGGATTCCTTCACGAATCATTTCCACAAACGGTAAATAGATCCGTTCCTGAAAATGGTCAGACAGCTTGATAAACCGGTTTCCCGGGAAGTGATGAAAATTATCCGCAACCGCTTTAAGCAAAATAAATACGGAAGGATCCTGGATGCACTTCTGCAGAAGCAGTCTGGAGAACGACTCGGCTTTTTGCAAACTGCTGCCGTCTCCCGTTAGAACGGGCAGGACTGCCGATTCCGCTCGATCCAGGGCATCCCACAATAAATCTTCCAGAAGCATGTGCTTATTTTTGTAATAATGGTACACGGTTCCGTAGCCGAGCTCTGCCTTGACCGCAACATCGCGTATTTCCAAATGAATGCCCTTCTCCAAATATACTTCCGCCGCCGCTTTCATAATTTGGTTCATCCGCAACTCCCGGATCGCGTCATTCTGTTCTTTGGTACGTGGTGACATGGCTCCTCCTTTTTTTTGACCTGCGGTAATGTCGATGTAAAACACTATACATCATTGGGGAGTAAGGATCAAGCACATCGATCCGCCTATTTTTTCGGATACAGCATTAATCATATGGATTGAACTAAAGCTTTGCATTGAAACTTCATGTTATAACGCCAATTCGGCCCATAGTTCATTTTATCCAGCAAAGGTAAAGAGTCGGGAAGATTGCAGAAGTGAAAAGGGGTTGAAGCAACTACAGCATGAGCATAAAGTATAATAATATTATTGTTTGCAAAAACAGCGTTGTAACTGCTGTATCAAAAGAAGACGACGCAAGTGGGAGGCCGGAATATGATCATATTAATTGATCCTTACACGGAAGAAAGACTAGCAAAAAGTTTGGCGGGACGTCCCGGTTTTTTTAAGCTTTTTTATGATACCGAAAATTGCGGGTGCAACGGGGTATTGGCCATTGAGATCATTGAGCACCCCCTTGAAACCGACATTAAGATTACCGTAAAAACATTTACTTTTCTGGTCGACAAGCAGCAGGAAAGCTTGTTCGACAAAGTGTTGAAGCTGGAGGCGGACCGGGCATACCCTTCGTTCAAGGTAACCAGCGATTCGGCATTGTACAGTACCAATGTCAGAATCAAAGACGTCAGGGACATCGCTAATACGTAGCGCAATAAAGGGGAGGACAAGAACATATGTATCGTTAGCCGAAAATGACAAGAACATATATGGTTAACCGATGTTGACATGTGTGATCAATTACACATCCGGATCAAGCCCCTGAGGGTAATGATTTTATCGGGGCTCCCTCTTAGGGGAGCTCCTTTTTGAATCTATTTCCCTAACTTCATGTGGCTTTTTAACCGTCTGATGTGTCTAATAAAATATATTATTCAACTCCTGGAGGGATATCATGAAAGACCCAAGAATAGAACAACTTGCCAGAAATGTTGCTACATACTCTGTAAATATGCGGCGGTTTTGAACCGATTACGCCGGGAATGATATAAGGATTTTCAGATCAAGACATTATCTAGTCGATATAATGCGCATTCACGAATCGAATGAGAAATTGTATGGAAAATCGTCTTCCAAATCCGTGGGCAGATAGACTTGGTCCATGGTATAGGCATGTACAAAGGAAATCGCTCCTTTAAATGGTAGATTGGTCGTTTCCAATTTACAAGGGGCGATTTTTTGCATATGTATTTCGAGTGAATAAGCACGAAATGGCGGAGAGAACAAAGAAATGCATGAGTCAACCGCAGGACGCCGTCGAAAGAACGCTGACATGGAGGAGATCGTTTGTATGAAAACGAAGATGTTAGGCGGCTCCTGTCCAGAAAGACAGCGTGAATAGCGGATACGATGAGAGCGGCATCCCATTTTAGCGCAGATGGTGACTAATGGTATTGCCGAGGACCGGTCCGCCGGGCAAGAAGGGGGGATCATATTGCACCTGTAGTCAGAGGATGGGTTCAGCAGTACAAAGATGAAAGGGAGGTGAATGGTAATTGGCTTGGCTGTATCGTCAATATACGCGAAAGATTCAAATGCGGCTGACGATTTATTTCCTGCTTCTATTACTGCCGCTCGTCATCGTAAGTCTTTATGTCAATTTCCGGTCCCAGGCTATTCTCCTCAAGCAGGCGGAGGAACGGACAAGAGGGGCGCTAACCTCATCGATGGACTATATTGATCTATCGCTGCAAAGCGTGGAGGAGCTATCCACCATCGTGTCCACTGACGACCGGATGCTAAGGCTGATCAATGACGTTGGACCGACACTTAATGCGCAGTCGTATGTCAATTTTGCCGATCTGTTGAAACAGTTGTCCGGGCTGACCTCGGTCAACCATTTGATATCCCATGTTTCTCTATTCCATGCCCCTTCGCATATGCTGCTGTCGACAACCCAGGGAGGAAAGCGGATCGAGGACGCGCAGCAGCGTCGGGAACTGAACGAAATAGCCGAGACCAAAGGGACCGGTATCGTCTACATGACGCCGGATTATCCCTTTCCCGAAGGACAGACCCTCGGTTCCGTAACAGGAACAGGCAGCGTCTCGCTCGTGCGTACCATGGACCTGAACAATCCGGATCGTGAGCCCAATCTCCTTCTGATCAGCTTGAACAAGACCCGTCTGCTTGATTTAATCCGATCGCTGCTTCCTTCGTCCAGCGCCCGGATCGATCTGTACACCGATGAAGGCAAACTGGTGACCAGCACGGGGGATCAAGCCAAGGAGCTAACGAGCGTATCCGCTGCCGAGCCCGGAGAGTTCATGGTTCGGGTCACTTCCCGTTACTCCAAATGGTCGCTCGTGCTCGTTCAGCCGAAGGCGGAGCTTTATAAGGAAACGAACGTGACGAGATTTTTTACGTACATCATTATCGGTGTGAGCGTGCTGCTGGCGGTTCTTATTTCATGGGGTGTTTACAGCGGAATAGCCTCGCCGATCCAGCGGCTGATGAGAGGGATGAAGTCGGTCGGAAGCGGCAATTTCAGCATACGGCTGAAGGAGGATCGAGATGACGAACTCGGATATTTGACGCATTCCTTCAACCGAATGGTCGAGGAGCAGCAGGATTTGATCAAAAACTATTATGAGCAGAAGCTTAGATTCGCTCATACAGAGCTGAAATTTCTGCAGTCGCAGATCAATCCCCATTTCCTCTATAACACGCTGGATTCGATCTATTGGACAGCCAAAAATTACGATGCCGAAGAAATCACGGAAATGGTCCTCAATCTCTCCAGCTTCTTTCGGCTAAGTCTAGGTAAGGGAAAGGAAACGTTCACCGTCGAAGAGACCGTTACCCATCTTCATTACTATATCCGGGTCCAGCAGCTTCGATTTATGGATTCGTTCACGGTCCGCTATGAGCTTCAGGAGGAGACGCGGCAAATCCCGCTGCTGAAGCTGGTGCTCCAGCCGCTGGTGGAGAATGCGATTGTACATGGACTGGAAGGTTGCCGCGAAGGGGAGCTTATCGTTGCAAGCTACCTCCAAGGCGATAATCTCGTCCTTGAGGTTCGCGACAACGGCAAAGGGATCCCGGAGGAACGGCTTCATTATATCCGCGACGAACTGGAACGGCTATCCGCATCTGAATCCGGTCCTTTCTCTTATTTGGAGCACGGAGCGAAGGACCTCTATGGATTGCGGAATGTGCATTCACGTATCCGCATCTGGTATGGATCCGGCGCAGAAATGACGATTGAGAGCAGACAAGGCTCCGGTACTACAGCTGCCCTCATACTGCCGCTGGATCGGTGTCAGGACGAATATAAGCCGAATACGACGATGACTACAGTACAACAAGGGGTGAAGACCAATTGAACTTATTGATCGCGGAAGACGAGGACCGGCTGCGGAACAGCCTTGCTTACAATATTGTTTGGGAAGAGCATGGAATCGAGGTGGTGGGGCTGGCTGAGAACGGGTTGCTCGCCCTTGAGTTGTTCGAACACCGGAAGCCGGACATCGTGCTGATGGACATTCAAATGCCCGAGATGGACGGTATTGCCTTGATCCGTGAAATCCAGCGCAGGGATGCCATGGTCAAGCTTATTATTTTGAGCGGTCATGACAATTTCGAATATGCGCAGATTGCGCTGGAACATGGTGTCGTGAAATATTTGCTCAAGCCTGCGGGCGAGGACGAGATTGTAAAGGCGGTGCTGGAAGCCTCGGACCAGCTGCGGTTGGAGCTGGAGCGGCTCAACCATCAGATAAGGCTGGAGGAGCGGTGGGAGCAGCATTTGCCATATATGAAAGAGATGTTTATACAGCATTGGATAAGCGGCAAATACGACCCGCAGCAAGTGCTGGAGATCGGTCGGGATCTGGGGATCGAACTGGGTCATGACTGGAAGTACACCGTTGTCGTTCTGGACATGGATGATCCGACGGCAAGGGAAGCCGGCCCCGGTGATCGGGATCGGAGAAGGCTGATGTTCTCTCTGAACAGACTCGCAACAGAACTTTTAAGTTCCGTTTCAGCGTGGATTGCCATGGACACAAATGAACGCACAGTCATCCTCTTCCATGCACCAGCCGGAGAAGACGAGAACCGGGAACTGCTCACGGTCAACACGATTGTCGATCGTCTCCTCTCAAGGCTGAAGGAAGTGCTGAAAGCACCTGTCAACGGAGGAATTAGCGGCGCAACCGGCGGGCGGGAGGATGTCAACAAGCTGTATTTACAAGCGGTGAAGGCGCTTCAAAATCGGATGCTGTACGGGTCCGGGATTGCGATACCCTACCGGGAAGAGCGGCGGGCGGAATGTTCCGGGCTTGAGGTGCACCCGCACATGGAGAAAACGCTTGAAATCGCTCTGGAAACGGGGGATGAAAGAAAAGCCCGGGCCATCGTCGATGAGATGTGGGATACAAATCTTGGCCAGGCGGTGTCGCTGGAAGAGGCCCGCGAATATGTACTTTATTGGAGCGGTTTGCTGATCCGCATGATACAGAAGGCGGGATGGAGCGTCAAGGAAGTCACAGGCGACGACTATGCTCTGTTTCAGAACTTGCAGCTGCTGTCGACGAAAGAGCAGGTGCGCGGCTGGATCAACCGTACGATCGAAGCGATTGTCGCCCAGGTGGAGCGGCAGCGGAAGGCAATCAGTCACCAAATGGTCAAGCGGATTCTGAACATGGTTGAGGCCGAAATCGACCAGGAGATTACACTGCATACGGTAGCGAGCCGGATGTATGTCAACTCTTCCTATTTAAGCAGGTTGTTCAAGCAGGAGACAGGGAAAGCGTTCTCAACCTATGTCGTGGAACGAAGAATGGAACTGGCGAAAACCACGCTGCAAAAAGGCGCAAAGGTATACGATGCCGCACGAACCGTCGGATACCGTGATGTGAGCTACTTTACGAAGGTGTTTCGCAAATATTGGGGCGTGACGCCTAGGGAGATCAAATAAACAAAGATGTCGGTATCTCAAGCAGCCTTATTTTTGAACATGAAATTACCGAAAAAAGTAATCGCTTTCATCTACCGACCGACGTTTGATGCGCTTACACTTATAACAAATTCTCCCTTCAACGGCGAAGAGGAATAAGAAGGAGGTGAGTCTCCATGGGCTTACGGGCATCCCCTAATCCGAAGGAACGGACAGGCAAATTCAGAAGGGCTGCCATCGACATCCGCAAAGATTGGGATCTCTATCTGGCCTTACTGCCGGGAATCGCATTTTTGATCTTGTTCAAGTACACGCCCATGTACGGCATCGTCATTGCTTTCAAGGACTTCAATATTTTTGATGGCTTGGCAGCAAGCCCATGGGTTGGATTCCATCATTTCGAGAAGCTGTTCGCTTCCGATAGCTTTCTGCAGGTGTTCCGCAATACCCTGATCATTTCGGTGTACAAAATCGTGTTTCTGTTCCCGCTGCCGATCATCATCGCCATCCTGCTGAACGAGCTCAGAAATATGATTTTCAAGCGTTCCATTCAGACGCTCATCTATCTTCCGCATTTTTTGTCCTGGGTCATTGTAAGCGGCCTGTTCATCGATCTGCTTTCCGTCAATGGCGGGATGGTCAATCAATGGATCACGGCGCTGGGAGGACAGCCGATTAAATTTTTTCTGGACAGCAGCGTATTTCGCTCCGTAATCGTAGCATCAGCCGGCTGGAAGGAGACGGGATGGAGCACGATCGTCTATTTGGCGGCGTTGACAAGCATCGATCCCCAGCTGTATGAAGCTGCGAAGATGGATGGCGCCGGAAAATGGAAAATGACGTTGCATATTACGCTGCCTGGTCTTATTCCGATTATTCTGCTCATGTTCATTTTGCGGCTCGGTTCCGTGCTTGAGGCCGGAACGGAGCAGGTGCTTGTTATGTATAACCCCAGCGTGTACAACGTCGCCGACATTATCGGTACCTATGTGTACCGGATCGGATTAGGCGAGCAGGATTACAGCTTCTCTACGGCGGTCGGGCTGTTTGAATCGGTGATCGCTTTTATTCTTATCGTAACAGGCAACTCCCTGAGCCGAAAATATTTGCAGCGCGGCATTTGGTAGAAAGGAGCTGACAATCCCGTTATGAATTCCGTCAAGCCTGAGCCGCAACCTGTTCCATCCCGTCGGCGAGGCATTCGGTTATCCTTGTCCGAGCGCATCTTTCAAGTGCTTAACATCACGTTTTTCGTACTGCTCGCAGTGTCGACCGTTGTGCCGTTTCTCAACCTGATCGCCAAGTCGCTCAGCAGCGAAGCGGCCGTTGTATCCGGGATGGTAGGGATTTTGCCCGTAGACATTCAGTTCGGTACATACCGCTATGTGCTGACGCAGAGCAGCTTTCTCGGCTCGCTGCGCGTTTCGGTTACCGTGACCGTGCTCGGTACGCTGCTGGCGCTGGCAATGACAACGCTGGCTGCATATCCGCTATCCAAGAAGCGGCTTCGCGGAAGGAAATTTTTTATTCTGATGTATATCTTCACGATGCTGTTTTCAGGCGGGCTGATCCCCACCTATCTGCTGATGCAGAACCTGCACCTGATCGACAAGCTGCCGGTGCTGTTCCTGCCGGGGATGATCAGCGTATACAACATGCTTATTATTAAAAATTACTTTGAAGGTCTTCCGGACAGTCTCGAGGAATCTGCGAAATTGGACGGAGCCAGCAATTTATCGATCCTGTGGAAGATTACGCTGCCGCTCTCGCTGCCGGTGCTGGCGACGATTGCCCTGTTCTACGCGGTTGCATTCTGGAACGATTATTTCGCTTCCCTGATCTACATTAATTCACCTGAGAAAAAACCGCTTCAGTTGTACTTGAAAGAGCTGTTCGTTACGTCCAGCGACACGTTTTTGAAATCGGGCAACTGGGCCGACAACGCCATGAACAGTTCGCCACAGGCCATTCAGGCAGCTTCGATCATACTCGCGACAGTACCGATTCTTCTCGTGTACCCTTTCCTGCAAAAGTATTTTGTGAAAGGCGTTCTTATCGGTTCCGTCAAGGAATAGCCCCATGAACCAGGCAAAATGCAACATCAAAAAGAAAGGGGGTGAGAAGGTTACGCTGAAGGCTGTCTAAAGTGATGCATCGGCCTGAATGATGAAATGTGCGGACAAATTGAAATCAGCTGCAGGAGCGTGTAAAAAGAAGTCTCTAAATATAGAGGAGGGGTTATCATGAATCGCAAGAAATTATGGAGAATATCAGCCGTGGTAAGCATTGCAGCAGCGATCGCCGTTAGCGGTTGTTCAAAGTCCGGTCCGGCCCAATCGAATAATGCGGGAGAAAAGCAAGGAGAAGGAGGAAAGCCGCAGCTACGAGAATTGATGCAGTACAACCGCTTCGAACCCGGTTCGGACCCCGTCGCCAAATATTTGAAAGAGAAAACCGGCTACGATGTGAAGTACGACATGCTGCCGGTAGAGAATGCCGATGAGAAGCTGAACTTGCTTATGGCCAACAAGGAGCCATACGACTTCATGAAGCTGACCCCTAACCAATTCGCAAAACTGTCTACCTCGGGTGCGCTGGAGCCGCTGGACGATCTTCTGGATAAGTATGGAAGCAACTTAAAAAAGGTGATCAGTCAAGCTTCCTGGGATGGAGCCAAAATCGACGGACATACCTATGCGATTCCGGAAGGCAGTTCCGGCGTTGCCACGGGTACGGCGCTCGTGTACCGGAAGGACTGGCTGGATGAGCTTGGATTGAAAGAACCGACGACGCGTGACGAGCTGTATAACGTATTAAAGACGGTCAAGGAGAAGAAAGGCGTCATTCCGATTGCAGGTGGAAAAGACCCCTTTCAAGGTGAAATAGCCTCTACCTTCGGCTGGATGTACGGCCCTTCGACCTACTGGAAGGAATCGAACGGTGAAATCGTCCATTATGTGGATGATCCGACAACCAAGGAATATTTGGCTTTCATGAACAAGCTGTATAATGAGGGCTTGATCGACCCCGAATGGGCGATCAACCAATCCAATACGGTGATTGAGAAATTTACCAGCGGCAAAGCATTCATGTACCGCGCCGGATGGTTTGACGCTGAGAATATCAATACGGCTCTGGCGAAGAGCAATCCGGATGGCAAGATCGCCATTCTCCCTTACATGAAGGGAGACGACGGCAAAGCCGCCCAAGCCGGCACGGGAGGAATCTCATGGTTTATAGCGATTCCGAAGTGGTCGACGAACAAGGATGAAGCAATGAAGTACCTGGATTTGAAGATGGACGAGGAAATCTTCAAGGGGAATGCGCTAGGCATCGAAGGAACACATTATAAAGTGGAAGACGGCAAGTATTACCCCATTCTGCCCAAGTTTAACGAAGAATGGAATAATGGCAGCGCATTCCTGACCGGAGTGGATGAAACCAAATATCCAACCTACTGGGAAGCTCGCGTCAGAAAGAACAAATACGTTCAAACCTATTATGAAACCTACCAGAATAACGCGAAGGACATTCTTTTCGGGGACGCACTGATCACCGCGCCGCCGATTCCGGAAATATCAAAAAACGTTCAAAAGCTGCAAAAGCAGGCGGAGGATACGTTCATTAAGTACATTACCGGCGCGGAGCCGTTGTCGGGGTACGACAAGTTCGTGGAGCAGTGGAAAGCCGATGGGGGCAGCGAGATGATCAAAGCGGCCAACGACTGGTATAAGTCGAGCAAAAAATAGTTGCGTTCGTACCTCGTGACCGTTCCGATAAGATTAATAATGAAGCTGCATCCGTTGCCATGACGGATGCAGCTTTTTACATGCCGGTCCACGTTGTTCTAGTGTGTTGACGAATCATGCTGCAATCATACGGCCCGGATGACAGGCCATTCCAGCTCGACGCCCTGCTGACGAAGAAGCGTCTGGAAAGAGTTCAGCTCCTTATCCTGATTGCGCACCCCGCGCGGGGAAATGCCGTGGTCCAGACAATAAGAAACAAGCGATCCTGCCGCTTCCCCGATATTCCATTCAACCGGGTGTAAGCGGTAACATCCGTTCGTAATATGGGTTACACCGATATTTTTGCAGGCCGGGATGAGATTTTCCATCCGCTCGGGAATCAAGCTGCCCAGCGGAATTTGAAAAGGCAAGGAGGACACGTCGATATAGTTCCGCCCTCCTGTGCTGGGATGCAGGTCAATCCGGTAGCAGCCGATGCCAACCGAATCATGGTACCGTTCAGACGTTCCGCCCGGCCGGTCTGCTGCCAAGTGCTGCTCCAGCACAGTGAATTCGGCGCGAATGCGTCTGGACTCGCGGATGTATGGGTACATGGCGAGGCCGTCCCGGGTTCCCACGATGTCCGGCCGTAGTCTCAGCCCGGGATATCCTTGACCGCCATCCGGACGGGGCGCCTCCGTTTGCAGCCAATAGAGAAGCGAGAGGCTGAGCTGCCGTGCGCCCTCAAGATGGCGCTGCCGCTCTGCATCGTCCACTTCGAACGGATTGCCAAGCCAATAATCGTTTTGGGGCCAGTTGATGAGCGTGACCGAACTGCGGAAAGTGCCGGGCACAAAATTCGCCTGATCGGCAATTTGGCGGTACTGGAACAGCGAAAACCGTTCGGTGCCGGGAAACAACTCATATTGGACCGGTTCCAGCGTTTGCGGCTTAACGGCTGTCCAGCTAAGCAGCTTATCCGGCCAGAAGTCCGGTTTATAGTCTTTCCAGAAGGCGTACTGTGCAGGTCTGTCAATGGTATGGTCTTCATCCGGCAGGTAATCCACGGCAAAACAGTGGGTGAATCCTTGCATGTCCTGCGGGTCGGCTTCCCCTACGAGGGCATGCGGTTCTCCGGTCTGGCTGACCGATTCGGCTCCGGTGACATATTCGGTACCGGTAAGCGGAAGCACGTCACCGCATTCGGTTGCATCGATGAAATAGTTCGAGGCCAGAACGGAGCGCTGATTCGTTTGCAGACACCGAACGGTTACAGAACGTACCCGGTCCCCTTCGGTTTCCGCCGATTCGATCCGGTGCCTGGTCAGGATGACGATGCGCCCGCTGAGCACGTACGGTGCCAGCATTTCATGCAGAACTGAGAGCGCGACTCTCGGATCATGACACAGTCGGCTTACGCTCCCATTGCCTGGGTTCAGCAGCGGGTTGGCGGCGGCTGCCGCGGTCAAGGGAAGGTAGCGCCGGTAGTAAGCCCGGATGCCGTCGCGGAATTGTCTGTAGCTCCGCGTACAGCCAAACGATTCGATCCAGGGATGCTCGTCTGGAGGGACGGCTTGGCTCGTCAACTGCCCTCCGATCCAGTCGGTTTCCTCGGTCATAATGACGGATTTGCCTAAGCGGGCCGCAGACAGAGCGGCCGCGCAACCTCCGGTTCCGCCCCCGATAATAATGCAGTCTGCTCGCATTTCATTGATCACGTTGATTCCTCCTTGTCTGTCGCTCATGAGAATGAGCGGAAATGGGAAGGGATGGTACAATTGCAATTGTACAGGACGGATCAAGCCGTTTGGTAGATATATGTATGACTTTCATCGGTAGATTGATGAGGATCTTTAATTCCATTGTTCTTTTAAAGTTGCTAATAACACGGGACCCGTCCGATATGGACTGGTCCCCTTTTTTTAACGCCAAAGTGCAGGACGACAAAAACCAAATTTATCAACATAGTAGCGGCTTACTGCTCATCCTTTAATTTTCGAGTATCTTAAAATCCTTTTGTACATCGTTTTGTTCTTCAAAACGTTAAAGATGCTCATATCAGGCTTGGTGTTAATCTCCAGGACCCAGGGATTCATTTTATTATCAATGGCTATATCAACTCCGAATGCTCGTTTGCTTCTATAACTTTTACCAAGGACAGTGCTCGCATCTTTCCCTAATCTCTCAAGCATCTGAATGTACCGTTTCCTTGATTCGTCATTCAGATGCGATTTGAGTAAGGTATCTACAGGTAAGGGAGTTCCTCCTGAATGATAATTCGTTACCACTTTATTTCGCTTCGCTTGTCTTCCGATAATCCCCGTAACATCTAATATTCCTTTTCCATTCTTTTGTACCATAACTCTGATATCGAACGGACGATGATTGTGTTTTAACAGTTCAATTCCTTCTTGAACAATATATTTACCCCTAGTTAGAATATTTTGGATTGAAGTATATAAGTCGTTTAATGAGCTGAAAATGCGTGATTTTGAACCGGTGCGCAAAATAAGGCTATTCTTGTCCCTATGGATTCTATATATCCCATGACCGCCTGTTCCCTCATCGGGTTTTAAGTAAACTGATTTATACAACCCCAGCATTATTTTAATGTTAGATAACGTTGCTGTTCGGGTGTCTGGCAAGAATTTGCGTATCATTTTATATTTCTTCATGAATTTGTACTTTCCCAATTTCCCCATTTTATATTTTTCCTTCTTCAAACGATTTACCTCCAGTTGCTTCGCAGAAGTATTAAAAGCCATTCATTTCACAATCTCAGATTCGTCCATCAGTCCCAAGCTTAAGATCATCACGATATCACGGGGCTGAAACTGGTGCGCAGGGGGCGGTCAAACATATTTTTCCGGTGTTCTCGGCCGCTGACAGCGCGTAAGTTTTTCCAACGGGCTGCATTCCTCAAACTGGTCACTTGAATCATTTAATGCTTCCAACATAATTCAGGTCGGCTTCCGTCACAGTGGCTCGGTGAATCTTGCCTTTACACATTAATCTAAGCATTGATCGGTCTCCTTTGTTCACATACATACGCTTCAGCCTCTGCTCAGGATTGTGCGGACACCTATTGGTTTGCATGACATAGGCAAAAGCCGCCGCTTTTTCTAGAGATCCATATAAAATAAACGGATACAAATTGATTAAAAAACACACGGGGACTATCTACAAAGGAAGAAACAAATGGATTGTTAAACGAGTAGAAACAGCTCGAATGAATCGAAACACTAGTATAGGTATCGTCTATTAGATCTTAACTAATGGGGTAATGGTGAAAAGATCCCTAAATGGGATTGAAGAAAGGAAGGTAATTTATAGGAGGGGTATTGCTAGTATTATTGTTCGGTGAAATAACTTATCGCAGTTGAATTGCCGTTCGTACCACGCTGTTGTTCTGGAGGTTGCACCTTTGAATGGAAGAGTGACAAGTCGGAACGACCTACACAAGAGTCCGAGCGGATTCGATTGTATACAGCCGTCTCGTTAAAGCAGGGGGGCGGTCGTGTCATGGGGGGGCGATATGCCGCCGAAAATGGTTATTGGTCTTTGAGTTAATGGATTCAAAATCAATCCCCTGTACGCTTTATAAACCGTACAGGGGATTGATTTTGGTATTCATTAGAAAGCTGCTTATTATTTATTCTGTAACACTTCTTGATATAATGACTCCAAATGTTGCTGGACATTTCGGAGTTCATCTTTTCCGCTTAATGTAATGTCGTATTGGGAACCTTTGTTAGTAAGGTAACCTTCGCTCGTCAGATGATCCAGCTCCTGTTTAACTTGCTGTGGACTCAAATGATAGCCGTGGCTGTTAATTTCGGGTTGGATTTCCTCAGGCGTAATTGCATTTATATTCGCATGATACAATAGGTGGATTCGTGTAAATGGGCTCTCGAAACCTGAATGCATGGTGAAGGATCTCCTTTACAAAAATGGTACTCCGATCACAGGTAGTATTGTTTTTCTGTCCCCGCATTATGCATTCCATTATAAATTTTAACTTACATTGCATTCTTTATGGTTTTTTTTGCTTCTGACGATAATGACCACATTTATAGTTTCAATGATTGACTTGATTGTAGCGCTATCGTAAGATTTTGTTATGTTATTTTCAGGTAATGCACTTACTTACAAGTAAGGGGATGATTCATTAATGATTCATCAGCGTGAATGTCCAATCGAGACGCTCATTCATGTTCTAAGTGGCAAATGGAAGCCGATGATTTTATGGCATTTGATTGAATCCACAAAGCGATTCAACGATCTGGAAAAGCTTATCCCCGATGTTTCACAAAAAATGCTCGCACAACATCTCCGGGATTTGGAACGGGAAGGCATAGTCGATCGAACGGTCTACCCTACTGTCCCTCCGAAAGTAGAATATTCCCTTAGTGAATATGGCCAAACATTGATTCCTGTAGCGGAAGTCATGTGTGCTTGGGGAGAGAAGCATAATAAGCGGAAATATGAAGAGCCGGCGTCCTAAAACCGGTTCAATGGATTGCACACGAATACAGTCAACTCAAAATGAAGCTGCCTCGGAATTCCGGGCAGCTTTTTGTTTGCCTACAGTCGCACTCCTGGAACATTCTTTTCCGCCAAGCTTACTTTTAAGTAAGTACCCTACTTTAAAGTGGGTTCTTATCATCATAATGAAGCGATGCTAAGCTTGGGTTAACCAAATATGGGGGACCATTCAAGAGGAGGCAAGGACAATGAACATTATTGTTTTTGGAGCGACGGGGAATACAGGGAAAAGAGTGCTCTTGCAAGGGATAAAAATGGGGCATGAGATGACCGCATTTGTGCGAAATTCCGAGAAGCTTTATGCTCAACTAGGCGAGCATTCCGCAAAGCATGTGAAGGTGATCGTGGACGATATGATGGACCCGGCGAGCGTCCGTGATGCGCTCGCGCATCAAGACGCCGCTATTATCGCGGCCGGCCATGCGGGTCAGGGAGAAGAGTTTGTCCGTATCGTCGATAACATTATAAGCCAATGTGAATTGGAGCCTAGTTTCTCTGGGCGGGTGTGGGTCATGGGAGGAGCCGGCCTGCTGGATATTCCATATACTGATCTGATCGGCAACAATTTACCCGGCTTTCCGCCTGAGTATAAAAATCACAACCGGAATTTCGAAAGGCTGCAACGGACTGAACTCGACTGGTCCATGATGTGTCCGGGAACCATGATAGATTCGAGAGAGCATCCAGATTCTGCTCATCTACATGTAACAACGGAAATCTTGCCCGTTCCTATGCAGGAGACGATCAAGGACCTTTCCGAGGCAGAGATAGCCGGTCACTTATTCAGCAGATTTCAAGAGCTGAATGTGGCTTATGACGATGTCGTAATGTGTATGCTCAACCATCTTGGGCTTGGAGGATCGTTTAAAAGAAAAAGGGTCGGTCTAGCCTATCAAAGCAATATTCCGGTGAGCTGAGGAGAAGGGGATCATGGGATTATTTGGATTACTGCTCGTTTTGCATATATTGGCTTCGATCGCCTTTATTGGCCCTGCTTTCGTGACGCCCATCATTCGTAGATCCGCTAGAAGCGTCGGCCAGCTGCACTTTGTTTTAGGTATAACGACCAAACTGGCCATCATGCCTAAAATTGGCGGATTCGTACTTATTCTAACCGGAGTTGGGCTTATGATCATAACCAAGATGGGGTTATCCAAAATGTGGCTGAATGTATCCATTCTTTTAGCGCTGCTCATGGTCGTCCTGATCGACGGATGGATCGAGCCGCGCATGAAAAAGATCATCAAGAGCATATCTGAAAGTCAAGACCAGGGTAATGAAATACCCGCCGAGTTCAGACGGATGATAAAAAAGATCGTACCCGTCGAGGCAGCAGCACAGCTGCTGATGATTGCCGTATTGGTGCTAATGGTCGTTAAGCCATTTTAGTTGTTTAATATGGAAGATGATGGCCCCCTATTTCGGGATGTTCTATGTAATATTGACAGCAGATTCGAATGAAAGTAAAATTTACCCAATAATCTAAAGCGATTGATGAAACAAGGTATATCATTTTTCGCTACACAGGGAATGAAAATGCCGGTTTCTAAGCGGCCCGTTATAGTCAAATTTAGGGTGGTTGTGCAACAGCAATACAACTTGGTGGAGCCACGATTACGAATCGTCCCAAAGCGATTGCTTGGGGCGTTTTATTTTAGAGAGGGAATTATATGGGGAACGAAGTGCTAATTATGCAAATTCAACCAATCTATGATGATGGGAAAATACTTCTACCGAAGATCGAATTAAGCATAACATCAAACCAATCGATGGGCATTATAACGGACTTGAAGCGAAAACAGCTTTTATTGAATCAATTAGCGGATCGTTCCATATATTATGTATTTCGAGCTGGGCAAAACGAGTACATGCGTTTAACGGTGGAAGAGCTGGTCACTTTTCTAATCAAAGTAACGGAGCGGAATGAGCGTATCGCCTTTTTAATGGATTATTTTGCTTTAAAAGAAGAACGGAAGGTAAAAATCAAGGATCTCAGCTCATCGAAAAGGATGTATGTGACATTGCTGCGTGTCTTTTTTGCGCATCAGCCTACACTTGTACTGGAGGAACCCTATTTTTACTTGGAAGAAGAGGATCGCCGTCAATTCAAACGGATTTTAGATGATCTTTCGAAAGAAAAGCAGATTTTAATTTTAACTTCGAATTTAGAGGATGCCATGATTTCCTGTGATGCCATTTATCGATTGAACGAATCCGGATTTTATCCATTGGATATTCGGGACTCCGAAGAGGATAAGCAGGAAGTGCAGAAACAAGATGAGGCCAATATGACCTTGCAGAAGATATCTACAAAAAGAAATGACAAAGTGATTTTATTTGATCCGCCTGAAATCGATTACATAGAAAGCACGGATGGTTCGATCCTTGTTCATGTAGGTGGAGAAAATTATGTCTGTGCTTTGACGCTAACCGAGCTCGAGCAGAGATTGTTGAATTTCGGATTTTTCAGGTGTCATCGATCCTACATCGTTAATCTGCAAAAAGTAAGAGAGATTATTACATGGACGAAGAATAGCTACAGCCTGCGATTAAATACGGGGAAAGATGCCGTGGTTCCGTTATCCCGTTCAAAACTGCAGGAATTAAAAGCTCTTCTTAACATTTAAAATGCATGCTTGCGAAGCAAACATAACTTCGTAAGCGTATGCCATTTCCGGGGCAATATCGAATCCATCAAGCATTTCATGGTACCATTCAGGCGAATTTAGCTACATTTCGGCGGTTTTTGATGGCTGGAAGCATGCAATCTTTATATATTTAAGCCATCAACGCTAAGGAAGTGGTGTTCATGGATGTGATCCGAGTAGAACATATTCGAAAGAGATTTGGAAATAAGGATGCGTTATTAGACGTGTCCTTTTCCATTCCGAAAGGGCAAATTCTTGGCTTCCTGGGTCCGAGTGGTTCGGGAAAAACGACATTAATCAAGATTTTAACGGCGCAATTAAATCCGACAAGCGGAAAGGCAAGTGTATTCAACCAGCCGGCGGAGAAGATGCATCAGTCTGCGCAGAAGATGCGCTTTGGCATTTTGACGGATAACAGCGGTCTATATGAGAGGTTAACGATCGAAGAAAATCTGGAGCTGTATCGTATGTTATATGATCTACCTAAATCTTCGATCGATAAAGTGTTGCAGTTTGTGAACTTAAGCGGAGAGCGCAAAAAGAAAGTCAAGCGCCTATCGAAAGGGATGCGTCAGCGTGTCTTGTTGGCATGCGCGATTATCCATGAGCCGGAATTATTGTTTTTAGATGAGCCTACTTCTGCTTTAGATCCAGTAAATTCAGCACATATTTATAAAGGGTTACGCTACTTAAATGAGAAAGGGACAACGATTTTTTTTACGACGCATGATATGGCTGAGGCGGAATTGATATGTACCCGTGTGGCAATTTTGTATCAAGGGCAAATCCAAGCGATCGGCTCACCCAAGGAACTTAAAAAACAACATCGGGAAAACGTAGTTTGTGTTGACTTAATCAATGGGGAAACCTACGAGCTTCCGATCGATGAGAGAACGGCCGATCAAATCGCCGATTGGATGAAACAAGGGTTCATTGATCGATTAGAAACGAAAGAGCCAAGTCTAGGTGATATCTTTATTAAAATGACAGGAAGTGGGTTACGATGAGTATCTCATTAAAACGTGCCGGGGCGATATTTGTGAAGGACTACAAAGAGTTTTCACGCAATTATGCGATCTCCATTATGTTGATTTTCCCAATACTCTTATCATTCCTTTTTAAAGGCCAAGACCTATCCTCGGTTGGAACTGTAGGCCTTATTTTAGGTCTAGTTCTAAATATATCGTTTACCATAATAACGAGTTTTGTACAAGCATGCTTGATTGCGGAAGAAAAGGAGCGTAACACTTTACGATCATTAATGATGACTCCGGCCACGACCATGGATGTTTTAATTGGTAAAAGTGCTCTTGTCTTTGTAATATCTGCTGTTGTTCTGGCTATTGTTACGTATATATTGGGATATAAGCCAGCTAGTATATGGGCGTTTGTGGCAGCAATCATTTTTTCGATTATTCTATACACAGCAGTCGGGACGATATGTGGTCTATTTTCCAAGACGTTGCTTGAAGCATCCTTATTTGTAATTCCCTTGCTGTTCGTATTCACTTCGGCACCATATGGAGCGTTGCTAGTGAAGGATTTTCCGATCTTCAAAGTGCTGGAGTACGTACCAAGCAGTCAACTTGTATATTTGCTAGATACACGCAATATAAGCCTTACGACGGGAGAATTATTAAAACCGCTCCTCATTATTTTGGCATGGACGGTTGTATTAACGATGGTATCTGTTGTTTTGTATCAACGACGATTAAAGGATGAGTAATATAGAATCGCGCACAAAACCGAGGGGAGATCAAACTCCGATGAATACAGCCCTCAAGTTGATGCAAAAAATCAAAGACTATGATACCCGGAAAAAGCTGAAAGGTTATCGGGACAAAACGGAGCTCATCCGAAAACGGAATTTGGAAGCTTGGGAAGATCAGCGGCTGCAAGCAGAATCTCTCCGGCTGAGAAAGGAAGCAATATCGGGTACGCCTTTGGACGATCTGCTTGTCGATGCTTATGCGTTAGTATGTGAGGCAGCGAAGCGAACGCTCGGATTACAGCCTTACGATGTCCAAATCATGGCTGCCATCGCTCTGCATGAGGGATGTTTGATCGAGCAGCATACCGGTGAAGGAAAAACGCTCTCGGCCGTGATGCCTGCTTATCTAAATGCGCTGACCGGCGAAGGCGTTCATGTGCTGACTTTTAACGATTATTTGGCAAATCGGGATGCGGAGTGGATGGGCCCGATCTATCGGTTCCTCGGGTTAACGGTAAACTCGGTTCAAACAGGCATGAGCCTGTCCGAGAAACGGGAAGCGTATGCCAAGGATATAACCTACGTAACGGCCAAAGAGGCGGGATTCGATTATTTGCGCGACACGATCGCAATGTGCGAAGCCGATATTGTGCATCGTCCTTTCCACTATGTCATCGTCGACGAAGCGGATTCATTGCTTCTCGACGAAGCGCGGGTACCGCTAGTCATTGCAGGTGAGCCGGGCTCTTCCGGTAATGACGGCATTCGTTTCGCAGAAGTGGCTCGGCAGCTCGAGCAAGATGAGCATTACGACTTCGATGAGTTTAAGCGGAACGTTTATTTAAATGAAGCGGGCTCAGCTAAAGCGGAATCGCTGCTGGGATGCGGCAATTTGTACGAAAGCCATAATAGTCATTTGTTAATGTCGTTAAATTGTGCGCTGCATGCGGAATTGTTATTGAAAAAAGACATCGATTACATCGTCCGGGACGGGAAAATCGAGCTGATTGACGAATATACCGGCCGCGTGGCAGAGAACAGGCATTTGCCGGACGGGCTGCAAGCCGCGCTTGCGGCCAAAGAAGGGCTGCAGCTCATAGCCGGTGGGAAAATTCTCGGTACGATCACCCTTCAACACTTCCTTAGCCTGTATCCGAAGATTTGCGGAATGACCGCTACCGCGCAAGCTTCCGCAATGGAATTCGAAGAAATTTATGCGCTGCAGGTCGTTCAAATTCCGCCGAACCGGCCTAACATACGGATCGATCATCCGCACCGGATTTATACCCATAAAGAAGCCAAACTTAAGGCGCTTGTACAAGAAATCTCGTCCGTTCATAGGACGGGACGTCCGATTCTCATTGGTACGTCAAGCGTCGAGGAGTCTGACATGCTGGCGGAGACGCTAGCGGTTGCTGGCGTACCTTTGCCATGTTCTGAATGCGAAAAACGACGCAGAGGAAGCGGAGATTATCGCCAAAGCGGGAGAACTCGGCGCCGTGACGGTGTCTACGAATATGGCGGGACGCGGCGTCGACATTCGGCTCGGTGGCGGCAACCCCACGCAAGCGGAAGTTGTCGCCAAGCTGGGCGGGTTGTACGTGATTGGTACGCATATGCACCAAAGCGTACGGATCGATAACCAGTTGCGCGGGCGATCTGGCCGCCAAGGCGATCCGGGGGCTTCCGTATTTTTCGTAAGCTTGGAAGACGAGTTAATGCTTAGGTTCGGCATCGATAAAATGATTCGCGCTCCCAGGCAGGATGAGGCTCTCTATGAGCCGGTGCTCCACAACAAAATTGCGCATATTCAGCGTGTTATTATGGGCCAAAACTTCGATATCCAAAAGGAACTAAACTGTTATTCGGATATGGTGGAGGATCAAAGGCGAATTCTATACGAGGAACGGCTCAAAATTTTGAAAGGCGAGAAGCCGATGAGCCCTTCCGAGAAGCGGGTGCGGCTTTTTTATATCGACCAGTCCTGGGCTGATCATCTGGCATACGTTTCCTACCTTCGCGAAGGCATCCACTTAGAGAGCCTTGCCAGCCGCAATCCGATCGACGAATTTCATGCGCAAATCACCCAAGCTTACGAGCAAATTCCGGATAAAATAAATAGCGAGTCGGCGAATATGCTTGTAAGGCTAGGAGGTTCGAATGATCCTGCGAAGTGGGAAGAGATGGGTCTGAAACCCCCTACTTCCACTCGGACTTATATGATCAACGATCAATACATCGAGAATAAGCGCAGTGCATGGACCGCAACGACCGTATTGGCTTATTACATTCGCAAGATTTTCAGGCTGGTATTGTGGCCGGTATACAGGCTGCCAAAATTTTAAACACATCCCATAGAACTCGGTCACTATTTGATTCCGCCTAAAATTTGATTCCACCCAAAAATCGCAGTTTTTGGTGGAACGCACGATCATTCAATACATCGTTTTATTATTTACTATCAAAGGAACGAATAGATTAACCACATTACATAAAATGCTAAAGCCTGATTTTAAGGGCTTTTTTTTATTTAATATAGTTAAATGCGCAAGATGAAGCATTCCTTCAAATTGATTGCAAAAATCTCAAGAAAAGTTAGTATTGCAAAACAAAAAAGAGAATTGTATATTTATTTTAAATTGGGAGCGTTTTCCTCCTAATATTGAAAAGAAGGTGGAGAATCACGCCAAAAAAATAACAGGTTCCGGAGGGCATAGGGCATCCAAAGTGTTCAGTTTTCAAAGTTTACCGGGCATCAAGTCGATGTTTTTGTATTCCATCCCTAAAGATTGGCTCTGATTTTTCTTTCCGCATATATCCTTTCAGAGAAGAAAGGAGGATTGGTCTGTTCTTATACCGACTGTTGCAATAGGCAATCCGGACGAGAATAAAATAAAGAAGGGATGATATGTTTAATGAATCACCCATGGTTTCAAAAGTCGTTGGCAACGCTTTTGTTTTTGTTTACGCTGGTCATTGGTTTGTTAGGGTTCAATTATTCGCAAGCCTATGCACTTGACAATGGACTTGCACAAACGCCTCCGATGGGCTGGAATGGCTGGAACGCCTTTCATTGTGACGTTAATGCCGATCTCGTGAAGGAAACGGCTAAAAAGATGGTTGATTCCGGGATGAAAGAAGCGGGCTATCAATACGTCAACATCGATGATTGTTGGATGCTTAGTCAACGCGATGAAAACGGCAATTTAGTTCCCAATCCGGAAAAGTTTCCAAATGGGATAAAGGAAGTCGCCGATTATGTTCACTCTCTCGGTCTGAAAATTGGTATTTACGCAAGCGCAGGTAACAAGACTTGTGCCAATTATCCGGGGAGTCTCAATTATGAAAAGAAAGATGCCCAAAGTTTTGCCGAGTGGGGAATCGACTATTTAAAGTATGATAATTGTGGCGACCCTGAGGGTCGACCGGTACAGGAACGTTATGAGAAGATGCGCGATGCGCTTGCGGATACAGGACGGGACATTGTTTTCAGTATGAGCGTTGGAGGAGCCGATGATCCGTGGTTATGGGGCAAGCAGGTGGGCAATCTGTGGCGGACCATCGGCGATATTAGTGATTCGTATCTAAGGATGTTAGTCGTTTTCCTTAAGAATGTTGAACTGTATCCGTATGCCGGTCCGGGCTATTGGAATGATGCTGATATGTTGGAAATCGGTAACGGGGGCATGAGTCTAGAAGAATATCGTACTGAATTTAGTCTTTGGTCCATAATGGCTTCGCCATTACTCGCGGGTACCGATTTACTGAATGCTCCCCAAGAAATTATGGATATTTACACCAATCGAGAAGTGATTGCGGTGAATCAGGATCCAATCGGTATACAAGGACATCCCATCAAGCAGCAAAACGACGGTAGTATGGTATTGTTGAAACCGATGGCCAATGGGGACAAAGCCGTGGTGTTCTTCAACTCAAGCGATGCTGCGCTAAATGTGGAGATAAGTCTTAGTCAATTAGGCATACCATTCTCTGTCGACATGAAAACCTATACGGTTCGGAATCTTTGGACACATGAAACGGCAACGACCACAGACAAAATCAGTGCTTCTGTCCCGTCTCACGGAATTATGATGTATCGCATCAGCCCGGAAACGAGAAATGAGGTTTCGGCTGAGGGATTTAAGCGCATGATCAATAATGACGGTAAAGAGGTTTGGGTGAAAGCGCTTACTGATGGCAGTAGATTGATTACATTGGTCAACCGCACTAGTGCAAAGACAACAATCAGTGCTGAACCGGAACAATTAGGTTTCAAACATGCTTCGGCTTATATGGCTGAAGACTATTGGACTGGCCAAATCATGAGTTATGCCAGCAAAATTGTCTCCGATGTTGAACCATTTTCAGCGGTCACCTACCGTGTCACTCCGGGAACACCGAACGAGGCGCCTGCCGCTGTTAGTATATCGTTTGACGGTCCTTCCATTATAGCCCCAGGTGAAACCAAAACGATTGTAACAACGATGACCAATTATGGAAGAGTGGCTGTCCGTAACGTGGATCTCAATCTAAATGTACCGAAAGGATGGAAAGCAACCCCTGATTCGGACACCAAATTTCAAACCATTTCACCGGAAGATAAATACAATTCCGTTAAGGTGAGTTGGAAGGTGACGGCGCCTCAAGACGCTGGGGCTGGCTGGAGTCATCTTACAGCGGATGCCAAGTTCAATTCTGTTGGGGGAATTCAGGCGCAAGTACGATCAGGATTTTCCATACAAGTCCCATCTGCCCTTCCGATAGAAGATACATTTCTGAGCGACATGCAATTTTTCGGCAACGTTTCAAACGGCTGGGGTCCGGCTGAAAGGGATACAAGTGTCGGTGGGAACTATCAAGGTGATGGCAACATGATCACTCTGAACGGTAAAGGGTATGAAAAAGGATTGGGTGTCCATGCCTACTCTAAAGTTTCATTTTATATTGGTAAAAACTTTTCAAGGTTTATTTCTGATATTGGACTAGACGGTGAAACTCAGGGGGGGGCTGTCATCTTTCAAGTGTGGGGAGACGGGAAAAAGCTCTATGATAGCGGTGTAATGAAAGATAACGCGGATGTCCAACATGTCAATGTTGATGTTTCCGATGTCGATGTTCTTACGTTGGAAGTAACAGACGGTGGCATCGGCAATGGAGCGGATCATGCTGATTGGGCTGGAGCTAAGTTGTTGAAAGAATTGTTAATAGATGACATCAAGATCAACGGGGAATCCTTCTCAAGTTTTGATCACGTAACCAAAGATTACAACATGACATTCTTGGAAGGCACGATATCGGATGTACCCACGGTGGAAGTCATTCCGGCCAATAACGATGTCAAGGTAGATATTTCACCGGCTGAACAACTTCCGGGTACCACCGTGATTACCGTCACCTCGGCAGATGGATCAGTGACGAAAACATATAAGATTCATTTTAACATCACTCCACAATTGTATTTAAGCGAACTTCCGTGGATTTATGCGACAACTGGCTGGGGAACGATTCATCGAGATGCTAGTGTCGGAGGGAACCCGATTAAATTGTTAACTGATTCGGGCGTTGTCACCTATGATAAAGGAATTGGAACGCATGCGAATTCAGAAATCATTTACGACATTGCCGGGAAAGGGTATGATCGCTTTCAAAGCTACGTAGGCCTTGATCAGGAATCAAACAATAACGATAGCGGATCCGTAGATTTTCAAGTATGGGCCGATGGTGAGAAATTGTTTGACAGCGGGACGATGAAAAGAGACACTCCGGCCAAGTTTGTTGATGTTGATGTTCGTGGAAAGAAACAACTAAAGTTAGTCGTTACCGATGCCGGCGATGGAATTGGCAACGATCACGGCGATTGGGCGGATGCCAAGTTTATTGCAATGTGACAGCCAGTTCCGCAGATATGAGAAGTGAGAATGAACTTTGAGATTGCTAAGGAGCCCCTGCGCCAGTTTCTCTGGAGCCGGGGCTTAACTATTCGTTTTATACTGAAAATCGATTTGTAATCTAGTCGGGCAAGATACATGAATCAAATCCTGAATAATATTTAAGAATGCATAATCACCAAACTACACTCACGGACGTAAAAATTCGTCATCATAATATCAATAATCGTCAGTGGAGGATTGTGTCTGTTTAACTTATAATCGGTTTTATAAAGCAGCTTACGGGATTCTGTTGGTTGCTTTATTACAGGATGATAGGATTGTCAGTACAACGTGATTGGTGAGCATAAGAAATTAACATACAAAGGAAGGAGGGAAATCGTTTTTTTTAAAGTTAACATGTTTTCATGCTGATTAAAGATCATACCGCTTAAAGGTACAGCCATCTCGGAATCTTATATTCTATCTATCAAATCTAAATAATAGAATTAGGAGGATCGATCTTTCATGAAAAAATTGTTGAGTAGTGTCGTCTGTGCAGGTATTCTTTTAAGTACTTTAGGTGGTACCCCTATTGTTTCGGCAAATGAAAGCGCTATTAATTCTCATGTTGTTGATTCTGGTGGACAATATGAAAAACGCGGCTATACCTTAGAAGTGATTAATGACGTGGATAATCCAGCAATGAATCCTATTATTAGTGATTTTGTTGATCTATATTTTGATGTCTATCCAAAATTGTTGTCCAAGTATGCTGCCGACCCAAAAACTGCAACCAAAAAAGTGATTTTAAAATTCGATCCTACATACGATGGAGTAGCCTATGCAGATAATGGGATGATTGTTGTAAGCTCTGAATGGATCCTGAATCATCCATGGGATTTAGGGCTATTTACACATGAGTTAACTCACATTGTACAAGCGTATCCAAGGTACGACGATGAGACATGGTGGATTACAGAAGGAATCGCAGATTATGTTAGATATGTATACGGACCTCACCATGAAGATTGGAAATTTACCGATCCCAAAGAAACGGATAATTATAATGGCGGTTATGGAGTAACTGCACGCTTTCTGTTATGGATCGAACAAAACAAGAATAATAAAGTAGTAGATATTTTAAACAAACAAATGCAACAGGATACGTTCAATATCAATGATTTTAAAGAAATAACAGGTCAATCCGTTGAAGATTTGTGGGCGGAATATATTAAAAATCCTTATGTGAAAACCAAATATAAAATTAAATCGGAGTAAAGAAAGAACCTGTCATTAATCAAAAATAAAATAATCTTAAAATAGCAGAGAAGCTTGGAATGTCAATCGGGTAACAGGCTAATGGAGTCAACGGGATATAGGATTAATGTAAAAACAGGCTGCCGGCTGAATCGGCAGCCTATCATATTAAAATGGGTCATAATAAATCGAAACTAGTTATTGACGAAAGATGGTTCGGGTAGACTTATAATGGGTTAATAAGGCAGCTTACGGGATTCCGTCGGTTGCTTTATTTCTTTCATGGGATATTAGGAGGTAGGGAATAAATGCATCTGCGGCAATCATCTATTTATCTCAACCTGGTATTAGCTTTTTTATTGTCGATTATTCCAATGTATACCTTAAGTCTATACATCAACATGTCAGGTGCGGCAAGCGTCCGTCAGGAAATTACGAATTCGATGCAATCCCGGGTTCATTTCTACTTATCCTCGTATGAAGCCGAACTGAGTCGGGTGACCAAATCCATGCGGGAATTCATTAACGACGGCGAATTGTCTACTTTAAGCAATTTGTACCCGAATATCCCCACTTTTGAACGATTTAAAATGTTGAATCGGTTGGAGAGCAAGCTCTTTCTCTTGAATAATTCTAGCCAGTATATTTCAAATTCGAAGTTGTACATCCCCTCGATGGGAATCACGATTCATGGGAGCGGCTATGACGAGGCGGCCATTCCGGCTAAAGAAATAGGCGAGATTCGCGCTATGCAATATAAAACGCTGTCGCCTTTCACTATGCTGGACGATCGCCTCTTCATGGGCAGCTTATTCCCCTTAGGTTTGACCGCAGCGCAGGCGCCGACTTCGATCATTAAGGTTGAGATTTATTTGAAAAGCTTGAGAGACGTGCTTAAGCAAATTCCCAATTCAGCGGAAGGGGGGGCCGTATTATTTGCGAGAGAGCAAGATTGGTATATCACTTCCACCCAAGAAGCCCGGGAAGCTGCACTTATTCAAACCTTGAAGAAGCTATGGGAGAATCAATCTGGCGATCATAAAACGGGAAGCGAACGTCTCAAGATTGACAATCAGTTCTACCTCGTCACGTTCGAACCATCCGAGATGCTGGATGCAACCCTGCTCGTGTATGTGCCCGAGAAACAAATTCTCGATCCCCTTAGTCATTATTTCGTGATGCTGTTAGTGCTGTCCATATTATCAGTAGCGGTCATCATCATTTTCTCTTATTGGATTTATCGGATGATCCATAAGCCTTTGCATTCGCTTGTATCCGCTTTTCGCCTCGTGGAGAGCGGCAATATGGACGTTTCGATTCCCTACAAGACGGCCTTTGAATTTGGTTACCTGTATCGGCAGTTCAATACGATGATGAGCCGACTGAACACGTTGATCCAGGAAGTGTACGAACAAAAGATTCATAGCCAGCGCGCGGAGCTGAAGCAGCTGCAGTCGCAAATCAACCCGCACTTTTTGTATAACAGCTTTTTTGTCCTGAAGCGCATGATAGCGTCGGATGACAATAAAAACGCCATTCGCTTTGTTGAACACCTCGGAAACTATTTTCAATATATTACGAGAAATGCGGATGATGAGGTAATGCTGGAAGTGGAGTGGTTACACGCCCGTACTTATGCGGATATCCAGTTGGCCCGTTTCCGCAAGAGACTGCAAACCGATTTTGCCGGTATGCCGTGCACGTATGCTTCTCTGAATGTACCAAGGCTTATCATTCAGCCACTTCTGGAGAACGCCTACCAGTACGGACTGCAGAACAAGATTACGAACGGAATCATACGTGTTTCTTTTGAGGTAAAGACGGAACTGATTTGTATTGCTGTTGAGGACAATGGAGAAGAATTGACTGACGAGCAATTGAATATGCTTGAAGCCAAACTGAATTCTCATCATGAACATATGGAAACGACGGGATTAATCAATGTGCATCGGCGTCTGCAATTGAAGTTCGGGACCGATGCCGGTGTCCTTGTTAAGCGCAGCTGCCTTGGTGGGTTGCGAACCGAGATATGCATTCCGATTAGGGAGGTACCGAATGTATCGATTGTTGATCATTGATGATGAAGATGTGATTGTGGACGGGATGGCCGATCTGTTTCAAGAGCAGGTAGACATGGAGCTGGAGGTGTATCGTGCCTACAATGTGCTGGAGGCGATCGATTGGCTCAAGCAAACGAAGATTGACATTGTTCTGTCCGATATTCAGATGCCTGGAATAACCGGACTCCAACTGCAGCAGCGAATTATGGAGCTTTGGCCGCGTTGCAAAGTCATTTTCCTGACAGGCTATAACGAATTTACCTTTATCCACGAAGCGATGCGAAACGGATCGTTCGATTTCGTGCTTAAAACGGAGACCGACGAAACTATTATCGGATCTGTCAAGAAAGCAATCGCGAAGCTGGACGAAGAGATGGTCATGCATAGCACGCTTCAGAAAACGACGCTTTTGCTGCAGCGGGCGCTGCCTTATATTCAGAAAGATTACCTCCGCGATATCCTTCAAGGAGAATCCTATGCGCTAGGCAACCGTCACAGTCAGTTTACTCAGCTGTCCATTTCACTCGACCCTTCCAAACCCGTTCTTCTAGTTGTAGGCCGCGTAGATGAATGGCGGGAGGGCCTAAGCACATTCGACCGGGCCTTAATCATATATGCGGTGCAAAATATTTCAGAAGAATTGCTAGGGGTTTCGACTCGTGTCGCTTTCACGGATTACGAACGCTTTCGCATGGTTTGGTTGATTCAACCGAAATCCGATGCTGAAGATTCGTGGGATCAAATCCTCAGGTTTGTGCAAGGTACATTGGAGCAAATTCAACATACAAGCAGGCAATTGCTCAAGATCAAACTGTCCATTATCGTATGCAGCAAGCCTTGCGGCTGGGAGGAGCTGCCTATCCGTTATATAACGATTAAACGTTTATTCGGATATGGGCTTGGCTTGGGTCAAGAGTTATTATTGACCGACCAAGCTTACGGCACGGATCACGACCGTTTCGAACCAGTAAAAAGTCCCTTACAGACCCATTTATGGATCGACTTAAAAAATGATTTGGAAGCCGGACGGCGTGAGGCCTTCTTGGCTGCATTTGATGGGATAACCGCTTTGCTTGCTGCCCAGGATGAGCAGACCGAGAAAGCCAGAACCGAGTGGTACTACATGCTAGTCGTCATTTACATCTCCATTCTGAATTACAACTCTGTTCTCCGCCTGGCTGCCGAACAGATGGACCTGGATAAGCTGACGATGATGCAAGCCCATAAGACATGGAGCTCGGCGTTTGATTATTTGCGAGAATTAGCAGAGTTGATTTTTAACCATCGATCGGAGGGACAGACGAACTCCGAGAACGACGTCATCACGAAAATCAAGAAATATATACATGAGTATGTGAACGGAGACCTTTCCTTGACTCGTTTAAGCGATTTCGTGTCGCTCAACCCATCATACTTGTCGAGATTGTACAAGCATCATACAGGGGAGTCGGTTACAGAGACGATCAAACAAGTCAGGCTGCAGAAGTCCAAGGAGCTCCTTAGAAATCCCGACATTCGGATGAGCGACATTTCGGAGCGTGTCGGGTTTCTGTCCGAACGGTCCTTTTACCGGTTCTTCAAATCGATCACCAAACTTACACCGCAGGAATATCGCGAACTGCAGAAGTAAATATTGGTGACAACAAGTATTGATGCGTCAGTAGATAGCGCACAAATCATCCTCCTATAATACAGAGGAAGGGAGTAACACCACACTATGCGATGAGGGGGAAGTTGGTTTGAATAGACGGAAGGTTGTCTTTACGGCTATGGCTTGCTTCATGGGTGTCGCCCTGCTAACTACGGCATGCAGCAATTCAGGCAATCAAACAGCAAGCAGTCAGTCCCTTGACGGCGACAAGAGCACACCGGCGACAGCAGATGCTGCGGGGCCATTCGGGAAATACGAGACTCCAATTGATGTTCATGCGGTACGCGGGATTAATGGAAGTTATAAATTTCCGCAAGGAGAGGATATCGGCAATAACCTCTGGACAAGGACTTACAAGGACGAGCTCGGCATCAATCTGATCTATGATTGGGTTGCAGACAATTCCGGCGGGAGCGAAAGCGCATACAACAAGAAGTTGAACCTCATGATCGCTTCCGGCGAGCTGCCGGATATTGTGGCCGTGAACTCCAAACAGTTCAAGCAGCTGGCGGAGGACGGCCAGTTAGCCGATCTTACAGAAGTGTTTGAGAATTACGCATCCCCCTACTTGAAGGATGTAGCCAAGCAGGATGAGGGTATGGCTATGACCTCCGCTACGATCGATGGAAAGCTTTTGGGGATACCCGGATTTAATGGGAACATTACAGATGCTAACGTTCTTTGGATTCGTTCGGACTGGATGAAGAAGTTAAACTTGCCTGACCCCAAAAACATGCAGGATGTATTCAATATCATGGAAGCGTTCGCTACCAAGGATCCGAATGGTGATGGCGGCAAAGGCGTTATAGGATTGGCAGCAAACAAGAACATTTATGATGGTTTTGCCGATTTGGAGAGTTTCTTCAATGCATATCATGCTAATCCGAACGGGACATGGATCAAGGATGGTTCTGGCCAGTTGGCGTATGGGGCGATTCAGCCGGAAATGAAGCCTGCCCTTGCGAAGCTGCAGGAGCTGTACAAATCCGGATTGATCGATAAGGAATTCGGGGCGAAGGACGCGGCCAAGGAGGCGGAATTGCTCGGACAGAATAAACTTGGCATTACCTTCGGGGCGAACTCCAATCCTTTCTATCCATTCGATGATGCGCGCAAGCTGAATCCGGATATGGATTGGAAAGCGTATCCGATCCCTTCAATCGATGATAAACCGGCTCGTCCTTCCGTAGGCTTTCCAATCGGCACCTACTACGTTGTAAAGAAAAATTTCAAGCATCCCGAAGTTATAGTCAAGTTGTTTAACGCGAACTTCGAGAAGTTTTACGGGAAAACGGGTGATTGGAACAAATGGAGCGTGACGCAGGACCCGGTGACGAAGGAACGACTGGAAGCGTTCAAGTGGCCGTTCGTCTATGGCTTCCCGCCCAATAAGGATGTACCCGGACGTTACGAGGCATTAAAAAAAGCTGTAGCATCCAGTGATCCGTCAGCATTAAACGGTGAGCAACAAGCGGACTACGAAGCTTATCAAGCGTTCAAGAACGGCGATCAATCGAAGTGGTCGACGGTACGACAAGCAGGTCCGACAGACTCTTCATTCGCCGTTCTGAATTATTACAAGGAGAATGACCTGTTGTATACCAATGAATATCGCACTAGCTTGCAGACCCCAACGATGACGCTCAAATGGTCGACACTGCTCAATTTAGAGAAAGAAATGATCACGAAGATCATCGTTGGTGCGCCGCTAGATGAATTCGACAAATTCGTGGAAAATTGGAAAAAATCAGGCGGCGACCAAATTACGAAAGAAGTAAACGAGTGGGCTTCAACCTCCAAATAATAGAAGGACCAAAATCTTTATTATACACCGGACGGTGGGATGACAGATGAAAACGGGCAAATGGCGCCGCGAGATACCTTTGCATTTACTGGTATTTCCCAGCTTAGTTATTGTATTGATCTATTGTTATATTCCTATGTTCGGCAATGTTATTGCATTTCAGGATTTCAAACCGATCAAAGGGTTTATGGGCTCGGAGTGGACCGGGCTCACCAATCTGCAATACGTCCTGGAAATGCCGAACACGTACCGTATTATCTGGAATACCGTCTACATTGCTACGATGAAAATTATAATGGGCAATGTCGTACCGATCGTCATCGCTCTTCTGTTGAATGAAATCCGTAAGACGGTTGTGAAGCGCAGCATTCAAACTTTAATCTATTTTCCTTATTTCCTATCGTGGGTCATTCTCGCCGGCATCCTTATCGATGTCCTCTCTCTACAGCACGGCATCGTCAATCAAACACTCGGATGGTTCGGCATCCAACCGATATACTTCCTCGGCGATAACCGTTGGTTTCCCATCACGCTCGTTCTGACGGATACGTGGAAGGAATTCGGCTTCAACACAATCGTATTCCTGGCCGCGTTGACAGGCATTAATCCGTCTCTTTATGAAGCGGCCACCATAGACGGCGCAAACCGCTGGAAGCAAACCCTCCATATTACGCTGCCGGGGATGATCCCGATTGTTGTGCTAATGGCCACGCTCAGCCTGGGCAACGTGTTGAATGCGGGCTTCGACCAAGTGTTTAACTTATACAGTCCTCAAGTCTACGAAAGCGGAGATATTCTGGATACATTGATTTACCGCATCGGTGTCTCAGATGCTCAATATGGCCCGGCAACCGCTATTGGATTACTGAAATCATTCGTTTCCTTTCTGCTGATCTCGGTATCCTATTGGCTGGCGTACCGGTTTGCGAATTACCGAATCTTTTAACTGGAATAGGGGGATTAACACAATGATTCAACGCGCCTCGGTAACGCGGAGCCTGTTCAATCTTTGCAATCATATATTTTTGATCACGCTCTCGCTGCTCTGCATCCTTCCCGTTATCCAGGTCATTGCCGTCTCATTCAGCTCCAGCAGCGCTGCAGCGGCCGGGCTAGTCAAGCTGTGGCCGGTTGAATTCTCACTGAAATCATATGAATTTATTTTGAAGAAGAAAGATTTTCTGGGCTCATTCCTGATTTCCATTCAGCGGGTAATATTGGGTACTGGTATTAGTATGTTTTTAACCGTAACGCTCGGATACGCGCTTTCCAAAGAAACGAAGGATTTCCGGATGAGGACCGTTTATGCCTGGTATTTTGTAATTACGATCTTATTCAGCGGCGGTTTAATTCCATGGTATTTGACGATCAAATACACGCATTTATTGGATACGATTTGGGCGCTAGTCATTCCAGGGGCGGTAACGGTGTTTAATGTCATTCTGCTGCTCAATTTTTTTCGGGGACTGCCCAAGGAGCTGGAGGAATCGAGCTTCATTGATGGAGGAAGTCATTGGATAACGCTTTGGAAAATATATCTCCCGCTGTCTCTGCCCGCTATTGCGACGGTCACGCTGTTCACAATCGTTGGGCACTGGAATTCCTGGTTCGATGGCCTCATGCTCATGAATTCGCCAAGTCATTACCCGCTCGCCACTTATTTGCAGACGGCTATCATTCAACAGGATTTCTCCAACATGCGCGCAGAGGATGTTAAAACCTTGTCAGAGATCTCGGATCGGACTACACGTGCGGCACAAATTTTTATAGGCGCATTGCCGATCATGGCTGTTTATCCGTTTTTGCAAAAATATTTCATGACCGGGCTGGTAATGGGAAGCGTGAAGGAATAAGGCAGGGACATGCTGATTTGGGCGCCAACCTGCATATCGTGATAAGCGAGAGACGTGTCTGGAGTCTTTGGTCGTTGTGAATGATCAATCCAGACACGTCTTTCGTCTATTTAAACAAAACCCGTTACTTCATTCTTAGTTTCCCGGGTTATCTTTGTTGTTGCTTCCGATCGATTCTTCTATTAATACCGTCGGGATTTATGCTACGATATTATGCACAGAAGCTAATATGGCATATAAAGGGAAATAGTGATTTATCATACATTTTTAGGGTTGACGAATCGAGTATTTTTGAAAGCGGATACATACCAGACAAATAGATTGAAGGAAACTTGGGTCACCTTTATAAAAATTGTATCATCCCAAAAAGGAGGAAAAACAATGTGTTTACGGACAAATATCGATTGGCCATCCTTTCTCTCGAGGCATGACATGCTGTGGAAGACCAAGCCTATCAGCTGGGACGAGGGAGCTTTTATAGGAAATGGGCTTCTCGGAGCCATGATATACAGCGAAGAACACCGTGATCAGCGTCATGTGCTCAGATTCGTGCTCGGACGTACGGACGTGACAGCTTCACGCGAAGGCGGTGCCAAGAACTTTCCCGTACGGGTGCCTATAGGAGAGCTGGCATTGGAAATGGAAGGATGGATCTACAATCCCTGCGAGATTCGGATTGACTTATGGAATGCCGAAATGCGGGCGATTATCACTACAACTAAGGGAGAAGTAAGGCTACGGGCTTTGGTTCATGCCATATCGCCTGTTGTGTTCATTGAACTTGACACCGATGAAAGTGAACAGGGGGCGAAAATGAACTGGTACGCCTATCCTGAAGTGAGCCCGATCCTGAAAAATGCCGATGGGGTTAATTTCAATCAATATATTCCCGAAACGGCCATTGAGAGGAGCGAAGAACGAGGGATTTCCTTCGGTGTTCAACACTACGGCCGAGCCGAAGGCTGCACAACGGCATGGAAGTTCCATGATTTCGGGATGGTAGGGGCGCATAAGGGAGATGGCGAGAATGTGGCCGGATACCGGCGTGTGTGCCTGTTGACTGTGATGAATGGGGTTTCCGATCTGGACCGGGAAAAGGCCTGCCAGGAGCTTGAAGGGATCGATATCTCAGAGTCCGGATTAAATTCATGGATTTCCGCACATCGTCAGTGGTGGCATGATTACTATCCCGCAAGCTTCCTCTCGATTCCGGATATGCAGCTCGAGAGCTTTTACTGGATTCAGATGTATAAACTAGCTTCCGCAACCAGAAAAGATCAGCTGCCCATAGATAACCAAGGCCCGTGGATGACGTCAACACCGTGGCCGGGACTTTGGTTTAATATGAACGTCCAGATGAGCTATTCGCCAATATATGCCGCGAATCGGCTGGAGCTTGGACAATCTCTTATCTCTTCACTCCAGCAAAATGAGGAACAATTGATACATAACGTTCCTGAACCGTTCCGCAGTGATTCAGCCGGCCTCGGGCGGAGCAGCAGCTACGATCTGAACAGTCCGGTCGATGATGAAGTTGGAAATTTGACGTGGCTCATGCATAACTGCTGGAGACATTATCGCTACTCAATGGATGAGGAGATGCTTCGTAACTTCCTGTATCCGCTTCTTCGGCGCAGCATTTGCTTGTATATGCATCTCTTGGAGGAAGGGGAAGACGGCAGGCTTCATCTGCCTTTCATGGTATCGCCTGAATATGGCTCCTTCAAACAGCTCACCACCCGCGATTCCCATTACGATCTTTCGCTATTGCGTTGGGGCTGCGAAACATTACTGGAGGCATCGGAGAGGCTCAAGATTCAGGACCCGCTGCGGACTCGTTGGAATGAAATTCTTGCCCGTCTGACGCCGCTGCCGGTTGATCCAGAATCAGGCTACAGAATCGGGAAGGATCTCGGCCTCGAGTTCGGCCACAGGCATTTCAGCCATCTACTCGCCGTATTTCCGCTGCATATTGCCGGCCGTTCGGAGGAAGAACGGACTGTGGCCGTCCGCACACTCAGACATTGGATGGCCATGGAAGGCGATCTGCGCGGATTCAGCTTCACGGGAGCGGCTTCTATAGCGGCAGCGCTGGGCCTCGGCGATGAGGCGCTGAGTTATCTGCGCACCCTGATGCATCTCATTAAACCGAATACGATGTATAAAGAAGCGGGACCGGTCATCGAGACGCCTCTGGCCGGCGCGGAGGCGATTCAGGATATGCTGCTCCAGAGCTGGGGAAACCTGATTCGGGTGTTTCCTGCCGTTCCAGGCGAGTGGAAGGAAGCCGTTATTCACAATCTGCGCGCGGAAGGCGGATTTCTTGTGAGCGCCGTCTATAAAGAGGGACAGACGGAATTTATCCGCATCCTCAGTCTTGTTGGGGAGCCCTGCCGATTACTTACCGATATCACAGGCTTAGAACAGGGATTCAAGATTGAATCTCAAGGGAAAACACTGGATTACAAGATGCATGGAGATCAATCTATCGAAATATCATTGAAACCAGGTGAGGAAGCGGTTATCTATAGGGCTGGCGGCAGATATCCCGGAGAAATTGCACCTATACAGGCTGAGTCCGGCATGTGCAATTTTTGGGGAGGAAAGAAACCTTGGCGATTATACGGAATTCCCAAATAACAACCGGGAGGTAATCGGATAATGTTCAAGCAGCTGCGCAAGTACAACCGGAGCGTGATTGTAACCTGGTTGGTATCCTATATTACCGTTCTTACGGTACCCATTCTCATCAGTTTTGCCATGTATTCGATCTCATTCAATCAGGTCAAGGCCGAAACCAACCGGGCGAATGATCTGCTGCTCGAGCAGATGGAAATGTCCATTGACAGCAAGCTAAAGGGGCTGGAACAGCTGAGCCTCGAGATCGCGTTAAACCGCAACATTTCCAGCTTCTCCAGTATTGATCTTCCGCTGTCGGACGCTCACTACTATGATCTGTTTCAAATTTCGGAGAGTCTGAGAACCTATAAAAACGCCAATGATTACATTGATCAAATCTATGTGTGGTATACAAACAGCGATACAGTGATATCCACCTATGATCATCTGAACCCCCAAGGTTTGTTTCAAAAGCTGCGCCCGCAGCAAAATACCACTTTCAAGCAGTGGAACAGCTTATTTGACCAAAAGTATGTAAACGATTATATACCGATGAAGTACTGGGATGACGGCACGGTTTCCCCAGTGGTAGTATTCGCGCGCTCATTGGTTTTCAACATGCCGGGCCAGCCGCCTGCCATCGTCTTATTCGTAATGAAGGATGCCAAGTTAATCGAGAGTGCTCCCCGGCATCCAGATGCAAGCATGTTCATACTGGATACGGAAAGTCGCTACATTGCTGCCCCGGATCATATCGGCACGCTGCCGCAGCGGCTCAGATACGAAGAGCTTCAGGGACATCGAGGTATGGTGTATAAAGAGGTGCAGGAACATCAGGCGGCCATTTCCTATATAACATCCAAAATTACGGGCTGGAAATACGTATCCGTAGTACCGGCGACTCTATTTAACGAGAAAATGGAGTATATGCGCAAGCTGACCTGGATCAGCATCGGGCTGTGTTTTTTGGTCGGCGGCGTCATCTGCGTACTGTTTTTGCGAAAAAATTACATGCCCATCCAGGTCATGCTGCAGAGCCTTTCCCATAAATTCGGACTGCGCTTCGACGGCGGCTCGAGCGAATATTCCTTTCTGCAAGGTGCTATACATCATTATTTTACGGAAAAGGAAGACATGCGTGCCCGCTTTGACAAGCACCGGAATACGATCCGAGCCCATTTGCTCCGCAGGCTGCTTAAAGGGGCTTTAGAGAAGGATGCACTCCTGCACGAATCTCTGGCCGCCCATCACATCCGTTTTCTGTCCGACCGCTTTGTCGTCGTGCTCATATCTGTGGATGAATACGGAAAATTCGAACAATACGGCTCGGAGGATCTGTCGGATAAAAAGCAGCAAATGCTGCATTTTATACTGACAAATGTGCTTGAAGATACGTTAGCGGGCGAGGGTGTCGTATACGCTACAGACATGAACGATTGTTTTGCATCGATTGTGAATTTCCAAAACGACACTTCTGAGGAACAGGAGCAAGAGATCCTTCAGCGTATTACGGCACAGATTCGTGAATTTATGCATGAGCAGATGCAGGTGAAACTGACGATAGCGGTTGGTGGGGGCCATTCCCAAATATATGGAATTACGCAGTCCTATCAGGAGGCGCTGGATGCGCTTGAGTACCGGATCGTATTGGGGAGCGGGCAAATCATCCGGTACATGGATATCCATTTGAAGCAAGTATCGGAGCATCATTATTATTATCCGCTAAGCGTGGAACAGCAGCTGATTTATGTGGTGAAAAGCGGGAATTACCCAAAAGCGGAAGTACTGCTTGAGGATATTTTCAGGGAAAACTTTTCGGGCCGCCCGGTATCCGTACCACTTGCGAAATGCCTAATGTACAACATGGCTAGCACGATGCTGAACACGCTCGATGAGGTGAGCGTAACAAGCAAACGTACACTAGATTTGCATCTCCTCGATGTGGAGCAGCTACTCGCATGCGAACATGTGCTGCAGATGAAGGAGCAGATGAAAGATAAACTGAAGCAGGTGTGCGAATGGATCCAAACCGAGAAAAGAGACCATCACCGTTATTTGATTGAAGATGTGCGGCGTTACATCGAGGATCAATTACATGACCCAAATCTGAATATTTCCATGATCGGGGATGCCTTCCGGATGACTCCCTCTTACATATCGCGCCTGTATAAGGATCACACGGGCGAAACGCTGCTCGATACGATTAACCGTTCTCGTCTGGCCGAAGCCAAAGGTCTCCTACAGGAACACAAGCTGACGGTCAATGAAGTTGCCGGTCGCGTCGGCTATGCGGATGTCAGCACGTTTGTGAGGACTTTCAAAAAATTCGAAGGCATCACCCCTGGAGCGTATCAAAAGGCGGCGAATGGAGCGGCGCAATAAAAAAAATCACAGGCGTTTTTACAATTTGCCTGTGATTTTATGTTTTGTCTATGTTCACTTTTACGGATTTGATGAACAATGGGCATCGGATACTTCAATTCATAAGGGTATTCATTAAACCATCCGAATCGGGGGAATGGCAATGGTCCAACGTTTGCTGACTAGTAAAAGCTTGTTAAGGCGTATCAAAACAGGAGTTTCCGTCGTCCTTCTCATGAGCTTGGTTCTGGCGGGATGTTCCCAGGGGGGCGGCAAGGGAGCAGACGCGGAAGCGAAACCGCAGGAAGGCAAAAGCGCTGATTCAGATCTCGGCACGGGATATCCGCTGAAAACAAGCGAGGGAATTACTTCTTGGGAAGGACTCAATTTGAATGCGATTACATTCTTTCCTAATCTTGCCGACACGCCATTCGGCAAAAAGCTTGCCGAGAAGACGGGAGTGAATGTAAAGTACATCCATCCGAATGACCAGCAGACGAAGGAACAATTTAATCTGATGATTGCCTCGGATGAGCTTCCGGATACGATTGAGTATGACTGGACGGGACGGAGTGCGGTATCTTATCCTGGAGGACCGGAGAAAGCGATTAAAGACGGGGTTATTTTGGAGCTGAATGACATCATTGACAAATACGCACCGAACCTCAAGAAGAAGCTCGAAGAAGACAAGGAACTCGACAAAATGGTGAAGACGGACAGCGGCAAATATTATGTATTCCCGATGATCCGCAATCCCTCCGGGCTTGTATTCCGCGGTCCGATGATCCGCAAAGACTGGCTGGACGAATTGAATCTCCCTGTGCCTACGACGATTGACGAGTGGGAAGCCACTTTAAAGACGTTTAAGGAGAAAAAAGGCGCGACAGCTCCGCTCAGCGTAACGTACACAGGAGGGAACTTTGAAATTCGTGATGCCTTTATCGGAGCGTATCATACGTCCAACTCTTTTTATATTGGCGATGATGGAAAAGTGAAATATGGTCCCGTGGATCCACAGTATAAGGATTTCCTGACATTGTTCCGCAAATGGTTTGCGGAGGGCTTATTCGACAAGGACTTTGCGCTTACCGATTCCAAAGCATTGGACAACAAGATTCTAACGGGTCAGACCGGAGCAACGGTAAGCTTGCTTAGCGGAGGCATGGGCAGATGGATGGATGCGATGAAAAAGCAGGATCCAAAGTTTAAACTCGTGGGTGCTCCTTATCCGACGTTGAATAAAGGCGAGATCCCGTTCATTGGACAGCGAGATTTCAAATACAACCCGGGGCCAAGCAAAGCGATAACGACGGCCGCCAAAAATCCGGAGCTGGTTGCGAAGTGGTTGGATTACGCCTACAGCGAAGAAGGTGCCATGCTGTTTAACTTTGGCATCGAAGGAGAGAGCTACACCATGGAAAACGGAACCCCTGTCTACACCGATCTGATAAAAAATAATGAAAAATACAGCCTGCAGCAGATGGTTTCCATCTACTCGAAGCCGAATGGTCCATATGAAGCGGATTCGCGCCGTAACTGGAACACGTACCCAGAGCAGGATGAAGCCGTCAAGATTTGGTCCAATACCGAAGCGGAGAAGCATACACTGCCGGCTTTCCTGACGCCGACGGATGAAGAGAGCAAGGAACTCGGCAAAATTATGACGGACGTAAACAATTACAAGGAAGAGATGTTCGTGAAGTTCATCGTCGGCAAGGAATCGATCGAAAACTATGATCAGTACGTTGCACAGATCAAGAAGCTGGGTATCGACCGGGCAGTCGAAATTTATCAGAGTGCGTTGGAACGTTATAACAAGAGATAATGATGCCGGCCCGGAGGGAATGTGACAGAAGCCTTTCTCCGGGTGGCAGATTGATCATGAGGAGTGACAACGGCATGGCGAAATATCCGTCTCAAGTGCAGCATGCGACCACGCTGCCTTCTGCCCGCACCAAAACAATAGGCCGGTGGGGATTGCTGAAAGATATCCGGAAAAACCCATGGCTGTATATCATGCTTACCCCCGTACTGTTGTACTTCACCGTATTCAACTACTATCCGATGTACGGAGCCCTGATTGCTTTTAAAGATTTTTCCCCGCGGCTCGGAATTATGGGCAGTCCATGGGTTGGTTGGGAGCATTTCGAGTCTTTTTTTCAAGGGATTTATTTTTGGCGCGTTATCAAAAATACGTTGTTAATCAGCTTTTATGAACTTGTTTTCGGTTTTCCCGCACCGCTGATTCTGGCTCTTTTGTTAAACGAAGTGAGGAAAACGGTGTTCAAGCGAACGGTGCAGACATTAACGTACATGCCCCATTTTATCTCGCTGGTTGTCGTTTGCGGCATTATTAAAGAGTTTACGATGAGTGACGGGATCATTAACGATCTATTGTCGTTTTTTGGCCGGGAGCGGGTATCGCTGCTGCTTGAACCGGAATATTTCCGGACCATCTTTATCTCGTCGGGGATCTGGCAAAATATCGGGTGGGGAACCATCATTTATTTGGCAGCGCTGGCTGGTATTGACCAGGAACAGTATGAAGCAGCACGGATGGACGGGGCAAATCGCTGGAAACAGATGCTTCATGTCACTTTGCCGGGAATCCTGCCCACGATCATCATCCTCTTCATCCTCGAGATGGGCAGAATCATGAATGTCGGCGGCGAGAAAATCATTCTACTGTACAATCCTTCCATCTACGATACGGCGGATGTGATCAGTTCTTATGTATACCGGACGGGACTGCAGGAATTCGATTACAGTTTCGGCTCGGCCGTGGGCCTATTCAACTCTGCTATTAATTTCACGCTGGTCATATGCTCCAACTGGCTGAGCCGGAAGATGAACAATACGAGCTTGTGGTAGGGGGAATGAACACATGAAGCGAGGAAGGGAAGGGGCTTCCACCCTCGGGAAGATATTTGATGTCTTTAACTATACCCTGCTGACGGGATTAACGATTTGTACGCTGTATCCTTTGATTTACGTACTATTCGCTTCTTTGAGCGAGCCGACCTTATATATGCAGCATTCAGGGATTTTGTGGAAACCACTTCACTTCAACATAAATGCCTATCGTCTGGTTTTCGAGAATCCGATGATCATTCGAGGGTATCTAAATACGTTTATCGTGCTTGCAGGCGGGCTTGCGCTCAATATTATTCTTACGGCCTTCGGGGCGTATGCGTTATCGCGGAAAGGACTTCGCTACCGCAAACAGTTCATGCTGTTTATCGTGTTTACGATGTTTTTTAACGGGGGGCTCATTCCTTTATATTTCACGGTAAAAGGGCTCGGGCTGACGAACACATTATGGTCGCTGATCATCCCGCAGGCGATATCGGCATTCAATCTGATCATTATGAGAACTGCTTTCGAAGCCGTACCGGACAGCCTGGAAGAATCGGCGAAAATCGACGGGGCTAATGAGTTCGTGATCCTGTTCCGCATCATGATTCCCCTGTGCATGCCCGTCATGGCCGTCATGCTGTTGTATTACGGGGTCAGCCACTGGAATTCATGGTTTAACGCGATGATCTATGTACAGGACCGTTCCCTTTACCCGCTTCAGCTAGTCTTACGCGAGTTGCTGCTGCTGAATGATGCCGGCTCGATGGCTACAGGCGCAAGCGGCGGGGAGGTAGCGGTTATCGGTGAGACTCTTAAACACGCGACCATTATCGTGGCTACCGTTCCGATTCTGTTCGTATACCCGTTTTTGCAAAAATATTTCGTCAAAGGTGCCATGATCGGCGCCATTAAAGGCTGAACATTACTGAAAGAACCCAGGGAGGTACGTTATGAATAAGCTTGCGACTGGAAGTGATCCCAAACTTGAAGGATGGTGGAGGCAGGCTCAGCAAAAAGTGGACCGGTTAATGGCCAAAGGACCAGAGCTGGCTCCGCATGCCACGAAGGACGGAGAATATGATGGACTGACACTGGACAATTGGATATCAGGTTTTTGGCCAGGGATGTTATGGATTTACTATGACATAACGGGTGATGAGAAGTACCGGAACGCCGCATGGGAATGGGATATCCGCATGGAGCGGCTTATGCTTGAAGAGAACCGTTTTCATCATGACGTCGGTTTTCAATTTCTGCCGACCTCAGTTCTGAAATATAAGCTAACCGGCGATCCGGACGGCAGACGGAGAGGACTCGCAGCCGCCAACTTCCTGGCCGGACGCTTTAACCTGGCTGGACAATACTTGCGGGCATGGAACAAGGATTTGCCGGGCTGGGCAATCATTGACTGCCTCATGAATTTGTCTATTCTATTCTGGGCCGCAGAGGAAAGCGGTGATCCGCGTTTCATCCATATTGCCAAAGCGCATGCTGACATGGCTTTAAGGCATATGATCCGTCCCGACGGATCCACCTGCCACATAGCGGTGTTTGATCCGGCAAACGGCGAGCTGCTGGAATACAAAGGCGGTCAGGGTTACGCAGCGGATTCTTGCTGGTCACGGGGGAATGCTTGGGCGTTGTACGGTATGGCGAACGCGTACCGGTTTACCGGAGATATCAGGTACCTGCATGCATCCCAGCGGATAGCCCATCACTTTATCGCCTCATTACCGGAGGATCATGTTCCGCCTTGGGACTTCCGTGTGCCGAACCAGGAGGCGGAGCCGCGAGATACTTCCGCTGCAGCAATCGCCGCTTCCGGTTTGCTCGAGCTTGCTGCCTTAACCGCTCCGGAAGTAGGGGCCATGTACCATCAAGCCGCTGAACGCATACTTGCTTCTTTGTCCGAGGAATATTCAGCATTCCATGACAATGGTCATGAAGGCATTCTTTACGGCGCGACAGGTCATAAGCCCGAAGGTGTTAATGTCAATGTGTCTTTGATTTACGGGGATTATTTTTATGTGGAGGCGCTTGCTAAACTTCGCGGCTGGTCACAACGCACATTTTAGAGGTTGTTCACGCACTTTTAGTATTTTAGTTCATGAGAGAAGAGGTGGAGTGCATTGGATACGTTTTTGACAAATATGTGGAAATGTCGAAATGTCGTTGGAATCTACTTGAGCTTGGCTTTCCTGCTGATCCTGGGATCACTAACACTGCAACCATCACATGTTATGGGAGCTGCAAACGAGACGGGAGGCGACAAAATGAAACTAGAGGTGAGTGACATCACAGCCAGCTCATTCCAGCCGAATACCAATTTCGTACCTGGCAATGTATTGGATGGGATCTGGGGAGAAGACGAGGTCAGCCAGCAAAGCCGCTGGTCAGCATCCGGACAGGGAGAATGGCTTCAATTCGATCTAGGGAAGGCCCAGGAGGTCACCTATGTAAAAATTGCTTTTTTGAATGCAAGGGAACGACTTTCCAACTTTGAAATGAAAGCATCTGATTCACCCGATTTCAGTTCGGGAACGACCGTATTCCAAAAGCAATTTAGTCGTCAGCTTCAGGCTGAGGACAGCATTCTACAGACCTACATGCTTGAACATCCGGTGAAGGCAAGATATTTGCGTCTTATCGGTTATGGAAACAATGCAAGCGGAAGCTCGGGACAGTGGAACAGCATCATGGAAGTCGAATTATATACGGGGACCCCGCCAGAGACGGGAGAGCCGAATTTGCCTCCTGCAGATGCTGGAAATGTCAACGAAGGCGATGTAGAACCTCCAGTACTCAAGCATATTAAAGTCAAGACAGCGAAAGAGCTGCAGCAGGCGCTGGACCAGGCGGTGAGCGGCACATGGATCGAACTTCAGAATGGGAACTATGAACAAAACGGTCCATTTGTAATTCTGAAGAAGTATGGCAGTCCAGCTTATCCGATCCGCATTACGGCAGCAAATGCCGGTAAAGCGGTAATCACAGGCAACAGCTATTTGCATATCGAAGATTCGAGCTACGTCGAGGTGAGCGGACTAAAGTTCCAGAACGGAATCGGGGATGAAGCGGGTAACCAGTCGCTGATTGAGCGAGGTCTTGCCAACCGTACGCTGACCGGTGTCCACCCGGGTGTGCAGCTTCAGAGCGCCAGCCACATTTCTATTCTCGGCAATACGTTCGCTCTGGATGAGACCAACCAGCCATATAGGTTCATGGTGGATAATCGTTCCGTATGGTGTCTAATTAACGTCAAAGGGAGCTGCCGGTACGGCGAGAACAGCCATGATCCTAACGGAGAAGTGTACAACGGGCCCACGCCTTATGAAGATAACAAGCTGCTGACGGATAACGGGACGAACCGGCATTATATTCGGGTTGAAGGGAAGAGCAGCTTTAACCGCATCGCCTATAACGACATTGGTCCGAAAAAAGGTTTTGGCGCGGTAGTGATTTATGATGGAGAAGGGCACAGCGGGCAAAACATTTCGCAATACGATGTCATCGAATACAATCATTTCCATGATATCGGTCCGCGGGTCAGTAATGGTCTGGAAGCAATCCGGCTTGGGCTATCGAGTTTATCCCTGTATTCCGGCCATGTGACCATCCAGCATAATTTATTTAACGGTTTAAACGGGGAAGACGAAATTATTTCGGTGAAAAGCAGCGATAACATTATCCGTTATAATACGATACGTAACTCCTATGGAGGCATTGTAGCACGGCATGGCAACCGCAACAGCTTCTACGGCAATTTTATTCTCGGAGACGGCAAAACACCTGGCCTCAGCGGTTTCCGCATCTACGGCAACGATCATAAAATCTTCAACAATTACATGGAAGGGCTGACCGACAAGATCATTCGTCTTGACGGCGGTACGCATGACGGGGGGCCAGAAGGTGGAACGAATCCAACCGTAAGATGGGGAGGAGATAAGGAGCAAAGCGCTGAGCTGAACAGTCTTCCGGAAGAGGAAAGAACAGAGCTTTTGCGCGGGCACTGGAGACAGTACAACGTCCAGATTTTCCACAACACGATTGTCAATGTAGGCGGCAACACCCCTGCGATCACCCTCGGCGGAAGAACCTATCAACCCGTAGGAACGAAAATATACAACAATCTAATCTTCAGCAATGCAGGCACGATCTTTAATGAAACCGGTGCAATGATAAAAGCTCCTGCAGCTGAACGACCTGAATATAAAGGTAATATGGTTGAAGGAATTGCGTTAGCTTCGAACAATCCCGTTGTTGGCGAAACGGTCAAAAAAGAAGATTTGCGGTTGGTCCGCGGTATAGACGGATTAATCCGCTTGTCCGTATACAGTCCTGCCATTGATGCAGCCGTCAGCCCCTTGTTCGCGCTTGATGACATGGATGGGCAAATGCGGTATGCGCCGGACGTAGGTGCCGATGAATACAACGCTGACGGACCTAAGGAGAACCGCCCGCTTACGACAAAAGACGTGGGTCCCGGGGCTTTGAAGAAGTGAGATTTTACGAATAGTTATGTCTCATTTCTGAATGAATATTTCCCTACATCAAAGCAGCCCGTTCATTAGATATTCCATTATCATGCACTGAGCGGATTGGCATCGTTTGATTCGCGTGTCGCGGGGTAATATAGGGATAAACGAGAACTTATATGGAGGGATTCACAATGCCTTGGAATAAGCATGATTACCCTGTGTCCATGAAAAATTTGGAGCCCCGCGTGCGGAATAAAGCGGTCGAAATCGCAAATGCGCTTCTTGAAGAAGGCTACGAGGAGGGACGCGCCATCGCCATCGGCACCGCCCAGGCGGAAAAGTGGAATGAGGACCATCCGGCTGGCGAAGAGAAGCATTCGAAGCATACGTAACTTCAAGAATATTTCGTTCAGCACCGACTGCCAAGCCATATAATACGAGTAAAATGGCCTTCACCATATGCAGCTCAACAAAATCAGATCTAGCTAAAATCAGAGTTTGCAAAATTGCAATAGAATCTTTAGGTCATTCTTAAGAAAGCGAAAAGCCGGTTTCCTTGTATAAGGATACCGGCCATTCCTTTTCACTCCATAAGAAAAAAGCGACAAGACTGACCAAATTGCCATCAGGGTCCTTTATAATAGCATAGCGCTCGCCCCAAGGCGCATCGCTCGGCTCAAGATGTCGAATATATCCTTGCGACGTCGATCGGCGATACGATTCATCCAGCGTTTCACGACTGTCTAAATGGAAAGCAATCTCCATTCGATTTCCAATCGGCTCCTGGAAGCTGCCCAAAATAACTTGCACCGTTTCCCTCGTGTCGAAAGCCAGGATTATTCCGTTGCATTCGACTTTAATATGTTGTTCTTCATTTGCACTTGCCGGTATTTCAAATCCTAAGAGCCGATAGAAATCCAAAGCCCTCTTCATCTCTTCCACGAAAATTCCAATTCTCTTTAGCTTCATCGTCACGCTTTACAGCTCCCATCTTATGAATTCATATTTTCGTCATCATTGAATCAGTACTACAGGCCGGCCAAACAGGAAAAAACGGACTTCTTTTCACGATCTTGTTAAACGTTTAACAGGCAATCCGTAATAGCGCGAAAAAGAATTAGTAAAATGGGATTGGTCGTAGTAACCATATTCAAGCGCAAGATCCGTCAAGTTGGAATAGTTTCTCTTATGGAACTCTTTTAGTGCGCTTTGAAATCGGATGATCCCCTGCATCTCCTAAGGACTTAACCCAACTCCTGTTTGAAGGCTCTTCTGAGATGCCTTTTACTGCAGTGAGCCTGATCAGCTAAATCCGTAACGGATAGATTTCCTTTATTATGATAAATAATCTGCATACTTTGAGACACCAAAGGGGGGTAGCCGCAGTACTCTCCGCTAATATTTTGTTTAATTGACGATCGGCAATCAATAGCTGCGGCTATTTTTTGTTCTAGCCGAAAAAAGACAAGGGTTAACCGTAATGGATACGAGTTATCACTCAAGGAATTGCTATTATTTCCTCTGAAGGAACTGTTGAATAAAGCTTCGATAGTTTTGGAGAGGAGTATTTATGTTGACTAGTGAAGAACAAATTGAGATTGGAGGTGTTAATGAAGCTGTCGGTAATTCCGATAAGAATACCTATGGGAAAATGGATTATTGTTCTGAGGCAAAGTGCAAAGCGATTCACATCCAGTTCATAAATTTATTTTACAATAGGTTGAGTTTCTTGTTAGAAAGCAAAGCAGTTTTTACGAATAGCTGCTGAATGCAGATACATATGGAGGTAAGATTCGTTTGGAATTGTTTGAATTTATTTTACTGATGTTGGCGGCAGTCTCATTATCCAATTTAGTGAACCGGTTTATCCCCTCGGTTTCTGTGCCTATTATTCAAATCGTGCTGGGGATGCTGATTACTTGGCTGCCCTTGCACTATGAACTGAAATTAAATCCGGAGCTGTTTATGCTACTGTTCATTGCCCCGTTGCTGTTCAATGATGGCAGGCATGCGGATAAAGAAGCACTGTGGAAGCTGAAAAAACCAATCCTTTTGCTAGCTCTGGGCCTGGTGTTTGTAACGGTAGGCGTGATGGGTTATTTCCTGAATTGGCTACTTCCGGTCATCCCGTTGGCGGCATCTTTTGCACTGGCGGCTGCACTAGCGCCTACCGATGCTGTGGCCGTGGGTGCACTGGAGCAGAAGGTGAAAATCCCCCATCAGACGATGCAAATTCTCGAGGGAGAATCCTTAATAAATGACGCATCGGGACTGGTCTCATTTCAGTTTGCCGTGGCCGCAATGGTCACCGGTGTGTTCTCTTTCAAATCTGCCAGCATCAGCTTTATTTCCATATCCCTTGGCGGTGTGGTACTGGGCCTACTGCTCACGTTTGTAAAATATGGGGTGGTGAATTGGCTGCGAAGACTGGGAATGGAGAATGTCACGCTCCACATGCTGATTGAGATCCTGACCCCCTTTGCGATTTTCATGGCGGCCGAGGAAATGGGGGTTAACGGTATACTGGCTGTCGTCGCCGCAGGAATCGCCCATTCTATCGGTTACAAGAAAATGAATCCCGAAGTAGCCAAGCTGAGAGTTGTGTCCAAAAGCACCTGGTCGGTCATTATCTTTGTATTGAATGGACTGGTTTTCCTGCTGCTTGGCACACAGCTTCCGGATATTATTCAAACGATTTGGAGCAGCGCGGAAATAGGGAATCTAAAAGTGGTGATGTACACCCTATTATTGACTTCGGCTGTACTCGGGCTGCGCTTCATCTGGGCGCTTCTGATGGATATTTCTGAAGGGACCCAACCCCGCGGCCCTTGGCAGCCCCGGTTTAAGAAGGCGCTTATCCTCAGTCTATCGGGAGTCCGGGGAACGATTACACTGGCGAGTACGTTGTCACTACCGTTGTTTCTTAATGATGGCACCGCATTTCCGGCCAGGGATCTGATCATTTTCCTTGCGGCTGGAGTTATATTGTGGACCCTGCTCGCCTCCAACTATTTGTTGCCGCTTTTATTGGGGAAAGAAACGCAAACGGAGCAGGAAGAGGAGGAGATTCAGGCAAAAATTGAGATTCTGCGGAATGTTGTTGCCGGATTAAACGAACTGACCACGGACCAGAACCGGCTGGCAACCGTGCAGATCATCAATACGTATACTTCCAGAATCCGAACGCTCAGGAAAGATGAAAAGAATGATACGGTACAGCGGTCCTTGGGCTTGTCTGTTCTGAAATGGGAAAGAGAGAACACGCTGCTTGCGCTTAAAAAGAAAGAAGTGAATCCATACACAGCGCACCGTTACCTTGGGAAAATTAACCAACTGTTGTTCATGCACACAAGAGATGCCTGTTATAAAAAGGAGCTTTTTCCCGTTAAGGAGTGGGTCGAATTGTTTGGGAATTTGCCGCAAGTCCGGTTAAGCATCCGAGAAAGACGCGCCGAATTGACCAAGCTCAGAATCCGAAATATTACATATGTCATTCAGCAGCTGAATGGTCTGCTCGCAGAAGGCAAACCGGATATGGAATTGGTCAGCTCGCTGATTCTGCAATATGAGCGTACGCTGCTGCATCTGACCAGAGACGAATCGGACACCGGCAACCGAAAAGAGTTCGACACATCGATGCAGGAGGTAGCCCGGGTCGGAATTCAGCTCGAGCGAGACAACATCCAATCCATGTTCGAGACAGGGCGGCTTTCAAGACAGGGCATGAAGGAAATGAAACGTGATATTCTCTTCATGGAGCATGATTTGAGAGAAGAGACGAGTTGAAATGAAAAGAACCTATAGGGATAACCGTAATTGAACAGGTGCTCCGGTAGTTCAACTATCAAGTGTGCACAGCTGGGATCTGCCAACATGAAGCCGCATTTCTCTATTGATGAATGCGGCCGTTTTTTGGATTCATTTAGAATGGCGGTCCCGATTTACTGATTTCATGCTTCTGCATTTCAACGCTTCGGATCGGAGTAATTTGCTTTGGGGGATTTGCTACAGCACGAAACGATTCTAAATCTTCTTCTGACTGCCAATACTCAAAATTGTTGACCCGCGATGGATCGACCGGGTCAGCCGTTATTGCCAGATCAAGACATCCAGGAGCTTGCCGTGCACGTTTCACGAGGTCCTCGTGTGCTTTAACTACTTCATCACGCTTATTCGGGTCAACTGTAAACCATCCTGCTATGATGACCTTATATGGATTCATTGCATCCCCTCCCTCGTGATTTTAGCACCAATATCGAATTACGATTTCTTTTAGATTGCTATTTGTTTCGGCGAAAGATCTAAATCCGGAAAGGCAGCCCGTTAAGTTCCGGGAATTAGGAATGAAGATCGATCGGATTTTATCGTGGCAAGCGTCCTGGGCGTTCCGAATTGCATACTTTTTCAAGAAATCCGCAGGTATGCTTTATCCTTGACCTAATGAAACATTATAGTTATTATAGACTTGTTAAGTCCGAGTTTGAGGCGATTATGGATGAAGTTCTCCAAGGCTACCGATTATGATGCTCTTTCTTACAGCGGCGACTCCCCAAAAACCAATAGGTGTACAGCAGTTGGCAGAGCGATAAAGTGTGTCTCCAACCTATTTGTCCAAAATACTGACCAAGTTGGTGAAGGCGGGCATGATTGAATCGATAAGGGTGGGGAATGGCGGCTATCGACTCAAACGAAATCGGGAATATATTTCGTTCCTAGATAATATTCATGCGATTGAAGGCTCCTTGTTCGATTGCAGTTTCGATCATGGACCAGGATGCCGATTTAAAAGCTGGTGTTATCGGCAGAAGAGAAGTTGGATGAACCGTTGAAATAGGGGAAGGAGAGGAGACTATGAATATGAAAGCCATGGCACTTGGACAATACGAGGGAGCAAAATATCATCCATTTACGAATATTGATCACGAATTACAAGCCATATTTGAGCATGTTATGGAGGTTGAATGTACGGATGATTACGCCGTGCTTCAGGAGGATAAGCTGGAGGGCTATGATCTGTTCATATCGTACGCGGACTTTTCGGATCTCAAGATAACGGAAGATCAGGTACAAGCGCTCATATCCTATGTGAGAAACGGTGGGGGGCTGCTGGCTATCCACAACGGTATCTCTCTGCAGCAAAGCAAAGAGCTGGAAAAATTAATCGGCGGCAGGGTTACGGGACATCCGGAATATACGTCACTGCCAATTCGATACAATCATGGGAATCACCCTATTGTGGAGAATTTGAGCGATTTTACAATAGATGAAGAGCCTTTTCGGTTCGAGCTGAGTCCGCATGAATCGGCGGTTATTCTTGCCGAATATGAGCATGATGGCCAGCGGTGGCCTGCTGCGTGGGCACATACATACGGTTCTGGCCGCGTGGTATATCTGATGCCGGGGCATCATCTTCCATCTTTCCAGGTAGAATCCGTGCGTAAGCTGATTCGGAATAGCGGTATGTGGGCTGCCCGGGGGTACGTAGAGTAGAGATTCGACACAAATAATTTATGAAAACATGTACCGCTATTAAAGGCGGTATTTTTTATTAGTGCGCCATAAAGCATGGGACAAGAGTGGGTAGGAATCATAAAATAGGTATTTGGCAATGATGCCAAGTACCTTTTTCGCTTATGTCTCAAGAATCTGCAAGAACGATGGAAACTTATTGATTTTAATTAAATTAATCCCCATGAAAGACCGCCAATTCCCCTACTGTAGGCGCAGCAACAACCACAAACGAAAGCAAGGTCATGGAATAAAACGCTTGCGTCTACCGTAATTTATATATTGAACATATTGATATGAAATGTGGTGATTCGGATGAACTCAACGGATAGAATACCTTTGTATCAGATGGTTCAAGAGTATATACGCGATTTGATCACGTCGCAAGTATTGAAGGTTGGAGACCGTATACCTACGGAAAAGGAACTCATGGAGCGTTTCGGAGTAAGCAAGATTACCGTCGTTAATGCCCTGTCCGGTTTGGTTAACGAAAGAATCATCACACGGGTCCCCGGAAAGGGGACTTTTGTAAGCGACCATGAATATGAAATTCCGACGACATCTCCTAAAAGTGCCGTAAAGCATATCAATAAAAACAGCGAGGAAAGCCGGACGCGCTTGATCGGCCTCATTATGCCCAGCATTTATGACTATTTTACGATTAGGCTTGTACATGGCATACAGCAAGCACTAAATGAGAACGATTACCGTTTCGTCATTTATTTATCGGAGGGCAACATTGAGAAGGAAAAAGAGGCGATCCAGACATGCAGTAAAATTGGAGTGGAGGGGTTGCTGATTTTTCCGGTTGACGAGGAATTATTCAACGAGGAAATATTAAGCATGAAATTTGCGGGGTTTCCGTTCGTTCTCATCGACCGTTACCTTCCAGGGGTGGAAACTCATTATATAGCATCGGATGGTAGGCTTGGCGCTAACATGGCCGTAAATTACCTGTGGGAGCTGGGGCATCGTGAAATCGCCATATGCTCCGATTCGCCCATACAAACCGTTACCGTTCAAGAGCGGATCGATGGATATATGAGTGCCTTCAAGGAAAAGGGATCGCTCATTAACCCTGCCCACATTGTAACCGGTTTTGAAATCGGAAGTCTTGAGCGAGCAGAAACGCATCCACTGTACCGCTATATCCAAAATCGAATGGCAACGGCCTATATTACGCTCAATGGAAGTCTTGGAGTGAAAATCTATCAGATGGCGCGCCAAGCAGGATTGAAGGTGCCTGAGGACATATCCATCATCAGTTTTGACGATCCGACTTCCATCATTGAAGGCTACAGCACGTTCACACATGTTAAACAGTTCGAGCGGGACATGGGCTACCGCGCGGCTTACACGCTGCTTGAGGTCATTCACAGTGATGACGGCGAACACGGAAAGTACATAAAAACCCTCGTTGAACCGGAATTGGTGATTGGCGAGACGACGGGAAAAAACGTTTCTTCCCCTACATGATATTAACGCCCGCGTCTCCCTATATAACCTAATAACGAGTCCAACGGGCTTTCTTTCGAACCTGACTACGGGAGCGAGGCCAGTTGGACTCTTTTCTTAAGGTCAACAGCAACTTTCCCTCATGAAATCCCCCATATATAACCCCCAATCAAAAAAGAAATCCAACACAGCCGTTCAAACAATTCACAGGTCGCTTGATCTCAATATAACGCTTTTTATAAAACCATTTATATCTATATATTGAATATAATGTATCTCTACCAAGGGATAAAAACGCCATTGAAGAAGTACGGGAAAAAGGGAGCACTTTGACCGGTTTCTGTAACTTAAGTAACAGGAACCTCCTCTTGATCAAAAGCAGCTTCCGTTTCACTGCTTCACTGCACCCCAATTCATTGTTTGTTTTATAAAACCGCCAAAACCTTTTTTCGACCTGAAGGTTACTTTTTATCTGAACGAGGAAATTATGGAATTATTCTTAGGCCATATTGAATATATTTAAACCATCGAATAGAAACCGTTTGCAATGAAGGGGGGACAGTCGCTATATGCCTTACAAAAAAATAAGACTGGAATCAATTTTTAGGGCGCATGGAGCAGTCTCGATACGACGAAGATGTAGGAGGTGTGCGGAGAATGGTACCCAAAAGTGTTGTTATCCCTGGATATGAGCAATTAAAAAAGAACAGAAAATTAACTAGAATATGGCAATTCAGGCATATATATTTATTTATTCTTCCGGCGATCCTATGGTTTCTGGTTTTTGCTTACTATCCGATGTACGGCATTTTAATAGCGTTCAAAGATTACAAATTCAATCTGGGGATATTGGGGAGCCCGTGGGCAGGCTTTAAATATTTCGAACAGTTTTTAAACGATTCCAGTTTTTACGATGTACTCCGAAATACGTTATCCATTAGTGCCCTTAAACTTATTTTCGGATTTCCGGCCCCATTGGTCCTAGCCTTGATGCTCAATGGAATCATGCACAAAAAATTCAAAAGAGTGTTTCAAACGATTTCCTATCTGCCGCACTTCGTCTCGTGGGTCGTTGTCGTTACCTTGCTTCAAAAAATCCTGTCCCCGAACGTTGGGCTGATCAATGACATTCGGTACCAAATGGGTTTGGATCCGATCTTTTTTATGGGAAAGCCGGAATTGTTCTATCCACTCGTCATCATTTCCGACATCTGGAAAGGCGTAGGCTGGGGTTCGATCATTTATTTGGCCGCGTTAACGAATATCGATCCGCACTTGTATGAAGCAGCGGAAATCGACGGGGCAGGCCGATGGAGCAAACTGTTTAAAATCACGCTTCCATGCCTTACTCCAACGATCGGCATCTTGCTAATATTCTCCCTCAGCGGAATACTGAACGCGGGTTTTGACCAAATCTGGCTGATGCAGTCCCCGGCAACCTTAAGCGTCTCGGAGATCCTGGATACGTATGTCTTAAAAACAGGTCTCCAACAAGGGCAATTAGCCTATTCCACGGCCATTGGTTTATTCAAGTCTGCGATCTCGCTGCTTCTCATCGTTGTTGTCAACAAAGTATCCAAACGCGTGAGTGACGTATCGTTATGGTAATAATCAAGCGCTGAAGACGAGGAGGTGTGTGTATGGGTGTAAGAAGGCTGACGCCGGCAGATAAACTGTATATGACGCTTAACTATTCGGTTCTGCTTTTATTCTGCGCTACGGCACTCTATCCATTTATTTATTTTCTGGCCCTTTCTTTCAATGACGGCTACGATGCGATGAAGGGTGGAATCTATTTTTTTCCTAGAGTGTTTACATTAGAAAACTATGCAAAAGCTTTTAGCAACCCTTTGATCTTAAATTCGTTTTATATTTCCATTTCCCGAACGCTTATCGTAACGGTTGGCTCCGTATTTTTGACGGCCTTATTGGCCTACGCCCTTTCGCGGAAAGGGTTGCCCGGAAGAAAATATATCGTATTCTTCTTTTTCTTTACCACGTTGTTCAGCGGAGGGCTTATTCCGACTTTTATCCTGTACCGGCAATTGCACATCCTGGATACGTTTTGGGTGTTGGTATTGCCTTCCCTATATAGTTTTTTCAATGCGATTATCATGAAAACGTTCTTTGACGGGATCCCTGAAGGTTTGGCGGAATCGGCACGGATCGACGGAGCAAGCGAGTTGTCGGTATTTGCAAGAATCGTGCTGCCGCTTTCGATGCCGGTGCTCGCCACCATTGCCTTGTTTGTCGGGGTGGGCGTATGGAATGACTGGTTTACCGGTCAGTTTTTCATACAGAATGAGAAACTGCAGCCTGCGGCTACGTTTCTTAACAAAATGATCAGCGAAGCGTCTTTCCAGTCGATGACGTCGTCGTCGGGAAACAGCGGATCTGCGATCCAAAACATGACCCAGTCTCAGATGGAGCTGCGGGGAGTAACTCCGGAAGCCTTGAGGATGACTTTCGTCATTATCATCACGACCCCGATCATCTGCGTGTATCCATTTCTTCAGAAATATTTCGTCAAAGGCGTATTGGTAGGTTCGCTTAAGGAATAGTTGGTATAAAAGGTTATGCCTTTTATATATAAACTTCCAATGGAAGGGGATTGTAGGATGAGGAAGAACAGGCGCAAAAGTGTTCTTGCCATGGCACTAATCGCTTTATTGCTGTTAGTGACCATGACGGCATGCACGGGAAAAGGCAAAGAAGAGAAAACAGGCACGGTTGACCCGGGTCCGAATAAGTCAGGTACTGAAGAAATAAAGCCGGTAACCTTGACTTTCCTCAGTGCTTGGAACGGCGGCGGAGCCGGTTTCCCGCAGGATCAGAAAAATAATCCCGTAGCCCAAAAAATCAGGGAAAAAACGGGGGTCACGTTAAACCTCGAATCCATCACGACAAGCGAAGTGGAAAAATTAAACACCATTTTTGCTTCCGGCACGGTTCCGGATATTGTTAACGCCCCTTTCTGGTCTACTACAGGAGGAGAAGGACAAGTCATCAAGAAGGCGGCCACGGAAGGACAGCTTCTGGATTTAACCCCTTATCTCGATAAATACCCGAATATTAAAAGACTGGTGACGACCGGGATTGCGAAAGATTTTGCCGAGTTCGATCTTAATAGTCCCGATTTTAAAGGCAAGACGTATCTCATTCCTACGGAGACACCGGACGGAACCCCCGAGAGCATTCACAATTGGAATTACGGCCTTTTTGCCAGGGGAGATATCCTGAAAGCTTTAAATGTAAAAGCGGAGGATATTGATACGCAAGACAAACTATATGATCTATTGGTCAAAATCAGAGATGGCGGTTTCAAGGATATTGGCGGGAAGCCGGTCATCCCGGCCGGAACGATGTGGAATGGATGGGATTACGGCCAATTCCTTGCCGGGTGGTCAGATTACTCGATTTCGGACTTCCGCAAAGAGGACGGGAAACTGATCCACTGGACGCAATCCAAGGATTATGAAGCTAAGCTGTTATACATGAGAAAGTTATTAAAGGAAGGTTTGTTCGATCTTGAAGCCTTCAACAATACGAGCACAACAGCGAATGAAAAGCTCACGACGGGCAAGCTCGCCGTATTCGGTGCCCAACCGATGTTAGCCGATTTACAAAAAACGCTTTATAAGACGAATCCGGAAATGCAATATGAACTACTCGGACCCATGAAAAATAAGAACGGAGAAATTCGTACGCAAGTGGAAAAACCCGGCCGTTCCGGCTTCCCTGTCCTTTTCTTAAGCGCGAACATCAAAGATCCCGATGCGGCTTTACGGTATATTGATTATGTCAACAGCGAAGAAGGCCGATTGCTAGCGTATTTCGGGATCGAAGGAACGCACTACACCATGCAAAACGGAGTACCGCAGTGGATTCCGGATGTAAAAAAACAATTCGACGAAAACCCGGATCTGAAAAGGGACGCGGGGCTCAATTTTCTACCAGGAAGGTTCATCGGGGCATTCTCCAATGAAGTCACTTGGCCTACGCCCGAAGATCAAAAAACGAAGTGGCAAAAGCTGGAGGAGAGCTTCTCGGCAAAAATGCCTATCAAAATCATAGACAAGGTAAGCGCCAGCTATCTCGAAAGAGAGTGGCCCAAATATCAGGAATTTATCAGTAAAACCAGCAGTTTGAATTTCGACGACGAATTTAAGAAAGCATTTTTTGCGGCGTCGGATCAAGAAGCTCTAAATATACTTCATAGTATTCAAGAAAAATTCAGAGCGGCCGGCGTGGAAGAAATGGCGGAGTTCGTGGCTCAAAAAGCTGCGGAAAGAGATGATGTAGGGTTCTAGTAAAGGATTATGGGATGGCTTCATTGCCATCCCAATTCACTTTCTAACCGTACTCAAATTCACATGATTTGATTAAACGATTACAGGGGGAAAACGCATGTTGAACGTTGCGATGTTAAGCAAGTGGCATGTGCATGCCGCTGATTACGCAAGAAGGCTGCAAAATCATGGAAACGTTAAGATCACGGCCGTCTGGGATGAACAGCCTGAACGCGGAAGCGAATGGGCTGCCCAAATGGGAACGGATTTTGAAGCGGATTTGGATTAGGGGACATTACGCTTTTGCGCATTCGTAACGGTCACGACGGTGCTTTGAACAATTGGCTGCCGGAATACTGGTATGATGAAGGCATCCGGATTTTTAATGGATGTGTTTTCTCAAATAAATGGGCAGGATTGCGCAGGTCAAAGGCGAATTGAATAAACAAAAAACTGTTTTTATTTAAGTCGGAAATGGAAGGATCATGTGAGCATTATGAACCTATCGGCAACAATCAGCAATTTGGAAAACGGCAAACAGCAGCATATCGTCGTTTATGGAACCAGTCTAACCGAAGGCGGCGCTTGGGTCAGCGGATTAAAGGAAATTCTGGATCGTCGGTTTCCGGGGCAAGTGAAGTTGACCAACAGCGCCAAAGGTGGACAATGGTCAGACTGGGGAGTTGAAAATTTGGAGGAACGTGTAATTGCTCTTGCTCCCGACGCCGTTTTTCTGGAATTCGCTATAAACGATTCATTTTTGCCTTATCAGACGAGTGTTACGAAATGCGGTGAAAACCTGAATGCCATGATCGATCGAATTCACGCTGCCAACAAGAATTGCGAAATTCTGTTGATGACCATGAATCCACCGGTTCGGGAACCCCTGAAAATCCGACCTCTGATTGAGGAATATTATCAGGTGTACAGAGATACCGCTCGTAAGCGCGGGCTTTTGCTCATAGACCACTACTCGGTTTGGCGGAGCATGTTAGACGATAATCCCGCCGAATTCGACCGGCTTGTTCCGGATGGACTTCACCCTTCGGATGAGGGCTCGACTAAAATAACGCTTGCCGAAATCGTCAGGACCTGGTTGTAGCAGAAACGGAGCCTTGACGAATCATTAAGGAGCCTGCCTCCTAGGTAGGTTTTAAGAGATCATATTATGAAAGGCAGCGTACGATGAACGAATATATCGAGATAAAGGGTGCTCGGATTCATAATTTGAAAAATATCGATCTTCGAATTCCGCGGGGCAGACTGACCGTGATCACCGGAGTATCCGGCAGCGGGAAATCCAGTCTCGCATTCGACACATTGTATGAGGAAGGCAAACGCCGTTACCTCATGTTTTCTGGTACGCAGTTCATGGTGGATGCAGCACCGACCTTTGATCAAATCACAGGTTTAGCCCCTACCGTCGCAGTGGAACAGAGAATTATTCGCCAATCCAATCCACGTAGCACTGTTGGGACGCGGACAAAGATCGGCAATATGCTCGCCGTTTTATTTGCTACATATGGCAAGAGAGACCCAAGTTACGACGATGGGCTTTCCCTAAGCATGGACATGTTCCAGAGGAACTCACCGAAAGGAATGTGCGTAAAGTGCTTAGGTAATGGAAACTTGTATTCCATTGATGAAGATAAGATATTTTCAGACGGAAAAACGCAGTTAAAAGATCTATTAGTCGAAAGGTTGCTATATCGGGGAGGGGCAAGAAAGAGGTTAGACGAATTTTGTGCTTATCATGGACTGACTGTAGCGCAACCACTTCATACATTGAGTGATGAACAACTGTTAGCTTTAAAATATGGAGACCGTGGAAAGACAAGTTTTCAGGGTGTCATTCCATGGCTGCTGAATGGATTTAAATGTGGTGAAATTAGCGGAAGGCAAAATGGCATTTTATCTGAAGCCTACGGTAAGAAGGAACGTTGCACCAAATGTGAAGGAACCGGCTTGGGTGAACAGGCAAGGCATACAACAATAGCTGGAAAAACCATCACTACGCTTGAGAATATGTATATTAAAGACTTGAATGATTTTTTAACAAAGGAAAAGTCCGGGTTACCCGGTATGACACTTATCAACGAGATTATCCTTAAGCTGGATTGTATGGTTGATGTGGGCCTTCACCATCTTTCATTGTCGCGACCTGTCCCAACCTTATCGGGCGGTGAAATACAACGCTTGTTTCTCGCTTCTTTTATCATAGCTCAAATGGATTCGATCATCTTTATATTCGATGAGCCGACCATCGGTTTACATGAAATTGAGAAAGCAAAGCTCATACAAATCATTCAAAATCTTGTTCATCGGGGAAATACGGTAATCGCCGTTGAACACGATGAAAATTTTATGCGCGCTGCGGATTATATCGTTGATCTAGGACCCGATGCTGGGTTTTACGGAGGCCAGCGTATCTTTCAAGGCAGCTTCGACGATTTTATGACCTGTGAATTATCGAGAACCGCACCATATTTAGCCGATCAAAGAAAGCTGCCAGTAAAGACGACATATTCTAAGATAAATCCGGCAAAGATGCTGACGATTGAAAATGCATGCCTGCATAATCTTCGAAACCTAACTGTACAAATCCCCCTCGGTGTAATGGTAGGGATCGCAGGCGTATCGGGCAGTGGGAAATCGAGTTTGATCTCAGGCACCTTGGTGCCAAAACTAAAAGAGCTTCTTACAATCGCAGATGAAGATGAAGAAACGGTATTTTTGTCCGATGTAAAGGTAAGTGGGATCGAATATATCAAGAAATGCTTCGTCATTGATCAAAAGCCCATAGGAAGAAGTCGAACTTCATGTCCGGCTACCTACACGGGGATTTTCGATCGGATCCGAAATAGGTTTGCAAGCACGTCTGATTCGATAGAGAGAGGATATGGAGCAGGATTATTTTCACTGAACTCCGAAGGTGGATGCCGTCAGTGCAAAGGTGATAGAGTGATTCGATATCATGTAGGTTTTGGAAACTATATCGAACAAAATTGCGACGCTTGCGGAGGAACAGGTTTTATAGATGAAGCCATGGAAATAACGATCGAAGGCAAAAATATACGGCAAATCCTCGAAATGAGCGTATCGGAAGCGATAGCGTTTTTCGGAAATGAGGAAAGTGCCGCATATGATAAGAATATCTGCCATATACTCCTTACTCTTGAACGAGTAGGGCTTGGGTATATTAAGCTTGGGCAGCAAACACCGACCATTTCCGGCGGGGAGTCTCAACGGATTAAGCTCGCGAAAGAGCTTGGCAAGCAATCCGGTAAGGATCGTTTGTATATTCTCGATGAGCCTACGACCGGATTATCATTTTCCGATAGTGAAAAGCTTATCAAGCTGATGCTGGAATTAACTGAGCACGGGAATTCGATCATTGTGACTGAGCATGACCCCGTAGTGTTAAGCAATTGCGATTATATTATAGAGTTGGGTCCAGGAGGCGGGAGTGATGGCGGGTTTATTATTGCGACCGGAACTCCGGAGCAATTGAAAAGAAACGAAAAATCGATTATCGGCAGGTATTTGAGATGACCTTAGAGCTGCAATATTCCACGCCCCAGGCGGAAGGCATGGATGCGGAGATGTTAGACAGTCTTGATTATTTTCTTAAACAAAGGCGGTATCGGCTTGTCAACAGCGTGCTTGTTGTGAAAAACGGCAAAATTGTATTTGAAAGATACTGCAACAAATATAATGAAAATAGCAGAAATAATATTAAATCGATATGGAAAAGCATTCTTTCACTCCTAACGGGGATTTGTCTTGATAAAGGCATGATTCGAAGCCTGGACGAGCCAATCGGCGATTACTTGCCCGCGTTTCAAAAGGGTGTCCATCCTTATCATAAGGCGATAACGATCCGACATCTTCTCACCATGTCATCTGGGATTTACTGGAACGGCGGCGTTCATTATCATTGTCCAATGGTCGAGCAAATGAAGCGGACGAGGGATTGGATCGCGCATGTCGCAGATGTTGCGATGAAGGACTATCCTGGAAGCAACTACGCATATAAAGAATGGGATGCGCTATTGCTATCGGCTGTTATTGGAAATGCTTTCGGAAATACATCTTATGAACTGTGTGAGGAACTGTTATATAAGCCTTTAGGCATATTGAGCGGAAAATGGGCTGAAAGCCCTTGTGGTGTATCGTATACCGTAATGAAGGGAGAGGAACATTCTGATTTATCTGCCAGAGATCTTGCGAAGATAGGATTGCTAGTTCTAAACGACGGCATTGTAGAAGGCAAACGTATCATTTCTGAACATTACATTAAGGAAATGCTAAGGCCGACCGGGAACAACAGCTCATATGGATATTTATGGTGGATATTAGAAAATGGCTATGGATGCAGGGGATTTGGCGGACAAGAGATCAATATTCTGCCTAAACATAACATGATAACAGTTATCCAAGCTACCCCCACTCCATCAAGCAAAACTTATGGAGATATTCATAAGGAAGTTCTTGAGAAATCTGTTGTTTTAGCATAATATGTTCTAGCAAAAGGCGGAAAGTATAAGTGGGTCGAACAGTTGGAGCAGACTCACTGCTCAAAAGGATGCCATAAAACGTGACAGTCGCCCCCTGCTTTTGGTGCAATTTGGTATAATATGAATGAATCAGAAGGAGAGGGGAGAGAAAACCACCATGAAGCTTATTGATTTGAGCGTGCCGATTAGTCCGCGTATCCGCGAGCCGCTGCCGGCGAAGATCGAATATGCAACCCATGAAGATGGTGCGCGGCAAGCGGCCGAGATACTTGGACTGAAGCAGGAGGATTTTCCAGAGAGCAAGGCGTGGGCAACGGAAATGGTGACGCTGAATACCCATTCGGGTACTCATATCGACGCGCCGTGGCATTACTGGCCGGTCTCGGAAGGGAAACAAGCAAGGACGATTGACGAACTGCCGCTCGAATGGTTTTATTCCGACGGCGTGGTGCTCGATTTTAGCGCGAAGCCGCCGGGATATGAGATTACGACAGACGATCTGATCGCCGAGCTGAAACGGATCGGGTATACGCTGAAACCTTTCGATATCGTTCTCATTCGGAGCGATGCGGACAAACGGCTGTATCACGAGCATTATGCATTTCTTCATGCCGGGGTATCGGCCGAAGCTACGCTGTGGCTTCTGGACCAAGGCATCAAGGTTGTCGGTACGGACGGCTGGGGCTGGGATATTCCGCTCAACCTGCAGGCTGAAGCGTATAAAAAGCAGCCGCGGGAAGGCGTGCTGTGGGCAGCGCATTATGTCGGCAAGGACAGGGAATATTGCCAGATTGAAAAGCTGGCTAACTTGGACAAAATACCGAAACCGTATGGCTTCAAAGTGTGCTGCTTTCCGATTAAAGTCGAAAAAGCAAGTGGTGGCTGGGCCCGTCCGGTCGCAGTCGTGGAGGAATGAGACAAAAAATATAGCAAGCATCAACATGTTGTTGGATGTAATAAAAAGACGGCAGTCGGTCTAGATGATCGGCTGCCGTCTTTTCGTTGGCGGACAAATTGGTTTCAAATGCCAGGTCGGGAGAAAAATAGTTCACGAATATGATCCATATCCCAAAATTTGATTAAACCTGTTTTAAGCTGACAGTCTTTTTATAAGTTGCGACCATTCAGGGGAAGTTTGTTTTTAATTACCTTTTCCCTTCACTTCTACGGGATGACAACCTAAACTTGAAGTACTACAAAACCTAGACTTGAAATATAACATGGAGGTTATCTGATGGTTGATGTTTTTGCTGTGGCTGACATCGTTGTCAAACATATCAAGACCCATTACCCCCAGGATGTTGCTATTGTCGGCTATTACGGTTCTTATTTGCAGGGTCGGGCGACGGAGCGATCAGATTTGGATTTCTTCTTCATTCCGGCCACGGACAGAGGAAGAAAAGTTGAGTGCCAGTTTATCATCGACGGTATAAGTTTTGATTTCTGGCCGATCGGATGGGATCGTGCTGAAAGAATGGCAACATCTGAAGATTGGAAGACGACCATTATAGCAGACTGTGAGCTTTTATATGTACGATCCGATAATGATCTTGCCAGATTCATGGAGCTTCGTGAGAGGATATCCAACATGGGGAATGAATCCAACGCTGCTGCTTTCATTAGCAAAGCCGAGTCTGCAGTAAAGGAATGCCTTATCGGCATCGCTAAAATGCGGCTTGCCGAATCTTCCCATGAACTGACTTACTGTCGAACCGAGGCTCAGGAGATTGCGATAAATATTTTCATGTGTCTTGGCTTTTTGAACCAAATCTATTATACGCGCAGTTGGGGCCATTATCGTGAGCAAGTCCGAAATCTTCCCATTAAGCCGGATCGACTCGATCAATACCTTGATATCATTATGTTCAGTACAACTCCTGATGAGATTATATCAGCATGTGAGAAACTGACTGATGATACGCTTCGCCTTATATCGGAGCGACAAAACAGACTACAAGAAATCCGCTCCTACAAAGCGCGAATGAAGGGGTATTACGAAGAGGAAAGAGGAATGATGAACAAACTGCTAACCGCGTGCGAAAAAGGACATTACGAAACAGCCTTCTTCGTTGCTATCGGTGTACAAGATGGGCTAGCCCGAATGTTGTACGCGGCGGAGAGGGGAAGTTGGCCTAGCCATGTTGACATGGGTGAGCATCGCGAATTTTACGTCCGTTACGGGTATCCGGATCTTGTCGCGCTTTTGGATCCAACAGATTTTGAACCGTTGCGATTAGCCGTTCTGCAGCTTATTGAGAAGTTAGAAAATCACCTCAAAACAGAAGGTGTATCTTTGAACCAGTTCGACTCTGTTGCTGAATTCGAGTCATTTTATAAAAACAGGGTTTGATGTCATGTGAACTGACCGGTTCCTTATATTACATAACTGTTCCCCAACGAGGAATGTTTGTCAGTGAGCGACGAACATCAGGCATAAAAATGTTTCACCTTGTAAAAAAACGATTGGAGGACTTCATCATGAGCGAAATCAAAGCCGAAACTCTGACACAGGTTTTAAGCCAAATGCTCGGTACCAAAATCATCAGCGCCGATATCCGGACCAAACCATTGCATGGCGGTACAGTAGGTAATGTACGGCTTGTAACGGGCATTGCCAAAACCACTGACGGCGGGGAAATAACCTATAAAATCGTTTTAAAAACGCAGAAGAAATGGGAACGCTACAGCGATCCCGGTTCATGGCGCAGAGAATATGATTTTTATAAATCCAGTTTCGGCGCTCTGTTTACTGAATCATTCCGTTGGCCGGAATGTTATCACGTCGAAATGAACGAAGAAGAGAGCGAAACCCGGATATGGATGGAATATATCGACGGCATATCGGGTTTAGACTTGACCTGTGATATGTATGAACGTGCAGCCGAGGAATTAGGACGGTTCCAAGGCAAGTTATATGCCGAACAGCCAGCTTTTTTACAGAATATGACCAATCTGAGCGAAGTGGGGTATATGAAGAATTTCTATCTTCATTACCGGTCATGGAATAGAGTGTATGATTATATACGTTCCGACGATTGCGATATCCCGAAACATCTATGTAAAATGCTCATCGACGTTGATGAAAGCGCAGAGGAAATATGGAGCCGTATTGAAAAGCTGCCCATCGTGCTGTGCCATAGGGATTTTTGGGTGACAAACATCATTTATTCAGACGGTAACATCATACTCATCGACTGGGATACCACGGGGTGGGGCCATTTAGGTGAAGACATGGCAAGTCTTATCGCGGACGATGCCGATATTGAACACATGGTTGAATACTACCATAGATGTATCCCGGCGTATTACAAGGGCTTTTCGGAATTTGCGGATATTTCGCACATAACGGATAACTGCATTTATGAGATGATTCTCCTTTTGTTCGGGTACAGGCTTGTAGAGGGGTATATGGACGCAGGATCGGGAGACAAACTCCAAGAAACGGGTGTTGAAGGAACGCTGCACCTCCGTACTCTGCAAAAAATCTTTGAGATGAGGAATGAACAATGATGGGACGGCGGACTTTTCCGATTTTCAACACCAGGTGCTGAAGACGACATGAACATAACGCTTAAAAGCTGCGCATCTGCGGCTTTTTTGTTTTAACTTTGCATTAATTGATATGGATTATCCATTGTGAGGTCCGCACTGATATCGGAGCCCGGAAACATACAGCTGGTTCTTCGGTGGAACTATCGTACATGAAGATCCTAGATAAAGCGAAGGTGCCCAAAAGCTTGCATTTGAGGCACCTTCAAAATGTAATCACTTATATAACTATTATGAACGCAACTTACATCGTGCTAATATCAATGACGAATCTGTATTTCACATCCGAGGTTAATACACGTTTGTAGGCTTCGTCAATTTGGTCGGCCGATATCACTTCGATCTTAGGTACAATGTTGTGTTTTGCACAGAAGTCCAACATTTCCTGCGTCTCGCGGATGCCTCCAATCATGGAGCCTGCAAATGAACGACGATGTCCGATGAGGGACATGACATTCAGCGACAACGGCTCCCCAGGGGCACCGACGTTTACCAAAGTTCCATCGAGCGCAAGTAGTGCGAAATAAGCATCCAAATTGATACTGGCACTTACCGTGTTAATAATCAGATCAAAACGGCCGGCGAGTTTTTCGAAAGTTTCCGGATCGCTAGTGGCGTAGTAGTTGTCTGCGCCCAATTGCAAGCCATCGTCTTTTTTACTTAAAGTTTGGGACAAAACGGTGACCTCGGCACCCATCGCATGCGCAATTTGAACAGCCATATGCCCAAGGCCGCCCATACCGACTACAGCTACTTTTTTGCCCGGGCCGGCCCCCCAGTGATGAAGCGGGGAATAGGTTGTAATACCCGCGCAAAGTAACGGCGCCGCGGCATCAAGCTCGATGTTGTCGGGGATTCTAACTACGAAATCCTCAGTGACGACGATGTGGGTAGAATAGCCGCCTTGAGTTGGCTCGCCGTATTTGTCAACGCCAGCGTAGGTCGGGACATTTCCTTTGAGGCAGTATTGTTCTTCCCCTTTACGGCAGTTTTCGCATTCGCCACAGGAATCAACCATGCAGCCAACCCCTACCCGGTCACCGACCTTATATTTTGTAACATGAGGGCCGACAGCCGTGACAATTCCCGCAATCTCGTGGCCAGGTACAAGCGGATAGTTTACAGGTCCCCATTCGCCGTGAGCGGTATGGATATCGGAATGGCATATCCCCGCAAATTTAATTTCAATTAAAATATCCTTCGAATCAAGATCGCGCCGCTTAATTTCAGCTGCTCGAAACGGTTTGTCCGGACCGTCGACAGCTCTTGCTTTAGCAGTAATCATCGCCAAATCCTCCTGTCATTCTATGTTCAATCTTGCAAAGGCAATTTTATTCCCTAGAGTTAACTCTAGGTCAAGTACTGATTTTATGATAATATCAAAAAGGTATAAACGACAGAGCCATTGTTCCCTTGATATTGCAAGAAAAACTTCATCTAAACATGGTCTGTCTTCTGTAAAAGTACGTCGATAGACGTTTTTCTTATAACATGTTCTCGTAGCATTAGGATTAGCTTGAGGTCTATATCGCAAAGAAAGGAAAATCCCTGTTGAAGACATTTTCAATCAGCGAAGTCGCCAAACAATTGAATCTAACTGTATATACATTGCGTTACTACGACAAAGAGGGGCTATTGCCTTTTGTGGAACGGACAGCCAGCGGAACACGCTCGTTTAAGGAATCCGATATCGAGGCTCTAAAAATAATAGAATGTTTAAAAACCACCGGGATGCCGATCAAGGAAATTAAACATTTTATTAATTGGTGTGCTGAAGGGGATACGACCCTGCAACAAAGATATGACATGTTTCTGGAACGGAAAGCTGCCGTAGAGGCGCAGATGGAAGAACTTAAAAAAACGATGGAAGTCATCGAACATAAATGCTTCTATTACAAGACCGCACTGGATGCCGGAACGGAAGATATTCATAAGAACAATAATATCGGGGGCGCCTTTGCCTCTACGGAATAACTGGCATATCCATCGTAATGGGTTTCAAATTCTATTGGTAACCGGCGGCGAAGGCTGGTATCAGGAAGAAGGAAAAGCTGCCCAGTTCCTGAAAGTTGGTGATGTGATTGTGACCCATGATGGTGTAAAACACTGGCATGGTGCCACAAAAGACAGCTGGTTTGAACACATTGCCATCACTGCAGGCAAGCCGGAATGGCTTGAACCCGTAGCGGATGAGCATTACAACATTTTGTAATTAATGATGAAGCGGCAGACTAAATCAATGACTGACGTTTCTGCAAAAGGATCCGCAAACGGTGAATGGAGTTTCTGAACGGGTCCGACCAACTGAAGCTGGAAATTTAGAAACGCCATGACAGTCGTTCGCTTTGTATTAACAAAAATGAACCGAAAACGTGTTGAAAGTACAGGGAGCAGATTAGGCCGCGGCAGCTGCTTCTTTTTACATTAATGTAACGGGCAGGAAAGCGCATAATACTCTATGAATACATAACCAGGAGTGAAAGTGGTTTTTTCCATTATATTAACAATAAAATGGAGTATGCGAAGATACCACCCTGACCTAATTCTATTTTAATTGGAGGGATTCAATATGGATTTTCATGCAATAAGATTATGTGTCGCTGATTTCCAAGAAAGTCTTACGTTTTACAGAGACATCCTTGGTTTTCATGGGTGGCATGATCATGAACAACAATATGCATATTTTGAGGAAATGAACATTGCTTTATTTTCGCAAAAGAAAATGTTAGAAGCTATCTTCCCAGAATATCAACCGGCAGAATCCATAGCACAGCAAGCAAAATTTATCATTCAGTTTGAAGTAAAGGATGTTGACGAGTATTATCATCTCTTGAAAAATAAGGGGATCGAATTTATAAATAAACCTCATAATCGTAATGATTGGGGTTCGCGAGTTGCGCACTTTTATGATCCAGATCAAAATATCATTGAAATTTACAAAGTAAACCGCGATTAATTGTGTAAAGAAGAAGCAGCAAGAACCTATTTAACGTTCGCCGTAAAAGCCAAAAACCCCGGAACTCTATTCTGAGTTACCGGGTTTTTTTAAAACTTTTTTTGCTGCACTAATTTTCTGGGGCTGTCTTCAAGAAACCGGGGAGGCAGCTGTTTGTATATAATCGAGGAAATCAGAACCGGCACGCAGGGCGCTAATTGCATACAATCGTAATAAATAAGGAAATGAAATTGGTTTTTTGGTTAACATAACAGGAGAGAGTAATCGTATGTTAATCATGAGTCGATGCTAATCGAAAAAATGATGAATGATGTTAGAATTTTGGCTTATGTTATGATTATTAAAAGAAAGAACCTATGCATCACCATCTTTCCTTGAAGGGGGACTTCTGTTTTGGATTCGCAGTTTCTAGATTTATTGGCCCAGAAATATGATACGGAAGAAAAAGTCATCACAGAGATCATCAACCTTGAAGCGATTTCCAACCTCCCCAAGGGAACGGAGCATTTTGTCAGTGACTTGCATGGGGAGTTCCAGGCTTTTCAGCATGTATTAAGAAACGGATCGGGTACCGTAAAAGAGAAAATCAGAGCTTTGTTCGGTGAGGCTTGGACGGATCGAGAAATCAACGATTTTGCGGCGTTAGTTTATTATCCGGAAGAAAAAATACGGCTCGTCAAAGGAGACCTGTGCAATAAACAAGCCTTGAAACGGTGGTATAGACAAACGATTGAACACATGCTTAAGCTCATTTCTTATGCCTCTTCCAAATACACGCGCTCGAAATTGCGCAAAGCTCTGCCGGAGCAGTTTGTATATATTGTCGAAGAGCTTCTTTACAAGACGGATTCGACCAACAATAAGGATCCTTATTATGAGGAAATATACCGGCAAGTTATCTCCTTGGGCCTGGCTGACAAGCTCATTATCGGCCTTGCTTACACAACCCAGCGCTTGGTGGTGGACCATCTTCATGTGGTCGGAGATATCTATGACCGCGGGCCGGACCCCGATAAAATTATGGACACGCTGATCAACTATCATTCTGTAGACATTCAGTGGGGGAACCATGATGTCCTGTGGATCGGCGCCTATGCGGGTTCCCTGGTCTGCCTTGCGAATATTATCCGGATCTGCGCCAGATACGACAATCTGAACATCATTGAAGACGCATACGGAATCAATCTTCGCCCACTGCTGAACTTGGCGGAGAAATACTATGATGACAATCCGGCCTTCAGACCGAAGCTGCAGCAAGGCCATACCGTATCGGAGCAGGAAATCCTGCAGATTACCAAAATTCATCAAGCCATTGCCATGATCCAGTTTAAGCTTGAAATCCCGATTATCAAGAGACGCCCTTACTTTAATATGTCTGAACGGCTTTTGCTTGAGCAGATCGATTACGAAAACAATGAAATCAAGATCAGAGGAAAAACCTACCCGCTTGAGAATACCTGTTTCACAACCGTAAATCCGCAGCAGCCTGAACAATTGCTGGAGGAAGAACAGCAGGTGCTGGAAAAGCTGTTGTTCTCCGTACAGCATTCCGAAAAGCTGGCCAGACATATGAATTTTCTTATGAAAAAGGGCAGCCTATATTTAAAATACAACGGGAATTTGTTAATCCACGGCTGTATTCCTTTGGATGAAGAAGGAAACATGGAAGCAATGCGGATTGAAGACAAGACGTATTCGGGCCGTCAGCTGCTCGATGTTTTTGAATATTATTTACGTTATGCCTTTGCGCATCCGGAAGAAACGGATGATTTGGCGACGGATATGGTGTGGTACATCTGGACAGGGGAATGCTCCTCGCTTTTTGGAAAGAGAGAAATGACCACCTTTGAACGGTACTTTATCCAAGATAAAGAAACCCATAAGGAGAGGAAGAACCCTTACTACTATTTGCGTGAACATGAGGAGATCTGCCGAAAAATCCTGCTGGAGTTTGGTTTGAATCCGGACCATGGACATATCATTAACGGCCACACGCCTGTTAGAGAAATTCGTGGAGAGAATCCCGTTAAAGCAAACGGCAAAATGGTCGTCATCGACGGCGGTTTTTCCAAAGCTTATCAGTCTACAACGGGTATCGCCGGATATACCTTGCTGTATAATTCCTTTGGCATGCAGCTTGTAGCCCATCAGAAATTCAATTCCAGGGAAGATGTGTTATGCAACGGAACGGACGTATTGTCCGTAAAAAGACTGGTGGACAAAGAACTGGAGCGGAAGCTGGTGAGGGAAACCAACGTCGGGGAGAAGCTGCAGCAGAAAATCTCAAATTTGAAGAATCTCCTGGAATATCGCTATATGAAGTGAGACAGCTGACTGATTCAACTTGTAAGGCGACAAGAACATATACCGTTAGCCGAAAAGACCAGAACATACATGGAATTAACCGATGAACGATGGAGAGATAATTTCGCAGTAAAAAAATAAAACGATGTAATTACTTAATATTTTGGGTATGTTCGTGGCTTTTTGGCTTCCTCTGGTGTCTAATGAATTGTAAATCAAGAGGAGGTTCTCAAAATGCCAGGAGCTCATGACACAAAACCTGTTCTTCCGGATCATGTTTTAAGCCCGGTTTATTACCGGGCTGTTTTCTGCCTCGCCTTCAGCAATAGGTGTGATTTTGACTGTCCAGCAACGATGAATTGAAAGGGCAATCACTCTGGTATAGATTCACTTCATGAGATCAACGTCAAGCTGCAGCCGTTCTGAAGGATCGGCTTTTTTATTTGAGCTAACGGGGGGATTAGTCCAAAGGACTGGTTTGCGATTGATTTGAAGTATGGACATTTGCGGAAGTATCCATCGTCTTGGTCGCGAGGGCATGGATGATCATGCTAGAGATTACTGGTATCTATTATCGAAATTACGAAATTACGGTGATAACGCAACGCACTTCAAATATACTGTTCTCAGGTGAAGCTATAGCACTCACACCATCGAACTTTTTCTAAAGGGGACAGAAGGGGATTATGGCCAAAATTCTTGTCGTAGACGACGACGCACATATTCGCAAACTCATGATCTTATATTTGCAAAACGAAGGGTTTGACACTGTCGAGGCGACAGACGGGACCGAGGCGCTTTCCATGATGGAAAATTCGGTGGTTGATATCGTTATTCTCGATATTCTGATGCCGCATATGGACGGATGGGAGCTGTGCAGAGAGATCCGCAGGCTGTATCCGGAAATTCCGTTGCTGATGGTAACGGCCAAAGGGGAAGCGAGCCAAAAGGTGAAAGGCTTCCAGCTTGGGACGGACGATTATGTGACCAAGCCTTTCGATCCCGTCGAGCTTGTGATGAGGGTAAAAGCACTGTTGAAGAGGTATCGAATCGCTTCATCCCAGGTCGTTCAATTAGGCGACATCATGCTGGATCGACGAGCCCTCAAAATCTTCCGCAAAGGCGAAGAACTTATACTGCCGTTAAAAGAATTTGAGCTTCTGTTCAAGCTGGCCTGCCATCCAGGACAAATATTGACCAGAGAGCAGCTTATCGTGCAAATTTGGGGGATGGACTACAAAGGCGACGACCGAACCGTCGACGTCCACATTAAGAGAATAAGAGAGCGTTTCGCCGATGATGCCGAGCATTTCCGTATCGAAACCGTACGCAGTCTTGGGTACCGGCTTGAGGTGAGTAAATGACGAGGTCTTTATACGTCCGCGTCGTGTTAACGTTTTTGGCTGCCATGGCCGTAGGTCTGGTTGTTTCCGTTCTTGCCGGTCTCGCCCTGTTTGAGGGAAAAATAGACCGGATAGGGCAAAACGATATGATCGCTGCCGGAGAGGAGATTGTCCGAGTCTACGAACAAACGCGCCCTGAAAATCCGGATCGATTCATGCAAAGCATGGTGCAGTTAACCTCCTACTCCGTCCAACTATACGCCGGCTCTGGAGTCATGAAATCATTCAAATTCCTCCCGGACACGGATGATCTTGCCATTTCGCCGGATTCCATTCGAAAAGTCATGGAGGGGGCGATATACCGGTCGACTTCCAAGGACGAGACGACGTTCATCGGGCTGCCTTTCCAAATCGGCGGCGAGCGCCAAGCATTATTTTTGCTGCCCTCATCCAAAAACGAATCGACCCTCACTCACTTGATGTTGACCATCCTTGGATTTGTCCTGATTACGGGAAGCTTCTGCATTCTCATCGCCGCCATCTATGTTGTAAAACCGATCAAGGCGCTTACCGCCGCGACGAAGCGACTTGCGAAGGGCGATTTTGACGTGGAATTGGGCGTTAAGCGCAAGGACGAGTTGGGAATTTTGGCTCGGAGCTTTAATGAAATGGCGGTTGATCTTAAACAATTGGAGCAGATGCGTCAGGACTTTGTCTCGAATGTATCCCATGAGATCCAGTCTCCGTTAACGTCCATTTCCGGTTTTGCGAAAGCGCTGAAGGATATCAAACCGATTCCCGAAAACGAGCGCATTCAGTATCTGGATATCATTTTGACGGAAAGCGGCAGATTGTCCAGACTCGGCGATAATTTACTCAAGCTTGCGTCCCTCGATTCCAATCACCATCCTTTGGAGTACGCCGCGTATCATCTTGACGAACAAATAAGGCAGGCTGTCGTGAACTGCGAACCCCTATGGTCGGGAAAAAAGATTCGCATGGAGCTGGACTTGCCTCTGGCTGCTGAAATAACGGCAGATAAGGATCAACTTAATCAAGTGTGGATGAACCTGCTTGGCAACAGCATCAAGTTTACCCCCGAAGGGGGATTCATACATATTCAAATAACGATTCGCATGGATGAATATATCGTGACTTTATCCGATTCCGGAATCGGCATTGCGCCTGAACAACTCAGCCGCGTTTTCGAGCGTTTTTACAAGGCGGATCGGTCCCGGAACCGCAGCGCCGGCAACGGCCTGGGCCTCGCCATCGTCAAAAAAATCGTCGATCTTCACCAAGGTAGCATTCATATTCAAAGCAAAGCCGGGCAAGGCACGAATGTCGTCGTTCATCTTCCCGCCATTCCACCTGTCAAAACCTAAATCAGTTCATGCTCCGTTCATATTTCCCCCGTATTCTTCCGTATGTATCGCACCGAATACAGAAGAAAATGAGTGGAGGAGACGAATGATGAGCGTTATCGGCACGATCGATTCGGTAAAGTGGTTGACGGTGTATGAGTTGATGATGTGCATCATCAACTTATTCGTATTGACGATTTACGCGGTTCCGATCAAGAAGCATTACAGATGGTTTGATTTTTTGCCCGGCGTGGGCATGCTCGCGGCCCTGGCAAGTATTGTATCCGGAGATACTACGATTCCGGCGCTAATCATCGATTCACTGACGCTGCTTCTGTTTTTATGTACAATCAAGAGACTGTTTAAGCCTAAAGTCCGGACTGCTCCGAAGAATAAAGCATCCAGGAGCATTAGAAGCGCAATCTGCGTGTCCGGAGTTGTTCCCATTGTGATTGTAGTTATGTATGCGGGAGTATTGCGGTACAACCCGGTTAGTGATTTAAGCGGAATGCGCTACTCCCAAGCTTTCGTGGAAATGAACGAGAGATTGTCGCGCGAGTACCCGTTCGGGGAATGGAAGAAAATCGACTGGAATGAACGCCGAAGCAAATACGAGCCGATATTCGAACAGGCCGAGAAAGATAAAAACTTCGACTTGTATTATAAAACGTTAAGAGAATATCTGTTTTCTCTGCGGGACGGACACGTCAAAATCGTTAACGACAATGTATACGACGGGAATAAGGTGTTTAAGAAAGAGGTAGGAGGCGGCTTCGGACTTAGCACCGTTCAATTGGATAACGGGAAGGTGTTCGTGAATCTGATTTTGGAGAATAGCCCCGCTGAGAAAAGCGGAATCAAGCTGGGCGCGGAAATCGTGATGTGGGACGGAAAAACGGGAAAAGATGCTTTCGACCGGACGACTTGGAGCGAGACTAGCGTGGCTACGGCTGAAGCGAAGAGGTTCAATCAGGGACGGTTTATGGCTCGGGCGCCCATCGGCAAAGAAGTACAAGTCGAGTTTCGCAATTGGGGAGAGACGAAGTCCGTCCAAACGAAGCTGACGGCTTATGACGATCAATTCGAAACGCTCAAAAGGACGAGGACCAAACTCACCCAGGCCGATTTGGATGTCTCCCCGGTCGAAGGCGAACTTATGAACAACGGATACGGTTATGTGAAAATCAAGCATTTTCTCCCCGAACAAAGCGTCACCGCACCCGAAAAAAGCTTGGCGAACCTCTTAAAGAAGTTTCAGGAAGAGCACGCGAAAGGCTTGATTATCGACCTAAGGAACAATCCGGGAGGGGACGATCAGTTGGCCGCAAATCTGGCCGGTTTCTTCGTCAATGAGAAAAAACACTATGAATATGTCAGTTATTACAACAGGTACAATGGAAAGTTTGAACTGAACCGGAATGAGGTCGTCACGGTCAAACCTGCAAAGCCTTATTTCGACGGCAAAGTAGCCCTCTTGATCAACAGCGGAACCGGCAGTTCGGGGGAAGGAATGCCTCTTGTATTAAAAGGCTTGCCGAATGTAAAAATTGTAGGATTTACATCTACAGCAGGTTCATTTGGACTTATGAGCAGCCCGATCGAAATAAAGATGCCCGAGGGGTACATCCTCCAATTCCCCGATGGAAGGTCCCTCAATCAAGACAAAATAGTTCAAGGCGACGCCGACCAATCCGGGGAAGGCGGCGTGGCGCCCGACGTTAAAATCCCGCTAAACGAAGAAACGTTTCAAGAAAGCGTAATGAACGGACAGGATGTCGAGTTGAAGTATGGAATCCAAGCATTAGACCAGATAGAAAACTTGCCGAAACTGAATGCGCCATGAACCGTCAGCCTTTGAACTATATTCTTTGGTGCACAGAAGCCGGATTATATTAAGGATGACCTCTATGATTACTCACTGATACTAAAGAGAAGATTGATTTAGGGGGGCAAATCTTTGTGCTGCAGACTCTGCCGGAAAGGCTGCTTATGGCCATGCTGCGGCGCTTCTTGCGGAACTCGACGGCCGCACAGCTTGATTGCCCCTCGCCTGCGGCGACGGCCGAACTCGAGCGGATGGCCGAACAGATGCGCGTCTATTCCAAAGGTGGCAGATGGATTGTCGGGGATATGATTTCAGTTGGGATTGCCGGAAAGGGGGAATTAATCACTGCTTACGCTTGATTTTAGCAAGCACTATGATTATAATTACGTTTAAGCGATTAAACGAATGAACAGAAAGGATGGATCGTATGAGCCAGCAAACCGAGCAAGTCCTGCAACAATTTAAAGAGTCCATCCCGCTGTTGGAAGTGCTGACCGATGAAAACCGCCAAGCTATTATTATGGTGCTGGCACAGAACAAATCGGGACTGAATGTTAATGCGATATCGGGCCATATCAATTTGTCTAGGCCGGCAGTCTCCCATCATCTGAAGGTGCTGAAACAGTCTGGTTTTATACGATCCGAGAAAAAGGGCGTAGAAAATTATTATATATTGACCGTCCGCGAACCGCTCGAACAAATCAAAACCTTGATTGCTGCCATTGAAGCAGAGTGCGCTTGGCCTCAGTGACTATCGATAGACTTAAGTGGAATCCTGTAAATCAGGATTATTTTTGCCCTATTGGTTCGTTTGTTTAAACTAATAATCATAATGGAGTGATATTAAATGAAGGCTATAACCATTGAAAAATACGGGAAAAATGTTCCCTTAGCGTTGACAGAACAACCGGTGCCTCCTATCGGAGAACATGATGTGTTGGTGGAAATCCATGCAGCCAGCTTAAATCCGATCGACTATAAAATTAAGGAAGGGAAAGTAAAGCTCCTGTTGAGTTACAAGTTCCCTCTGATCTTAGGCAATGATTTCTCCGGCGTCATCGTGAAGGTTGGCGAACGGGTGAGTGCATTCAAACCCGGTGATGAAGTTTATGGCAGACCACGCAAAAGCCGTATCGGCACATTGGCGGAATACATTGCTGTACATGAGGAAGATATTTGTTTAAAGCCGCAGAATCTAAACTTTGAAGAAGCTGCATCGATTCCGCTGGTCGGACTTACGACTTACCAAGCCTTCAACGATATTTTGCATCTTCAAAAGGGCCAAAAAATTTTGATTCACGCAGGTTCAGGAGGCGTGGGGACGTTTGCCATTCAATTGGCCAAATGGATGGGAGCTTTTGTTGCAACAACAGCAAGCGATAAAGGATATGAGTTGGTCAAATCGATGGGCGCCGATCTGATCATTAATTATAAAAAAGATAACTTTGAAGAAATGCTTTCCGGATATGACGCCGTTTTTGATACTCTAGGAGGAGCGGCTTTGGAAAAGTCGTTCCGTGTTCTGAAACCAGGTGGACAAATCGTATCCATCTCTGGCTTGCCAAACGCAAGATTTGGAAAAGAAGCAAAGTTGGGTTGGATGAAAACAGCCATTTTGTCGATCGTGAGCCGTAAGATCACAGCGCTTGAGAAGAAGTTCCATGCAAGATATCATTTCCTTTTCATGAAATCGAGTGGAACACAATTGAAGGTTTTAAAAGAATTCATTGAAGGTGGCCATATTAAGCCCGTTATTGATAAGGTGTATCATTTGGAAGAGACTGCGCAAGCATTCTCGTACCTGCAAGGCGGAAGTGCCAAAGGAAAGGTGGTCATTAAAATAAAGTAACTCCTATGCTTGCTGGCTACGTATGCATTTCAGCAGACAACACGTCTAATGCTCGATAAACTGTTTTAGGTACGAGACTTATATCTCAGAAAACAACGTAGAGCTTCTTGTTATTGCATATTTATATCGAACACAATTCTCCTTGAAACAAGATGATTTTTACATGATTCAGGATATACATGGTTTTCCTCCTTGCCAGATTGAACAAACCGTATATTAGTCTCCTCCCTAATCTATAAGCATGATCCGGATCCGAAGGGTGATTGATTGCGGGGATGCGTGGGGATAAACGATCGATTCATGACTTTATCGCCAGGACGGAAGTCGTGTATGACTGAAATAATCCTGGCTGAAAAGTAACAAGCAGCCCTCGGCCTGACCGATGAATTCCGGACCTCTGGCTGATGTGCGGGAGTTCATATCATGTTATGGTAAAAGGTAGGATAGGATAGCGTTGGCAGGCTTTCGCAGCCAAGCAGCTGTCAGATCCTCCTTTTTTCTTATATTTTGACCGTATTACCATTTTGGTCAGTCGGTTTTGTCAGGCGTGTTAGCAGCCTATTATAAAGGCTGGATTAAAGAGAACCTAACAGGATGATGGAGGGAAAAAACATGACAGAAACCATTCAGGTGCCTCAGCCTAAAACCTATGGGCCATTAGGAAATCTGCCGCTGCTGGATTCCGCCGCGCCGGTGCAATCGTTGGTGAAGGTCGCTTCGGAGCTCGGACCGATCTTTCAGTTCCAATATCCCGGTGGCCGCAAAGAGATCTACGTATCCGGCCATGAATATGTGAAGGACGCTTGCGACGAAAAGCGCTTTGATAAACGGATCTGGGCTCCGCTGCAAAACGTGCGCACTTTTGCAGGCGACGGTTTGTTTACGAGTGCGACCCAGGAAACGAATTGGAAAAAAGCCCATAACATTTTGCTGTCCAGCTTCAGCCAGCGGGCGATGCAGGGTTATCATGCAAAAATGCTGGATATCGCCTTGCAGCTGATTCAAAAATGGGGGCGGCTGAACCCGGGCGAAACGGTGGACGTTCCTGCGGACATGACGCGGCTCACGCTCGATACGATCGGATTGTGCGGATTTAGTTACCGTTTCAACAGTTTTTACCGGGAAGACAACCATCCCTTTATCGACGCGATGGTGCGGGCGCTTGACGAAGGGATGAACCAGCTTCACCGCTTGGGCATCCAGGATATGTTTATGGTCCGGAAGAAACGGCAGTTTCAAGAGGATATCCAGGCGATGTTCTCGCTCGTCGACGAATTGATCCGGGAGCGTAAGGCGCAAGGCTGGAATGAGGATGATCTGCTCGCGCACATGCTGGAAGGCGTCGATGCGGATACAGGTGAGCGTCTGGATCAAGAAAATATCCGCTACCAGATCATTACATTTCTGATCGCAGGGCATGAAACGACCAGCGGCCTGCTCTCCTTTGCGATCTATTTTCTGATGAAAAACCCCGATAAGCTGCGTAAAGCGGTGGAAGAGGTGGACCGCGTCCTGAAAGACCCGATACCGACATATAACCAGGTGCGGGACCTGAAATACGTCCGAATGGTTCTAAGCGAGTCTCTGCGGTTATGGCCCACGGCGCCTGCTTTCTCGCTCTTTGCCAAAGAAGATACATGGATTGGGGGAAACTATCCGATCCAAAAGGGTAATAGCGTGACCGTGCTCATTCCGGCTCTTCACAGGGATGCGCGCGTCTGGGGGGACGATGTGGAGGCGTTCAGACCCGAGCGTTTTGAGGATCCAAGCAAGGTGCCTCATGACGCGTATAAGCCGTTTGGCAACGGTCAGCGGGCGTGCATCGGGCAGCAGTTCGCCCTGCAGGAAGCTACCTTGGTGCTCGGTATGGTGCTCAAGTATTTTGACCTGATGGATGCCGACCACTACGAACTCAAGGTAAAAGAGACGCTGACGCTGAAACCGGAAGGGTTTCGGGTTCGCGTCAACCGGAGGGGCGCCGTCATTCCGATGGGTTACGGCAGCACCGAACCGGTGGATACCGCTGCGCGCGAATCCAGCAAGCCGGCTTCATTGGCGGAAAACGCACATCATACGCCGCTGCTCGTCCTGTATGGTTCCAATTTGGGCACGGCCGAAGGCATTGCCAGAGAAGTAGCCGATCTCGCCAAGTACCAGGGATTCGACAGTCAGGTCGGTACCTTGGACGACTACGCCGGCGCCCTTCCCAAGGAGGGAGCGGTGATCATCGTAACGGCTTCCTATAACGGCCAGCCTCCCTCTAATGCGAAGGCTTTCATCGAGTGGCTGGAATCCGCCGAGAATTCGGACATCCAGGGTGTCCGCTACGCGGTATTCGGCTGCGGGGATCATAATTGGGCCAGCACGTACCAGCGGATCCCGCGCCTGATTGATGAGCTGCTGACCGCCAAAGGGGCGAAGCAGCTTCTCCCGCGCGGGGAGAGCGATGCCAGCGGCGATTTTGAACGGGAAGTTGACGACTGGACGGAGCATTTATGGCCGGATTTGATGAAGGCGCTGGGACTGCCGGTCGTGGCCAACCGCGAGCCGAAACGGAGCACGCTGTCCCTGCGTTTTGTCCAGGGCGTGGCCGCCGTTCCGCTGGCGGAAACCTACGGAGCCGTATCCGGACGGATTGTGCGCAGCTTCAATCTTCAGCATGCAGACAGCGGAAGGGTCACGCAGCACGTCGAAATTGCGTTGCCGGAAGGTGCGACTTATCGCGAGGGCGATCATCTGGGCGTGCTCCCGGTCAACCCTGAGCCATTGGTGCGGCGGGTACTCCGTCGATTCCGGCTGGATGGCTCCGCGCACCTGATTCTGGAAGCAAGCGGGAAAAACATTCCACATTTGAAGGCAGGTGTTCCGGTCCGGCTTGACGAACTGCTGTCCCGCAGCGTAGAGCTGCAGGAACCGGCAACCCGGGCTCAAATCCGGGAAATGGCAGCGTGTACGATATGTCCGCCGCATGCCAAGGAACTCGAGGCGTTGCTCGTAGAAGAGACGTTCCAAACGGACATTCGGGCGAAGAGGGTTACGATGCTCGACCTGCTCGAGCAGTACGATGCCTGTGAGCTGCCGTTTGCTCGTTTTCTGGAGCTGCTGCCGGCGCTGAAGCCAAGATATTACTCCATCTCCAGCTCGCCCCAAGTCAGCCAAGACACGGCCAGCATCACGGTTGGCGTAGTTCGGGGAGAAGCATGGAACGGCAAGGGAGAGTACCGCGGCATCGCCTCCAACTACTTGGCCGGGCTTGAACCGGGAGCCGAGGTGCTGATATTCGTCCGGTCTCCTGAATCCGGCTTTGCACTTCCGGAGGATTCCGCCACACCGCTGATCATGGTAGGTCCTGGCACGGGCGTGGCTCCGTTCAGAGGCTTTATCCAGGCCAGACGGGCACTCCAAGCGGCAGGGAAGGTGCTGGGTGAAGCCCATCTGTACTTTGGCTGCAGGAACCCGGAACGTGATTACCTATACCGCGCGGAGTTTGAGCAGGCGGAAAGGGATGGCCTGGTAACGCTTCATACGGCATACTCCAGAGTGGACGGCGTTGATAAGTGCTATGTCCAGCATCTTATGAAGCAGGACGGAGAGCTGCTGCTGCCGTTGCTCGAAACCGGGGCTAAGCTGTACATCTGCGGCGATGGGTCGCGGATGGCTCCGCAGGTGGAACAGACGATCATGGACTCCTATCGGGAAAGAAGCGGGGCAAGCCGTGAAGAAGCGGCTGAATGGCTAGCCGCGCTTGAAGCGGCAGGTAACTATGTGAAGGATGTATGGGCCGGTTGAGCCACAAGCTTCCATGTTTCGGGTAAATCGCATGATCTCGATGCCTCACGATCGACTGCCGCAAGTTGGATTATCAGGCAGCTGAGGAGCATGCTTATCCCGAATAAACGGATGGATGGGACATCATGAGTTAACACGGTATGATCAGCAAAGACAACGCGGAACGATAAATGGCAAACTTGTTGAAAAGCAAGGCGAAATGGTACTGCAAGCCATTGTCGAACCAATAGCAATAGTAGCCAGCCGCTTGACTTGGCCGGCTTTTTTTTAATAGGCGTATTTTTTCCCGCTCCTGAAGATTTCCACTCCCAAGTCTCAACGGGTAGGGCCCTTACGTTGAACACATAATAATTTTGCAAGCAATTGTTTCGGCGGCTAAATCCTCATGGGGTTTGCCACCAGCCTGCCTGGCAGCCTGAGCAATCGCCCGTCAACTTTTCAGGATAACTATGATTCATACGACCTGTTCTTCCTACGAAAAATCCCCTCCGGTTTCCAACGTTTAAGCCTATCTTGCTTCTGTTAGCCGCTTATTCTCCTGATTTATTAGTACGTCGTAAGAGGTTTTTCTTACGATATTTCGTGCTTTGTTCGGAATTTTCACAACATTGCTTTGAAAGCGCAATCATTCATATATAAAATAGCATTACGCAAGTGATACTTTTGAAAAAAGAGGGTGATTCGCAACAATGAGATCCTGGTTCCACACTCGTTTCCCCCCATTACACTCGATTGTCGTGCAGCTATTCCTCTTTTTTTTCTTCGGGATGACTCTTCCTGTCCTGATCGGAGGATTCATATCCTACCACAAATCGTCCATGATCGTTGAAGAGCAGGTCAGTAAAGTGGCCGCGCTAACGATTGTGCAGGTGAGCGATAAGCTCAACATGTTTTTCAAGAAACTGGACGACTCCTCGATGATGGTACTCAACAGTAAAATCGTCCACAACATTTTGGAGCAGAGACAGGGTGATAACGCCTACGAAACAACGCTTAAGGTGAAGGACGGCAAAGATATGCTGACTTCGATTATGATCAATTCGCCGGAAATTCTCGATATTTATATTTTTGATACAAAAGGCAAAAATTCGGTGCTTAGCGCAGACTCCCTCATGTCGATTCCGAATCAGTGGGATTCCGACTGGTATAAGGCCATATTGAAAGCTAACGGCAATACCGTATGGTTTGGGCTCTCCGAAACTTCATACCTGAAAAGGACCGGGATGGGATTCCCGGTTTTTGGTCTCGGCCGGGCTATCCGGAGCTGGGAGACGGGCGAAGTCATCGGCGTCATGTTTGTCGAGGTGATGGGAAACGTGCTGATCGATGAGCTGAACCGCGTTCAATTCGGCGATACGGGTTACGTCTACATCGTCAACGACCGGAACCAATATTTCTACCATCCCGATCCGAACGAGTACGGTGAGATGTCCAAGCTGCCGCTGCCGGCCCGGAAAATGCAGCTGCGCGAAGGCCGGCGCAACACGCTCATGATTCCAGAGCGACTGAACAACGGCTGGCTCGTGGTAGGCGTCGTACCGCTCGAGGAGTTGACTGCAGACTCATCCAGCATTCGAAATCTGACGGTGTTGATTGCCCTGTGCTCCATCGTGCTGGCGATTGGCATGGGCTACTACGTTACACGCCGAATCGGGAATCCGCTCGTCTACTTGAGCCGCTTGATGCGCAAAGGAGAAGCCGGCGACTTGACCATCCGCAGCCGCAGCGTCGGACGCAATGAAATCGGGCAGCTTGGCCGCAGCTTCAACAAGATGATTGAACAGATTGAGCTGCTCGTCGAGCGGATCGCCAAGGAGGAATCCGAGAAGAAGAAGGCTGAAATCCGGGCCCTTCGGTATCAGATTAATCCGCATTTTCTGTACAACACGCTCAATTCGATCCGCTGGCTTGCCAAGCTGAACCGCACGAACGACGTAGACAAAGCCGTGACTTCGCTCGTTCAGCTGCTCGAGGTCAGCATGGGGCGAAGCGGCGTTTTCATCCAATTAGGAGAAGAGCTGGACCTGCTGCAGAAATACATGGTCATTCAAGGGTACCGATATGACAACGCCATCACGCTGCTTATGGATTGTCCGGAAGAGCTGAAGCAAATTCCGATTCCGCGCATGCTTCTCCAGCCGATTGTTGAAAATGCGGTCTTCCACGGCATCGCCCCGAAGGATGAACCGGGTACGATTGAGATTCGTGCGCGGCAAGAGGGGGAGGAGATCATCATCAGCATCGCCGACGACGGCGTAGGGATGAGCGAGGAGCGGCTTGCCCAAATTTTCGCCGATGAGCGGCCGCATCATAACCGGGGGATGACCAACATCGGGCTGCGCCATGTTCACCAAACGATTCGGCTGTATTATGGCAACGGATACGGGGTCAGTGTGACCAGCGAGCTCATGCGGGGTACGGAGGTCACGATTACTTTTTCAAAATTGAAGGGGGATCATGATGTACAAAGTGCTGTTGGTTGATGATGAAGCCATCGCAAGAATGGGGATTCGGTCTACTTTTGATTGGGAAGTCAACGGATTCGAGCTGGTGGGAGAGGCTTCCAACGGCCAGCGGGCGATGAAATGGGTCGAAAGCAAGGATATCGACATTCTGATTACCGATATTGCCATGCCGGTGATGGATGGACTTGAGCTTGCGCGCAGGACGAGGGAGATCTGCCCTTGGGTCAAGGTGCTCCTGCTTAGCTGCCATAGCGATTTCGAGTATGTCCGCGAGGGGATCCGGCTGGGTGCCTTTGACTATATTTTAAAGCCGATGCTGAGTGCGGAATCGTTAAAAACCGTGCTGTATGAAATGCGCCACAGCTTGCAGAAGGAGAAAGAGGACCACCGTATTTTGGAGCAATACAAGGAAAAATGCAGCGCAGACCCGGTAGCCGTGATGTCGCTGCCCCTCCCTGCCGATTGTCCGCCTCCGGATAAATCGCTGCACCAACGGATCGTCCAGCAGGCGGTCGAGTATATCACGGAGCATTTTACAGAGTCGATTTCTCTACAGCTGGTTGCAGACAGGGTGTGCGTCAGCCGCAATTATTTCAGTGAAATGTTTAAGCGGGTCACAGGACATAATTTCATCGACTACTTGATTACGCTGCGCGTGAACCGGGCAAAGGAGCTTCTGCAAAATCCAACGCTGAAAGTATATGAGGTCGCGGAGATGTCCGGCTTCAATGACACCAAGCATTTCAGCAAGCAGTTCAAAAAAGTCGTCGGACTGACGCCTGCGGAATTCCAGGGAATGCCGCGCAGATCTGCGCCCTTCAGCTGAATAATTCGCAGAATAGAAAACATAGGAAAACATGACACGATTTCGGAAATTAGTGTCGTTCAAAGGCGAAGGTAGCCGTTTTATAATATTCACGTAAACGTTTTCACACCATGGTGCTAAGCAGACGACTACTCTTTGGAATGGGGGAGTAAAAAAATGAAAAAGCTCAGAAAGTCCTTGCTTGCGGTGTTATTGGTGACGATGGTTGCGCTTCAGGCATGCGGGTCTGGCGGCAGCGACAACCAAGGAGCGCTGTCGGAAGACGGTCAAGGGGGTGGGGAGAAGGTCAAGATTAAATGGGCGACCTGGGGAAATCCCGGAGAGCTGACCCGCTTCCAAGAGTTCACGAAGGACTTCAACTCGAAGCATCCGGACATTGAAGCGGAGCTGATTCCGATTCCGGGGGAATACGACCAGAAAATCCTGACTCAGCTGACGGGAGGAACCGCGCCCGATGTGTTTTATGCAGGCGATGGCTTCGTTGTAAAACTGATCGAGAATAAAAGCATCGAGGAAATAACGCCGCGAATGACGGCGGCAGACAGCAAAATCAAACCGGACGACTATTTCGAGGGACTGTGGGGCGCGGCGAAGCGTGACGGCAAAATCTACGGCGTGCCGGTCGACTGCAATCCGATGGTGCTGTGGTATAACAAGAAAGTGCTTAAGGACGCAGGAATTACGGAGATGCCGGCCGACCTTCAGGCGAAGGGTGAGTGGACCTGGGACGCGTTCAAAGGCATGGTGGAGAAAATCCGCGACTCGAAAAAGTACGGGTACGTGCTGGACAACTCCTGGAACAGCTACTACAGCTGGGTAACGTCAAACGGCGGCAAAGTTTACGACGATAACGGCAAGTTTATCGGTTATGACGATCCGAAGGCGAAGGAAGCATTCCAGTTCCTGTACGATAACGTAAAGGAGAAAAATATTACATTCTCCGGTACGCTGCCGAAGGGGCAGGGCGGCGACGCCATGTTTATGTCCAACCAAGTCGGGTTCGTCGGGGCCGGACGCTGGTATTTGCCACTGTTCAAGAAAAACTCCAGCCTGGAGTACGATGTCGTGACCTGGCCGACCAACACGGGGAACAAGATTGAACCGGCCGGGATTCCGACGGCATTCCTGGTCATGAACAGCGCGTCGAAGCATAAAGACGCGGCCTATACCTTCTACTCCGAATTCCTGAGCTCGGATGGACAGAAGTTCCGTCTGCAAGGCGGAGGCAATGCGGTGCCGTCCGTTCAAGGCGTGGATGACGTCGTTCTGGAAGGAAACCTGCCGGAGCATGCGCAGCTGTTCCTTGATGCCCGTGAAGTGGGTTATTCGCTGACTCCGTTCGAGGCCGGCATTCCAGGGTTGAGCACGGATATTACTTCCAAATTCGAGGCGCTGTGGCTCAAGAACGGCGAATTGGACGCATCGCTCAAAGACATTCAGGAAATGGCCAACAAAAAAATCGACGATTATAAAAACGGCAAATAACGAAATTCTGGAGGGAAGGGAGCGCAGGGCACAGCGCAGCGTTCCTTCCCTCTTTCCATGCTGGCTGGTGACTGACGGCCAACGCTTCGTAAGGCGTAATTCGCAAGAGGAAGGTGGATGTGTATGCAGAATCAGACGGCCGATAGATCCGTTTCTGCACCGGCCTTGCAGCCGGACAACAAAAGGAAGACCGCTTTGACGAACAAAACGTCGGATGGCATTTGGGGCTATGTTTTTATTTTCCCCCAATTGGTCGGATTGCTGCTGTTCTCGTTAATTCCCCTGATCTCGGCTTTTGTGCTCAGCATGATGAAATGGGACGGGATGGGGGAGAAGCAGTTTGTCGGACTGGATAACTTCATCAACACGTTCAAGGATGAGGACTTTCGGATCGCCGTGGTCAACACGCTGTATTATACGGTGCTAACCGTGCCTACGGGCATTATTCTGGCGATGCTTATCGCGGTGGGCCTGAATCGGGTAAAAGGCAAGCTGATTTACAGGCTCATTTATTTTATGCCGAACATTACGATGTCCGTGGCGGTCGCCGTCGTATTTATGTGGCTGTTTAATGCCGATTTCGGGTTGATCAACCTTTATTTGAAGGAGTGGTTCGGGATCGACGGCCCCCGCTGGCTTACCGACACGCGGTTTGTCATGCCGTCGATCGCCATGCTCAGCGTCTGGATGGGGCTTGGCGGGAACATGGTCTTGTTCCTGGCCGGGCTGCAGGGCATCTCCGCCAGTTATTACGAAGCGGCACAAATTGACGGCGCCAGCAAATGGCAGCAGTTTGTCAACATAACCGTTCCGTTGCTGTCTCCGACGACCTTTTTCGTGACGATTATGACGATTATCGGATCGTTTCAGGTGTTCGACCAATCGTTCGTCATGACCTCCGGCGGGCCCGCGAAAGCGAGCTATACGATCGTGTTTCACATTTACGATTCGGCGTTCGTGGACTTTACGTTTGGGAAAAGCACGGCGACAGCGGTCATTCTGTTCATCATGATCTTGGCGCTGACGCTGTTCCAAATGAAAATATCCAAACGCTGGGTCCATTACGAGGACTAGAATCGACCGGATAAGGAGGAGAACGCATGCAGACCAGAGGACTACGCTTGTCCACCGTCCTGCTTCATTTTATATTGGTGCTCGGCGCGTGTATTATGGCGCTGCCATTTATATGGATGCTGCTGAGCTCGCTCAAGGATCTGTCCCAAGTTTTTATCGTGCCGCCGAAATGGATCCCCGATCCGTTCGTGTGGTCCAACTTCAAAACCTCGTTAACGGCTTTGCCCTTCGGAAAGGCGTATTTCAACAGTTTCTATATCAACGTGATCGTCGTTGCTTCGCAGCTTTTCACTTGCTCGATGGCGGCTTACGCATTTGCCAAGATCCGGTTCCCTTTCCGGGAATCCCTCTTCGTCCTCTTTTTGGCTACGATGATGGTACCGGGACAGGTGACGATTATCCCCCTGTATTTGATGATGAAAAGCATCGGCTGGTTGGACTCGCATCTGTCGATCATTGTGCCTGCCGCGTTGTTTAATGCCTTCGGCGTGTTCCTGCTGCGCCAATTCTTCAGAGGCATTCCGAAGGAGATGGAGGAGGCCGCCATCGTAGACGGTGCCAACCGCTGGACGATTTACGCTCGCATTATGCTGCCGCTGGTAAAACCGGCTTTGTCTGCGCTGGGAATCTTCACGTTCCTCGGCATGTGGAACAGCTTCTTTTATCCGCTCATTTTCCTGAATACTCCCGAAAAATTCACCGTCCCGATGATGCTGAACCTGTACCGCGGCATGTATTCCACGGACTGGACGCTCATGATGGCCGGCGCCGCGATTGCTCTTATTCCGGTACTGATCGTATATATCATCGGTCAGCGTTATATTATAGAGGGCGTCACGCTTTCCGGGATCAAGGGATAGCGAGGGCGCTCCATAGTCTTTGATCTAAGCAAAGTTGCAGCAGCATGGTCAGGTTCCTTGACCATGCTGTTTTTGCGTAACCGTTTTTGATCAACACTTGATGGCTTTCATCTACGGCACCAATGAAATCATTAAACATCCTCTTGTCTTGGGCAACATTGCGCAGGTTCCAATGTTACGAAAACGTAATGCGATTCAACAGCAAATGACAACGAAGCGAATTTTCATCCATTCCAACCTAATCTGCCGGGTTCTTTTTTATTTGGTAGGCGGATGTCATAGGAACACTAGCGGATCCCATTTCATAAATTATCTTGTCGAGAAGGAGGGATGGGCTTGTATGCCGGTCGTTCTCGTATAACGAATGTCCCATGCAGGGTATTGAATGTGATACGGAGGGTATAAAATGAACGAATTCCAGAAGGATCTGCAAAACCTGAATGTCGGCCAGTTTACTTCGACGGGGGTGACACCTTTGTCGGGGCAAAATCAGTACTATGCGGGGGATCCCCGTTTATGTGTTGGAATTTGCTTTTTTTGCGCCGGCTTTTGCGGCGGGTTTTGTTCATGCAGCAACTGTTTCCGCTGTAGCAGCTGCTTCAGCTGCGCCGGCTGCGCACGTTGCGGAAGCTGCGCTCGCTGCCGTTGAGTACCGAAAAAATCGCTTTGCGATCCGCAAAACGGTATGCCCCTGCAAATGTCTCGCCTTGCAGGGGCTGTTCCTTTTTTAGTTTTAGGCATGACGGACAAAACGCGCTACATAACTTAAAAATGAAGAAAAACCGAAAGCTTGGTACAACGCGATTTTACCGGCAAGAACTTCGTTTTTAACTGAGGACTTGCAAAATCCAAGAAGCGACTTTCAATCAGCAATAGATAAAGCGAAACGGTTTAATTCGACTATATATTGTACCCGGGGGCGGCCGGAATCGAATTTTGCAAAATCCTGACCTGCGCAACGGTTTTGCTTCCGGCAAAACTTTAAGGAGGAATAAAAAATTGAACCCTTCTATGCGTCTGAAAGTGAAAGGGGATACGTTCTTTCTCCCCGATTCGAATGGCGGCGTCTATTTTCGCAACAATACGGGTTCGTTTCGAATGGAAGGCGACATGATTGATCTGTGGATCGAAAAATTGCTGCCTATGTGGAGTGGGGATTATTCCATGGCGGATCTGACGGACGGGCTGCCGGAACCCCACAGGGTACGGGTTTATGAAATCGCGGAAGTACTGCTGAGTAACGGCTTTGTCCGGGATACCAGCCAAGACAGCCCTCATAGCCTTTCGGAAGAGGTACTACGGAAATATGCCGGACAGATCGAATTTCTGGACAGCTTGGCAGGGGCGGGCGCTTACCGCTTTCAAACCTATCGCCAAGCTAATCCGATTGCGGTAGGTTCCGGTCCGATATTTGTCTCGCTCGTTGCGGCTTTGTTGGAATCTGGATTGCCCCGGTTTCGTATGCTGATCATGAACCGGGCGACCACGGATTGCCGGCGGATCTCCGAGCTGACGGCGACCGCGCGTCTATCGGATCCCGAGGTCGAAGTCGAGGAGATCTTTCCGCCGAATGACGGCTTCCCCGATTGGCCGGAGGTCGTGCAGCTGGCGGATTCCGTTCTCTATATCGCTCAGGATGACGATCCCGGAGAGCTGAGAGCGCTGCATGCTGCCTGCAGGGACGCGAAGAAGCTGCTGCTGCCTGCCATCTACTTGCGGCAGGTCGGCATAGCCGGGCCGCTGGTACACCCGGATTCGGACGTCTGCTTCGAATCCGCATGGCGCAGGATACACCGAGCCGCCCTTGGCGATGCGGGTCGGCCGACCGCCGTCTCTACTACATCGGAAGCCATGCTCGCGAATGTGGTCGTATTCGAATGGCTTAAGACCGTTTCGGGGACGACGGCTTCCGAATTGAACGGAAAGTTGTTCCTGCTGAATCCGGAGACATTGGAAGGCGAGTGGCATTCGTTACTTCCACATCCGCTGGTCAGCGGGCTTCGTCCGGCCGAACCTACGGATCCGTTCGACCTTCCAATCGAACAGCGTTCAAAGAGGAAGGAAGCCGACCGTCTCCTCTCCTATTTCAATCGCTTGACTTCGGCGGAGACCGGCATCCTGCACTGCTGGGAGGAAGGGGACTTGAAGCAGCTTCCGCTCTCACAGTGTCTCGTCCAGGCAGCCGACCCGCTTTCGGAAGGCCCCTCCGATCTGCTGCCGCAAATCGTTTGTATGGGAATGACCCATTATGATGCAAGGAAGGAAGCGGGCTTGGCTGGCATCGAGGCGTACGTGTCGCGATTGGCCGGGGTTCTGAAAGCGGCCGGGCCTGCCCAGCCGGATACCGCAAGTCCAATCGAGTTTCAGCCACATGAATATGTGGGGGTCGGAGCTGGAGAGACGGTAGCGGAAGCTGTTCTCCGCGGACTCCAGAAATGTCTGTTCGAGGAGCTGAAGAGCCGCTCTGAATCCAGCGTGCCCTCCGTTTATCGAATTGAGCTCAGCAAGGTTGATGATGGTTTCTCACGCTACTGCTTGCGCGTATTGAGTACGATGCGGGATGCTCCTGTAATCGGATTGGGGCAAGAAGTATCGGGTTTCCCGGTTGTTTGGGTCGGTACGAGCGGGTACTGGTACGGCGGGGTCGGGGTAAACCGCACGATGGCGCTGCGAGAAGCGCTTCGACAGGCGCTGATGAGGATCCAAAACGATGCGGCGGACATCCAAGGCCAAATCCTGGAGCGCTCTTCGGTCAAGGTGGAAGATGCCTTGCCGCAGAGCCTTGCGATCGCCGGCGTCGATGAGTTGGAATACGGCATGATGCTGCAGTCCGTCCGGCAAACCCTGCAATCGAACCGTAAGCGGATCACGGTCGTCGATTTGTCGACAGAACCGTTTATGAAAGAAGAGCTGGCAGGCGTGTATGGCGTGTCGCTGAGAGAGGGGGAGACGCTTTGAGCGCGATCGTAACGGTCATCGGGGAAGGGCAGCTCGCGGATTTGGTAATCAAGCAATTGTCTGCTGATGACCGCTATCGGCTGTTCCGGCAGGAGAGCATCGAATCCGGAGAGGCGGCAATGGGAGACTTGGCGCTGGTATTGAACGATGCTTGGGACCCTTCCGTTCATCTTGCGGCGGAGGATCGGTTCCGACAGTCGGGAACGCCCTGGCTGCGCGGCTTCGTTGCATTCGGAGAGGGGATTGTCGGTCCGTTGGTTCGTCCCGGGGGGCAAGGATGCTCGCAATGCGCGGATACCCGGCTTCTGCTGGCGGGAAGCGACCGCAGGGAATCGTGGGAACTACAACGGATGCTGGCATCGCATGGGGGCATCGCCCGGGACGCTTGGGCGTCTCGCACGGGATTATTGCAGGTGGCGAGCCTTGTTGCGGCAGAAGCCGTGAAGATGCTGGAAGGCAAAAAGCCGGAGACGGAAAGCCGGATTTACTTGATCAATCTGCGTACGATGAAAAGCTCGTCGCACTTCTTCCTTCCCGATCCGTTATGTCCGATCTGCGGCCGATTGCCGGAAGACGATGAGGAAACTGCCCGCATTGCGCTGCAGCCAAGCCTGAAAATCAGCGGAGAAACGTACCGCAGCCGTTCGATGGATGAGCTGAAGGATGTTTTGGCCAAAGAATACCTGGATGCCAGGACCGGCTTTCTGAACGGGAAAATGGTTGACCTTGTGTCTCCTTTTGCCGATGCGAGCATCAATTTGCCCTTGTTTGGCGGAGATGAGGCTTGCGCAGGTCGGACCCACTCCTATGCGGATAGCGAAATGACGGCCATCCTGGAAGGACTGGAGCGTTATTGCGGTCTGTCGCCCCGCGGCAAACGAACCGTCGTTCATGACAGTTTCCGCAATTTACAGGGCCGAACGCTCGATCCTCTCCGCGTAGGCGTCCATGCGAAGGAACAATATGAACGCTCCGGCTTCCCGTTCAAACCATTTGATCCGGAGCGACCGATCGACTGGGTATGGGGTTATTCGTTCCTGCAGCAGCGTCCGATTCTCGTACCGGAACTGCTGGCTTATTACAGTTCGGGCTGCGGTCACGGATTCGTATACGAAACGTCCAACGGCTGCGCGCTGGGCGGCAGTCTGGAGGAAGCGATCTTCTACGGGATGTTGGAAGTGGTGGAGCGCGACTCGTTTCTCATGACCTGGTATGCACGGCTGCCTCTGCCGCGTCTGGACCACCGTTCGGTCCAGGACCGGGAGTTGAGATGGATGACGGATCGTTTAGAGGCCGTGGCGGGTTATGACGTGCATTTGTATAAATCGACAATGGAGCACGGCATACCGAGTGTGTGGGCGCTTGCGAAAAACAAGAAAGAGCGGGGGGTGAATCTCATCTGCGCGGCGGGCGCCCATCCGGATCCGATTCGAGCGGCAAAGAGCGCGATCCACGAGGTGGCGGGCATGCTGCTCACGCTCAGCGAGAAATTCGAGGAAAACCGTCAGAAGTATGAACGGATGCTTCTCGATCCGTACCAGGTCGTTGAGATGGAGGACCACTCCATGCTGTACGGGCTGAAACAAGCGGAGGAACGGCTCGATTTTCTTCTGAATGAAGATCGTCCGATGCAAACGTTCGCCGAAGCGTTTGAACCGAGGGACTGGAACGCAGATCTGACCGATGATCTGAAGGCCATGCTGCACGTTTTCCGCCAATTGAATCTTGAAGTGATCGTGGTCGACCAGACGACGCCGGAGACGCGTCGCAATGGACTCTATTGCGTGAAAGTGCTCATTCCCGGCATGCTGCCGATGACGTTCGGGCATCATCTCATCCGTATAACTGGACTGGATAGGGTGCTCAAGGTCCCTGCGGAGCTGTCTTATTCGCTGGAGCCCTTGTCGCCCGAGCAGCTTAATCCGTATCCGCACCCGTTTCCTTAATTGACGGTTATGGGGCGGCACGGTTGAAGACAAGGAGGAAAGCGATGAGTCTTATGAATTTGGACGTTTTTCTTCACCGTTTGCAATATGATCCGGATAAGGTCAAGCCCTTGGATTGGGAGACGGATTGGGATGACGCACCGCTTCCTTACAAGCTTTATCGCGGGTTGCCAATGTTTTCGCTTTCCAGGGAAGTGCCTGCAACGCTCGAGGGCAGGGATACGATCGGTGTGCCTAACCTTCGCGATATCGGACATTTCCTTTATTATGTATTCGGGCTTACGCAATTGACCCAATCCGTCCTGGAACGCGGACCAGTGGAAGAATCGGCAGGCGTCCTGCAGATGTGTCGGCGCTTCGTCCCTTCCGGAGGCGGGCTATATCCGAGCGAATTGTATCTCTATTTGAAGCTTGATGAATTGCCTGCCGGCGTATATCATTACGATGCGGCGCATCATCGGTTGGTGTTGTTGCGCGAAGGAAACTTCGATGCTTATGTAGCGAGGTCGCTCGGGAATCGCCGCGACGTGAACGGTTGCTTCGGAGCGGCGTTCGTATCTACGGTTTACTGGAAAAATTTTTACAAATACAACAATTTTGCCTACCGGTTGCAGGGACTAGATGCTGGCATATTGATCGGACAGCTGCTCGAAATCGCGAAACGATTCGGATATTCGTCCAGCGTGCATTTTCAATTTCTCGATCAAGCCGTCAATCATTTGCTCGGACTATCGGAACAAGAGGAGAGCGTGTATGCGGTTATCCCGTTATCGACTGATCCGGTGATCCGGTGGATGGAACGCGGGAACGAGGATGAGCACACGGTTTCCGCCTCCGAGCTGTGCCGGGAGTTGTCGCCTGTCAGGCATGATCACTATGTCAGGTCACGGAGGATCGCAGATTATCCGTTGCTGCTCCGGATGAGCGAAGCGTCCCGACTGGATTCGACGCAATTATTCCGAGAAATCGTAAAGGATGAACAAGCAATCCCGGATCAAGCGCTCTTACTACCTCTGCCGCCTGTAGAGAGCTTGCCTTATGATTTGGCGACGGTTTGCCGCAACCGGTTTTCGCCCGAGACGGAATTCATCTTGAAGCCGATCGCTCTCTCCCGGCTTGCAGCTCTACTTCGGGAAACGACGCTTTCCTTCTCGTATCGTAATGACCTGGATGGCCCGCAGGAACGGCCGGAACCCCGTGTATGCCTTTATGGCTGCTTCTACGGGGTCGATGACGTTCCGGATGGTGCTTATCGGTACGATGGCGCCGCGCATGCGCTGCAGCCGGTTTGTTTTGGAGATCACCGTCAACGGATGCAGGAGGGAATGTCGCTTTCCAATATCAATTTGTTTCAAGTGCCGCTCGGCTTTCATGTAGCAGGGAAGAGGGGGTTCTTTCAATCGCAGCTCGGCAAGAGGGGATACCGCATACAGCAAATGGAAGCAGGGATGCTCGTGCACAGGTTATTGCTGGCAGCATCCGCCCTCGGGATGGGAGGACGTCCGCTTCTCGGGTTTGACGCCAATTCCAGCGACGCGCTTTACCGGACGGCTGCTCGGGATGAAACGGGGCTGATTTTTATACCGGTCGGTCCCTATCGTCAACGTGTGCGGTTGGCAGGGAGCTTGAGCCGTTAAAATGAAAATTCATTGCTAACGGCATTGCCGCAAACGGTCAGGTCATCAGCGATGAAATCCGCTCAGCCTGTCTCTTCTCGTATCAGTGGAAAAAGGGAGATGTGCTAAATAAAGGTGCATTTTTAGCGTATTTCGAAGCTGTCCAATGGATATCCTAGACATGGTTCCCAATTGATCATAAAGGAATGAGTTTTGTGAAAACGGATCAATCACAATTAACGGCAGCGGAGATGGGAAAACTTTGGGCAACGTATATTGGAAATACGATGGGAAAATGCGTGCTTAGTTATTTTCTTCAGCATGTGAACGATAAAGAAATTAAAGAAATTTTACTATATGCCCAGGGATTATGTGAAGATTATATACAGGACATTGAAGCCATTTTTAAACAAGCGGACTTTCCAATACCGGTCGGGTTTACAAAGGACGACGTAAATTTGGAAGCACCCAGACTGTTTGAAGATGATTTTTATCTTCATTACCTACAGTATCTGGGCAAAGCCGGTATGAGCATTTATAGCGTGGCCATTCCTTTAGTAACAAGAAAAGATGTCCGGGATTTTTTTATCAAGTCCCTTCATGATACGAGCAAATTGATGGTTCTTGTCAATGATGCCTTGCTCTCCAGAAATACATTAATAAATCCACCCGTCATCCCTTCCCCCGAAGGAGTCGATTTCGTTACAAAACAGAGTTTTTTAAATGTTTTTTTTGGAAATGTGAGACCGTTGCATGGATTGGAAATTGCCCATCTTTACGGAAACCTGAATAACGACATCACGAGCAAAGCTATTATTACTGGCTTTATCCAGGTGGCGAGAAGCGAAGAAGTCAGACAATATTTAGAACGTGGAAAGAATCTTAATCAAAAACATATTGATCTGATGTCGGATAAATTGTCGAAAGACGATTTGCCATCCCCTTCGACTATTGATCATTTGGTCAGATCATCAACTGAGCCTCCTTTCTCAGATAAACTAATGGTCTATCATAAAATCGATATGTTCTCCATGAAGATAAGGGAATACGCCAATGGTGCATCACTTAGTGGAAGAAAAGATGTTGCTGCCTTATTTGCAAAATGCCAATTGGATGTAACATTATATGTAGAAGATGGTGCCAATATTATGATTGACCATGGCTGGATGGAGCAACCTCCGGAAGCTGTAGACCGAGATAATTTACAAGCTGGACATTAAAATCTTGATTTTGAAGCTGCCTTGGATAGAAGCGGGATAAAAGAAAGGGTCTTCCTGTATAGGATGGCCCTTAAGCTTTGCCGTTTACAAACAGCGCGGAAACCTTATCAAAAGTAATGGCACGGTACCGACACCTGTGCCATGTAGGACGACAAGAAGTGATTAACTGTTATACCGGCAGGTATATGCAAAGGTTTGCCCTCTGTGTTTTGGTAGGATGTGCTATAATTTCTGGTAAAGTTTCGCATAAAGTGAGGAGATTTGCATGACTAAAAAGCCGCTGACTTATTTGCTCGCCGGCGTCGTTATCGTGGTGATGGCGTTCTTGCTGATGTATAGGCCATTATATACAAACCCGGGGCATATGGAAGAGCCTTCTGTAAAGCCGCTGACCTCCGCTGCCACATCCGATACTGCTGCGGATGATTCGAAAGGGAATTCGCCAGAGGCCGAAATGAAAAGCCTGGCCGAGCTGGTCGTCGAATACGGCGATTTGCGGCTTATCGACGCACATAATCATGATGCCAGCGGGTTTACATATGCAAGGATGATGAAGACCTGGAAGCAGGACGGCGTTGACCGAATTGTCCTTTTCGGAGATGTTTCCGAACCTTCGGCGATCGGGACGGACGAGATATCCTGGAATGCATATCAGGAAGCGCCCGGCCAGTTTATCCCGTTTTTCTCCGGAATCAATCTCCTGGACGAATCGGGACTTCAGGCAGCGAAGGACAATTTGGAGAAAGGATACTTCGGCATCGGTGAAATTGCCGCAGCCTCCACGAATTCTCCCGTCCTGGCTAATGTCGCCTGGAAAACCAAAGATCCGATGGACGGAATTTTACCGAAAATCTACAAACTATGCGCGGAATATAAGACGCCGGTATTGCTCCATGTCGATCCTCCGAGCGGGGAGCCGGTCCGCAAACTGGAGGAAGCGCTCGAGGACAATCCTGATACGACTTTCATATTCGCCCATATCAACGCTTACAATTCGCCCGACAATGTCGAATACTTGCTTAAGAAGCATCCCAATCTGTACGCGGACTTTTTTGCCGGTTTTACAGCTTCCAATCCGGAGAGCGCCAACCGGCTGGACGACTTCGTATCCGTCATTAAGCAATTTCCCGATCGTTTTCTATTGAGCACGGATTCGGGCTATGGTTTGCCTGGAGGCGAGGAGAAGGCCATCGAAGGGATGTACCGGCTGATCGATGCGTTGGGCGACCGCCGTATAGCACAGCAGGTTGCCGGCGGTAACCTTGAACGGTTGATCCGCATGCAGCCGGCCACGAAGACGCAGCTTGAGGCACTTCGCAAGGCCGGCAATCTGCCTGGCATGGAGAAGGATTTGTCCAGCCTGACGAAAGAGGAAGCCGGAAAACTATTGTTGGATAAGAAACAAGAGTAAAATTTCCTAGGGTGGGTACATGGCTGGTACGCGAATGGATTATTCCATGGTCCACAGATATGAATTGGGCAGTACGTTGGTGCGTGAGTGTTGAGGTACAAGAACATAGTCCCATTGAAAGTCGCTATTTTAGCGGCTTTTTTATTTTATCGATACAAGTTATTGTCCCGATTGCTGTAAAGGACAAGAACAAGTTCCCACTACCGATTAGATAAATATCTAAATGATTGAAACTCGGAGACAATTTGTTGACATTTCGTTCAATAATTGATGATATCTCTGGTCTATAGTAAATTTATGAAACTAAAAATTGATTTTCGAATTGTTTTAGATAAGAAAAATCGAAGTACACGGAGGTACAAAAAATGAGGAAACGGTGTCTGACCTCCCTATACAAATGACAAAGATAGAGGATTCCAAGAAAAAATCAACCAAAGTACAACCAGACGCTAATTCAAAGTGATAATAGAACACTCTCTTGTAAATTCAGTGAAAGTCGGAGGTATAGAAAATCTATGATCGTATCTTTTAAAGAAATAAAAATGGCACTAGTCTTCCTCATTTTGTTAATAACCATTACAGGATGCTCCACAAAAATGCCTGTATCTCCAAATGTAGATCATTCTTCAACGAATCTGCCTCAAAATACATCCACCACAACCGAGACCGGGAACGAAGCGCCTCCTGCCGAAAAAACGAACATCCCATCAAACCCACCGGTTGAGTATGATCCTGCCTGGTCGGATCGTACGGTACGCTCTTCCAACGGGCATCTTGTGAACAGTTGCGTACCAGAGAAGCTGCGCGATAAAGCAACTACATTGACAACCAAAGACGGGGTGCATTTGTCGGCGCTTGTGCTTGGAAGCGGAAATAAAGGAGTCCTGCTTGCACACGAGCAAGGCTATAACATTTGCTCTTTTATTGACATGGGAACGGAATTGGCGGATGACGGATATTTAGTCGTTATTCCTGAATATCGCAATCACGGTGCCTCACAGGATATTCCAGAGGATAATCAACATATAGATCGTGATGCAGATGCAGCCTTAAGCGAACTCAAACGATTGGGTGCAAAGAACGTATTTTTGGCAGGAGCATCATGTGGTGGTAGTACAGCAATCATTGCAGGCGTTCGTCAAGAGCTGCCTATTGAGGGGCTAATTATTCTTTCTTCTCCTGCACAATGTGGGCCCCATGATGCAATTCCAAGCGTCAAAAAGATTAAAGCGCCATCCTTGTTTGTTTTTTCACCTGGTGATTATGGAGGCTCGATTGAAAAAGAAGTGCGCAAATTATATCAAGCATCCGGAGCAACGGATAAAGAGCTGATTGTGGATGAGAGTGGTTATCATGGAACAGATATGTATCATAGGGGAGAGCATGGTGACGCATTAAAGTCTAAACTCATTGAATTTATTAAAAAGAATTTTAATTAAAGTAAACTCAAAGTGAGGATGTTTAATCTGAGGCTTCATTGTTGGTCGGCATTTTCTCTTGTGTTCTATTGATTTTTGCTGTTTTGATATTCCAAAGAAAAATTGGTCTTCAAATCGTAAAGGATCTTGCGGGTCATGGCTTCATCCTCCTTGTCGGGTGACAAGAACATAGATGCTTAAAAGTCGCGTAGATGCGGCTTTTTTCGTTTGCCGATTTTCCTTAAAACGCTCCCTCGATACGACGATCAGAACATGTAGGCCAGACATAATATCTGAATGGCAAGGTCATCCCAACAGTAGCCAGCTAGCAGTTAGTCAACTTGTTTATCATACAAACATTTAAAGTCAGACCTTAAAGTGAAGAGATTCTTCCTCGTAAATGCCGGAAGGTTCTTCGTTAGGAAACTAATTGCTGATAAGTACGAGAATTAAGATCTACTGATGTCTGACATCAAGAATCTGGTTGAAGATAGGGTGAGCAAACACCCTTACGAAGGGTGCGTGCACAGCTCCTTATTATATTTGCTATGGGTGTGATCACCTACCGATAAACTACCCCATAGCTATCTCATTTATTACAATAATATTGAAACAAGGGATGATAAACGCAAATATTCCCTGTAATATTTCAAAATAATCGTAATAAAACATTGACTTTGCCTGGAAGATGCCGATATACTCTCGATATATTAGATTAATTGGATGAAATGAGGTGATGCGATAACGGTGACCGGTGAAGATCCATACGATCATTCATCTATGAAAGCGTTTTAATACAATCGATGAGGTGATAAGTTTGATGTTAAAACGAAGTATAACAATCGTGCTGTGTATGCTGCTCTTGATTGCTCCTCAGGCGGCATTCGCCTATAAGAATCCTGCATCGCTGCCGGACGAATGGGGACAATATGGACTTGGCGACCCTTACGTGCTGAAGTTTAATGGTACATATTATTTATATGTGAGCACGAGAGATACCGATATCGGAGTCAAAGTGTGGAGCTCGCCAGACCTTGTCCACTGGAGCTATGGAGGATTGGCCGCAACCGATCCGGTTACGAAGGGAGCCTACGCTCCTGAAGTCGTTTATTGGAACGGATACTTCTACATGTATACCTCTCCTGCCGGCAATGGTCATTACGTGCTGCGCAGCGAGAGCCCAACCGGTCCGTTCACAGTGCAGACGGGCAATTTGGGCCATTCGATCGATGGCAACGTCTTTATTGACGATGATGGCAAGTGGTATTTCTATCATGCAGGCGCAGCGGGAATTCTCGCGGCTACGATGCCTACGCCCACGACGATCGGCAACAGCGTCAATACAGGTGCAAGCATGAACGGTTGGACGGAAGGTTCTACGTTGTTCAAGCGCGACGGCAAATACTATATGACGTATACCGGCAACCATGTATTCAGCAAAGGCTATCGGGTCGACTATGCGGTCAGCTCAAACCCGCTCACGGGATTCGTGCGTGATACGGATAACCCGATCCTGATCAGTACGGAAGGTCCGACAGTCGGTCTCGGCCATAATACGGTCGTCGTTGGCCCGAACCTGGATGCCCGTTATATTATCTACCACAATCTCGAAGGAAAGGGCATTGTTGGACCTCTTCGCCATTTAGGGATGGACCGGATCGTGTTCAACGGGGATAAAATGTCCGTGCTCGGACCGACGGCAACCGATCAGCCGGATCCGGAAATGCCGGATTTCGAGGACCGGTTCAACGGCGCGGAACTCAGCCCGGCGTGGACGCATGCGGACGGTGCCAATTGGAGCATTGATTCCGGACTTCTTCGGCAGCAAGCCGCCGGTACAAACAGACTGTTGACCACTGCTGAGGCCGAGAGCAACTATACGGCAGAATATAACCTGCAGTTGGCTGAGTCCAACAATACCCGCGGCCAGCGGCTCGGGGTCGTATTCTCCTACAAAGGCGATGACGATTTCGGCGCTGCGCTGTTAGATCCGGCGAGCAATTCGTTGCAGACGCAGTTCCGGGTGAACGGCGTCGATCTGGGATCGGTGACGAGTACGCTGCCGGAAGGATACGATTATACAAAGCTGCACAATATCCGGGTTGAGAAAGCAGGAGATACGTTCAAGGTCTACGTCGACGGCATGCTGAAGCAGACCCGCAGCGTGAAGCTTGGCGGCGGCAGCATCGGTTATGTCACGGAGAACGCGAAGGCTAATTTCGGTTATGTTGCTTTCAACAACGACGTGAACGGCAGCAGCGACTTTGACGCCGCGAAACCGGTTCCGGGTCAAGTCGAGGCCGTTCATTACCTGTCAGGCGGCGAGGGGGTCGGGTATCACGACCAGACGCCGGGTACAATCGGCGATTATCGCGGAGATAGCATGGATACGGCCAAAGCTGATGACAGTACCTCACATATCATCGATTTCGAGAAGGGCGAATGGCTGCAATACCGGCTGAACATTGCGGAAACAGGCAAATATGATATCGATCTTTCTTATGCGAATGCAGCCCCGGGCAGCAAAGTACAGCTCACTCTGGATGATGGACAGCCGCTGGGCGGGTTTGAGTTGACAGGTGACACTGACGCTGCTGATGCAGGATGGCAAACCGCACAGCTGAATGGGGTAGATTTGCCGGCAGGTGAGCATATTTTGAAGGTCACTGCCGCATCGGGCACGACCTCGCTTGACAAGCTGTCGTTCCAAAGGCACGCGGATGTTCCGGTTCTCTATGATAACTTCGATGATGGCAAGGATGACGGCTGGAAGCGGTATGAAGGTTTCTGGAGCGTGAAGACCGACATTGACGAGGAGGAGGAGCAGGCTTACGACGCTTATCATCCGATCCCGGGTGAGATTGGTACGGTCCACTATATTTCCGGCGGCGAGGGTGTCGGTTATCATGATAATACACTTCAAAACATCGGCGGCGAGTACCGGGGAGATTCGGTCGACATTCGCTCCAATAAGGTCAGCGGCGGCTACAACGTCGGCTGGAACCAGACGGGCGAATGGCTGAAATTTAACATTGACGTAGCGGAAGCCGGAACCTATAATGCAGAGTTCAAAGTAGCCACTACGCTGGATGGAGGTCAGATCCGGCTCTGGCTGGACGACACGACGGATCTTACCGGGATCATGGACATTCCGAAAACCGGTGACTGGAACATTTGGAATGTGGTGCGCAAATCCGGTGTTACCCTACCGGCAGGCAAACATACGTTGAAAGCAGAGACGGTCCGCGGAGAATTTGATTTTGCAAGCATAGCGATGACGAGGTCGGATCAGCCGATACCCGTACCCGGCGTCATCGAAGCCGAGCATTACAAGCCCGGCGGAGAAGGCGTTGGCTACCATGATTTGACGCCTGCGAACATTGGGGGCAAATACCGCACCGATAGCGTCGACATTCGATCCGCTGCATCCGGCGATCAGATCGTAGGGTGGAATCAAACGGGCGAATGGCTGAAGTACAACATCAACGTTGCGAATGAGGGGCTGTATGATCTCGACCTGTGGGCAGCTACGACGTTCACGGATGCACAAGTCCGGCTATGGTTGGATGACACGACGGATTTGACAGGCATACTGGGCGTTCCTGCTTCCGGCGACTGGAATAAGTGGAAGTCGGTGACGAAATCCGGTATTAGACTGCCGGCCGGTGATCATGAACTGAAGGTCGAAATTGTCAAAGGCGAGTTTGACATGACGAGACTGTCGCTCACCCAGTTCGATAAGCCGCACGTGCTGCCCGGATTTATTCAGGCTGTTGATTATAAGGCAGGTGGCGAAGGTGTAGGCTACCATGATCTTACTCCCGCTAACATCGGTACGGAATACCGGAATGATGCGGTCGACATCCGCCGGAATGCGGGCGGCAGCTACAATGTAGGGTGGAACGCTACCGGCGAATGGCTGGCCTACAACGTAGATATTGCCAAGGCCGGCGTGTACAACGTCGATTTCGTGACCGCTACATCGATGGACGGTGCGAAGGTCCGGCTATGGCTCGACGATGCAACCGATCTAACCGGTGAAGTCGACATTCCGAATTCTGTCACCTGGGAGAACTGGGCGACAACAACGAAGCAAGGCATCTATCTCCCGGCGGGCGCACATACCTTGAAGGTCGAAACCGTGAAAGGGGAATTCGACTTCCAAGGAATACGCATTCATCAGAATCCGGTCGCACCTAAGGTTGCTCATACTGGCGAATATCAGGCAGCGATCGGCAGCTTCGGGAAAACGTTGATCGGAGATGCCAATTGGTCAGATTACAGCGTGGAGTCTGATATCAAGCTGATCAGCAAAACAGGTGACGGGGGCATACTGTTCCGGGCGAGCAACCCGGCTCACGGCAAGGAGTTGAATCAGAATAATGCGGATTTCGTGCAAGGATATGTCGCGTACCTGAACAAACAGGGCGTTCATCTCGGCAAGCTGAATTACAACTGGACCTATCTGACAGGAGCGCCGCTCGAGGTGAAGACAGGTGAATGGGAGCATGTAAAAGTCGTTGCGCAAGGCGCCCGTATCCAAGTGTTTGTCGATGATATGAGCAAGCCGGTTATCGACTACACAGACCGCAGCGGCAATCCATTTACACACGGCAAGGCCGGCATGCGGACGTTCATGAATGAAACGAGCTACGACAATTTCACGGTTCTCCCCGCCCCCATTAACGCTCCTGCCATTGGAAAGCTGCTGGAATGGTTTGGAACAGCCGGACAGCTAGACGAGAAGACCTGGAAGCAGTTGGATAAGGAACTTGAGCATGCAACCGATGCGGTCAGCAAGAATAAGACGGACTGGAAGCAGGGGATCAAGCATCTGGAGAATTTATTGAAGCAGATGAATAAAGAGAAGAAGCAGGAAGAAGTTTCCGATGAAGCCAAAGACAACGCTCAATCGGAGCGTTAAGGCACTCATTGAGGCGTGGAGCGCAAATCTGGGTAAGTAGCCGGCCCTATGGCGACTAACTAATAAGAACGTCCCTGTACCGAAGGAGCTTCGGTGCCAGGACGTTTTTGCGTTATTGTATCGGAAACTATGATAGTAAGCATATTTTCTCGGATTGAGGGGAGAGCGAAGGATCCACACCTATGAAGACGTTTGGAAGGGATTTCCTGCGGCTCATTCTTGGAACATTAGTATTATACTTTTGATACTGAACAGTAACAGCCAGAATATGTTAATATATGATAATAGTTAGAATAGCGAATTGCAAAAGGGAGAGTGTAAGACATGAAACAAAACTTTTTTATAAACAACCGTCAAAAGTTGGTCCAAGCTTTGGCTGATGATTCCATTGCCGTTTTGTTTGCTGGGGAAGCTCCCCATAAATCAGCGGATGCGAATTTTCCATTTAAGCCGAACCGCCATTATTATTACCTCACTGGATTGACGAAACCGGGTTCCATCCTGGTGATCACCAAGCGCGGCATTCAAGTCGAAGAGACGCTGTTTATTGAAAAAGTTGATCCCGTTCTGGAAAAATGGACCGGCAAGATGATGACTGCTGATGAAGCCAAAGCGATTACCGGCATCGGAAAGGTGCAAGATCGCGACACCTTCGAACAATTCTTCCACGCTACTGTGACGAACCATGACTACAAAAACGTGTACTTCGACCTTGAACGACGTGGGTTCCATGAGCTGCCAGGCCGGGCGGAGATGTTTGCACGCAAAACACAGGAGCAGTATCCGATGCTCGTGGTTCAGAACCTGTACCGACAGATCGCCCACCTGCGCCTGTTCAAGACTCAAGATGAAATAGTGAAGATGAAGCGTGCCATCGAAATCACGAAGGAAGGCATCGAGCGCATGGTGTCTCATATGCGTCCAGGTGTCAACGAGGCGGAGCTGGAAGCACACTTCACATTCAACTTGCGCACGTCGGGTGCGAAACATTATGCCTTTGACCCGATCGTGGCGGGCGGTGCCCGTGCGACAGTGCTTCACTACGAAGAAAACGACAGCGATATCCAAGACGGAGAGCTAGTGCTGGTCGACATAGGTGCGGAGTTCGACCAATATAACGCTGACATCACCCGCACGTTTCCGGTCAATGGCACGTTTAGCGAGCGTCAGAAAGCGATCTACAACCTCGTACTGAAGGCTGAGCAGGAAGTCATCAATGCGATCAAACCAGGCGTACCCTTCGCAAAGCTGAACGAGATCACCAAGCAAGTGTTGGCCGAAGGAGGCAAGGAACTCGGTTTGATCGATAACGATGAAGAGCTGATTAACATCTACTACCATGGAGTTAGCCATAGTCTTGGCCTTGACACTCACGACGTCGGCGACTACCGCGGGCTGGAGTTACAACCGGGTATGGTGCTGACCGTGGAGCCAGGCCTGTACATCTCTGAAGAAGGCATCGGCATCCGCATCGAAGACGACGTCCTTGTCACGGAAGATGGTTGCGAGGTACTCTCAAAAGATATCTTAAAGACAGTCGACGAAATCGAGGCCTTCATGGCCAAAGCAAAAGCGACAAAATAAACGCCGTCTGCTGCCACAGTAGTTATGTATACATTATCGAGACAGATTGTTTTTATCATACCTAATATTATTAGTTTAGTAGAAAGATAGATTGATAAAAGATAGTATGAAGTTGCATATCAATAATTTATATTCTGGGATTTATCAAAAACCTTATGCTAAAGAGGATAACATAAGGTTTTTGGATATTTTAGCCTGAACCGTCTCACACTTTATGTGAATTCGCTTGAATGAGAAAATCGAAGAGCATCCCTGTTCCAACCTTGTGTTGTAAGAAATAGTTAATGTGGTGAGAGACAGATCTTTCCTCCGCAGAGCCACCTGTTGTGACAAGCTGCCTACGGTAGAGCAGGAAGCTAATATCTTTAAGACGACAAGAACATAACGCTTAATTGACTCAAACATACATTTCCAAATAGCCATACCTATAACGTCAAATACAGACCGCGTTAAAATTAGTACTGACATGATGCTGTTTTTATTCCTCATGGTGAATGACACTGTGCCGCCAAAAGTAGAATATTCCTTAACTGAACAAGGAAAAAATTGTCCACTATCATCGATTCTGTAAGAATATGGGGAAAAGCCCATTACTTCAGATGATTCAGGTTGAATGTCGAATGTGAAATCACGACAAGACTATTAATGTACAAAAGATAGCAGCAAACTATTGAAAATGAAATTTTTTAAAAATCACAAAATATGAGTTGCATTTCAGAGACAGGAGACATATAATGATCAACATGTTAGTGATTGATCAATTACTAATCATATCATTCTCAAATTGCTAAGCGATTTATCTTGAGGTGCGTAACGTGTAGATCGTCTCTAAACCTGCTCACTGACTTAATTTTCTAATTCTTTAAGGCATCAGACAAGACTTGAGGGGAGAAAAAGCTTGTCAGCTATGCCTTGGAGCAGACGGTAGTACAGATGTTCTGATCGAGGCATGTGCCAGTTTGTATGTGTTTGTAATTGATCAATCAATAATTTATTTAATTTGAAACGCAAAATGAGAGGAGATATCCCTATGAACCATTTGATCGTGTATGCCCATCCGAGAAAAGAAAGCTTTAACCATGCTATTTTGGAAACTACCGTTCGAAGCCTCCGTCAAAAAGGACACGAGATCATCGTCCGCGATTTGTACGCGATGGAGTTCCAGCCTGTCATTAGCAGCAGTGAGATACTAGGCGGCGTAGGTGAAGACATTGAGCAGGAGCAAGAGTATCTGAAATGGGCTGACGTGATTACCTTCATCTATCCGATTTGGTGGACCGGACTGCCAGCAATCGTCAAAGGCTATATAGAGCGGGTTTTTACTTACGGGTTTGCCTATCGTTACGTGAGTGGCGAGCAGATGGGAATGCTGAAGGGTAAAAAAGCTGTAATTATTAACACGCAAGGGAAATCACATGCCCAATATGCAGCTAGCGGTATGGACAAAGCTTTAATTTTGACATCCGACAAAGGAATATTTGAATATTGCGGTATGGAGGTGCTGCACCATGTATTTTTCGAGTCCGTACCGAGCTCCGACGAGGCGACGCGTACGGCGTGGCTGAACCAAATCGAGGAGGTAGCGGGCAAAGCGTAAACAATATGGTATTAGACATTATAATTAAACAACGCATCTCTTGATGCTTTCACTGTTTGATCCAATATGTCAATATACAATGAAAAGTTGTAGACAGTCCTGTCGAGGGACAAGAACATGTTCCGATTGTCGATTAGAGATTGCTCTAGGCATTAAAAAAGATAAGACAACGATCGTTTCAATCGTTGTCTTATCTCTTTCGTATTAATTTTCACCAAGAATTGTAGTTGGATCAAGCCCTGGAGGGAATATTTCTTCAAAATGGTCCTTTTTCTCATATAAATTATACCAAGCTTCAGCAATATCATCTGGGTCCCCTGCTGTTCCGGGTTGTATCATGGCTCCGATTGAAAGATGTCCGACAAACACCCCTTTTTCTTTCAACTCATTGTGCAGGTTTGCGGCATAATTACGAATACCAGCCCCAACGACTCCGGCATTCCCGGCATAAGGTAAAGGGAACATAGTAGATACGCCTGTCGTAAGTAAAATTGCACCAGAACCGTTACTTATCATATCCGGTAGAACCTCATTAACGGAAAGAACGCCAGCCAGCAAATAGCTTTTCATAATATCTAATACACTTTGAGGCGTAGTTTCCAGCACGTGTGTGAATTTATCTTCCCTGGCATAGGGGCTAAATTCCAGTACATCAATCGAACCAAACTCCTTTTTAGCTGCTTGAATGGCTTGTTTTAAAGCAGCTAAGTCCGTGACATCCGCTACAAAAGATTGCGTTTCAATATTTAATCCTCTAAGTTCACGTTCAATAATTGCTAATTTCTCAGGGTTACGTGCAATCACTGCTACCCTAAATCCATTCTTTCCGAATTTTTTGGCTAGAGACAAACCTAATCCAAGACCTGCACCAACGATGACAATAGTTTTCATTTTTCGTCAGCTCCTTATATATGATATATTAAAAGAAACACATGTTGCTTTAATGAAAACTATACAACCAAAGGTTTAATGCAACAATCAACAACCCTGTGCGAATGTTGCTATAGCCACAAGAATCATAAATTGTTGGGTTAGAGGTGAAGGAAATGGCCACAAAAGCAAGGAATATACGAATGACACAAACCAAACAATCATTGATTAATGCTTTTTTCAATTTGGCTTCCAAAAAGGATTTTGAAAAAATTACAATCGCGGATATAACAAGGGGAGCGCAGGTTAATCGGGCTACATTCTATGCACACTTTAATGATAAATACGATTTAATCGATTATATTATGGGGGATTTCGCCTCAGCCTCTATCGAAAAGCATACTTCTGGTGTTGTGAAATTCGATCTGAATCGCATACATCAACTCATTTTAGCGGTATCTGATTTCTATCAACAACCGAACATTGAATGTCGCAGCAGCTATGGTGGCTTGGTCTTACCTCAAATGCGAGAAAAAATACTAAATGAATTGAAGGCTTTTTTTGTCGAAAAGTTTGGAACAAATGTATACCGATAACGAAAAGAACATGTTTGTGCCTATTTTTGCACAAATCATTCATGAAGGTGCCTTGCAATTGGCCACAGGTAGCGTCACCATGAATAAAGAGGAAGTCGCCAAGAAGATTGCTTTATTTGTAGTAGCTGGATCTCAGTCTTTCGAAGGAGCATTACGCTAACGGGCAGCGTATTTCTAAATATAGTCATCTTATTTAGCGCCCTGCATTGGCCGGGCTTTCCTGGAAGGCGGATCTTTTTGTCGTCCAGACCATGTGGCTTGCAATTGTTACGGTACGGTGTATATGGAGACTGATGGGCAGGGAGAGCCCGTCTGGAGCGAACATAATGCAATGCCGTACGGAGCGGGGGAGATTGACTTGAATAATCATTATCATTCGTATGTTACGGAAACGGAACGATTCCAAGTTGCGCGGGAGCCCCGACATCCGTTTCATGGCATCGAGTAGGACGTACGGTTGCGCACCTCGTTTTTTAAGATAAGGAGAGGACGAGAGGAACATGAATGTGGAAGTGTATACGTTAAATGCGTTTGCGAAAGGGGACCGTGGCGGTAATCCAGCAGGCGTTGTCTTGGAGGCTGGCCTTTCGCTGAATGCTGCCGAGATGCAGCTCATAGCGAAGGATTTGGGCTTTTCGGAAACGGCCTTTATGGAAAAATCCTTGCTTGCGGATTACAAAATCCGCTATTTCACCCCCGCCAGCGAAGTTGATCTGTGCGGACACGCCACGATTGCTGCATTTGGACTAATGCATTCGCTGGGTTTGGCAAAGGAAGGGACTTCCTATACGATAGAAACCAAGGCAGGGATTTTGGATGTCGATATTAGCTCCGAGGGTCTTGTTTATTTGTCACAGGCTTTACCACAATTTCTTGAAAGGATATCCTGTGAGGAAATCGCCCCATCTTTGGGGATGGATGCCGAGGATCTGGAAACCGGGTTGCCCATCCAGATTGTTTCGACGGGGCTGAGGGACATTTTGATCCCCATCCGCAGCAGGAAGCTCTTGAATGAGGTTCAGCCAAATTTTGACGCTATAACCGCCATAAGCGAAAAATATGATGTGGTTGGATATCATCTGTTCACGCTGGATACTCCAGACGATGCTGCTGCGGAATGCCGGAATTTTGCGCCGCTGTACGATATTCCCGAGGAGAGTGCGACAGGAACCTCCAACGGTGCCCTGCTCAGCTATTTGTACCAACATGGCCAACGATCTTTGCGGGAAGTGGAGAACGTCATGTTCAGGCAAGGGTATTCGATGGATTGTCCTTCTGAAATCAAGGTAGGATTGCGCCTGAGCGAGAGCGGTGAAATCAACCAGGTTCGGGTTGGCGGTACAGTGGTTGGCATTGAACGAAGACATATCACGATATAAAAGGAGTTGCTCCTTATCCCCTTGAGGGTCTTCGAGCCCCCAGCTTAAATACCTCTCGAACGGAGCTTGTTTCAGCAGAGACTTCAGGTTGGTAGCCATCATATGCTTAACGAGCACATTGAGATTATATATAGAGGGGCATTCAAACAATTCGAGCGTTGGTACCGAGCTGTCGAATCGAACCGGTTGGAGCAACCTGCCGGCCACAGCACAGTTATGACAAAGAACCCGAATATAAATCAAAACCGGAGAAATGTGACCACATCAAGACCAATACTAAAGCCTGATTCTTAGGGCTTTTTTTGATTTGTGTAATAAAAAATGCAGAAATGTGACCCCGTTGTAGGAATTTGACACAAAATTGGGTACATTGTGGAGGACCTTTGTGATTAGGTGTTCCAACGGTGAACGTTATCAACCTAAGCCATGTCAATTCACAAATTATGATAATATATGAAAAAGTATGGAACGAGGAAGTGAACTATACAGCATTGCCGGAAGATTTGATTTCGCTTTTTGAGATCAACGAGCAGAGGAATGAGTGGGATAATATGTAGAGAGAGGGATGTTACTTGAAAAGAAACGTATTATATATTGAAGATAATGAAAAAATAGGCAGCCTGCTAAAAGAAGAATTGGAACGGCGAGGATTTTCGGTTCAGTGGCTGCTTTCCGGCGAAGATGCCGAAAGAGAAGTCAATCAGCATGAAGTCGTTATTTTGGATATCATGTTACCCGGCTTAGACGGATTTACGGTGGGAAAACGGTTAAAAAAGGCAGCTCCTGCTGTTCCTATTTTGCTGTTGTCTGCTCGAACATCGATCGGTGATAAGGTAGATGGTTTACAATTTGCCGATGACTATGTAACGAAACCATTCCATACGGATGAATTGATTGCAAGATTAGAAGTATTAATCCGCCGAAGTGGTGGAACCCATTCCGAACGCATTTCATTAGGAAATCAGATTGAAGTAGATCCGGAAGGCCAAATGGTATTTGACAAACGCACGGGAGAAGAAATTATATTGACAGGGAAACAACATCAAATCTTAATGTACTTCTTACGGCACCCGAATCAAGTTTTACCAAAAGAACAAATTTATGAAGCTATTTGGGAAGAAGCTTTTATAACGGGCGATAAAACATTAATGGTGCATATCCATCGACTGCGTCAAAAGCTGGAACGTTATCCGGATTCCCCGGAAATTATTGAAACGTTGAAGGGAATAGGCTATCGGGTGAAACTATGAAGCAGACAAGATCGTTATTTCGTCGTTTTTTAAAAGTACATTTTCTATTTATCTTTTTTCCTCCCATGATGCTAATTTTCTTCAGCGCTTTTTTTGGATTTTCTGGTATTCATGAAAAAGATCTAAATACGTTAAATTTGTTTTACGTTTCCGTGCTATTGTTTGGTTTTATTATTGTCGCGTTTGTTACATTATCTTGGCTGTTCTTCTTGAAACTTCGCAAACGTTTCACCCGCTTACAGGAAGTCATGTCATCTTCAGCTAAAAATAACTCATTTCCTAAACCCGTATCAGTTCAAAGTGATCGTATGGATGAAATAGACCAGTTGGGAAGTTCTTTTAATTGGATGATTCAGCAGCTTGAAGACAGCCGCAAGAGAGAATATGAAGAGGAATTGTTACGACATCGGCTCGTTGCGAATTTATCCCACGACTTACGAACGCCGCTTACCATTTTGAGAGGACATGTCACCAGATTAAATCACGAATCCTTAAGCCTAGAAGGACAAAACTCGTTAACAGAGATCAACCATACGATTACACGAGTCGGAGATCTCATGGATGATTTACTTTCCTATACATTGCTTACATCAGGGAAACATCCTTATCATCCCGCTTCAACAGATATTGTACGTTTAGTCAGAGCATCTGTTGCTGCGTGGTATCCTGCATTTGAAGAGAAAGAAATTCAGCTCGATGTTGTTTTACCGGGAGACGAAACTTTTTATTGGGAAGCAGACCCTAAATGGATGGCAAGGGTTCTGGATAATTTATTACAAAATATTCTTCGCCATGCAGCAGAGGGGAAATATGCAACCATCGTGGTTGAAGTAGAAAAAGAACAGATCATTGTTGCAGACAGAGGTCCGGGTATGGATAACTCCTCCTATGAGCATGGAGCGGGAATCGGTTTATCGACTTCAAATTATATGTTGAAAAAAATGAAGCTGAAAGCTGACTTTACGTCAAATGAAAATGGAACAAGAGTAGCTATTGGAAGAGCGTAACCTAAAGTTAACCCAGAAGTAAACAGCATGATAACCGAGATGTAACTTTGCCTCTTTATAATTGGAACCATAACAGAAAGGAAGTGTTATGGTTGCTTGAAATTAATAACTTAGTCAAACATCGCGGAACTTGGGAAATCTTATCAGGTATCAGCTTTAAAGCAAGGCCAGGCAGAGTAACTGGTTTTTTAGGTCCAAACGGGGCAGGCAAAAGTTCTACGCTTCGCATCCTGCTTGGATTAGATCATGCCTCCTCAGGAAGTGCGCTAATTAATGGCAAGCCATTCGCAGCAATACATAATCCTTTAGCAACAATAGGCGCTGCATTGGATGGATCCGGGGCCCATCGTATGCGAACAGGACGCGCACATTTACGTTGGATTGTCCGTGCCGCAGGATTGCCTAGCTCACGTGTCGAGGAAGTTTTAGAAATAGTAGGTCTTACTAAAGCAGCTGACAAAAGAGTCGGGAAGTATTCGCTTGGTATGGGGAGAAGACTTGGAATGGCGGCTGCACTATTGGGTGATCCCCCAATTATGGTTTTAGATGAACCCGTAAACGGGCTCGACCCGGAAGGTATTCGCTTCATTCGGACATTTTTACGTGAACGAGCTGCGTCTGGTAACACAGTGCTGCTATCCAGTCATCACATAGGCGAGCTTGCAGAGACGGTTGATGATGTGGTGATCATTAATCATGGAAAAATCGTTGCATATGGAACATTGGATGAAGTCATAGGCAACCATTCCACGTTGGAGGAAGCATTTTTTGCCCTGACATCTGACAAAGCAGGTGATGCAGTATGAGGGCATTCAACGCGGAACTATCCAAATTGTTCTCTCTGCCGGGCATTTGGCTTGCCTTTCTTATTGGAGTCGTTGCCCCAGCGGTCATTGCCGCCTTGGACAGTATAGCGCAAAAAGAAGAGATTATAGCTGGAGTTAGCACACGGCTATCGGAAGTCGGCTACATTGGGTTAGGTCTTGGTGTGCAAGGTGTCATTATTCTCGGTGTTCTTGCCGTCAGCAGTGAGTATTTGACAGAGAGCAGTGAATCTGGTGGAGGGCAACAGATTACAACAAGCTTAACGGTTATTTCATCCCGGCTTCATTTTTTGCTGGCCAAAGCAGGCGCTGTGACAGTGATCAGCATACTGCTTAGTATTGTTGCTATTATGACCACTTTGTCAGCCACGCAGCTTGTTCTTGGTGAATATACCCCTGCATTTGAAGGGACTAAACTGTTCGGTGCAGTTTGTTACTGGACATTTACTGCTCTTTTGGCATTTGGGATTACTGTTCTTACGAAGAATGGCATTATTCCGCTTGCTGTGCTCATCATAAACACATCCGTTGTATCATTCAGTTTCCTGCTTTCTAAGGTTACAAAGTTAGCGTTATACTTACCGGATCGGGCAGGACTTGAAATGTTTATGTTTACGAGCGACAGATTTCTCACCCCGTTCACAGGCGGTTTAGTCATGTTTGCTTGGGCAGTCGTTCTTTTCATTGTTGCAGCTATTGTATTTCATAGGAGGGACGTTGCAGCATGAGTGTCCCTTCTAGTAAAAAGTTAACCCTAATTCTTGGTGCTGAACTGGATAAATTAGTAACATTACCATGCACATGGCTCACTCTTGTGGGCGCATTCATTCTTAATTTGGTTTTAGCCGCAGCTTTTACTTCGGTTGGTCTGCAAGGGGAAGCGGGGACGCAAAGTGTGCTGGATACAGGTTTCGCTTCCATGGGCTATCTTCAAGCAGGATTCGTTATTCTTGGAATCTTAGCTTCTTGTTCGGAGTATGCCGGTGGACAGATTCGAACGACGTTAACTACGATGCCTTGGCGCGGGTTTCAATTATCCGTAAAGCATTTGGCATTGGCGGCAATAACCATTCCGGCGGCTTTTATTATTGCTGCATCCGGTGTGCTATATACTTTTATTAGGATGAGAGACACAGCGGTAGGGTTTGAAATAGACATCATGATAGAAGCATTGGTAGGCGCGACCGGCTATCTAACATTCACCGCACTTCTCAGTGCAGCTGTGGGAGCTTTAATAAGACGAACCACTCCTGCTTTAGTGGTCCTGCTTGGTTATTATTACGTTGTCAGTCCATTTTCGGGAGATTTTCTGCCTGCGTTTAAAAAGTATTTTCCGGATACGGCAGGATCTTATATGTATTTGCGGCCTTCTCCTAATGAAATAAATGTCCTTACCCCAATGCAAGGGAAAGGGATATTAATGTTATGGACACTGATCATAATTACTGCAGCTATTGTATTTTACCGTAAACGGGATGCCTAAGTGTTTTGTTTTTTACAAAATAAGGTAAATAATTCGCCCATCTGGAATAGGATTGGCTTAAATCGATTTCCCCTACATCAGTTTGTTAAGCTAATGGGAACGATAATTCAAAATAATGGAACAGAATGCCGTGGGCCGGCAGCTGTTCCTTTTTTATTGAAGTAACGGGCAGCATAGAATAATAAGAAGTGCCCAGGAACGAATTGGATTACAAACGCACATGATGTTTTACAAAAGTAATATTGGAGGAATCGGATTTTATGGCAATAGGTCGTTTTCCTGAGCGAATTGTAGTTATTGGGGCAGGGATGGCGGGTTTGGTATGCACTTTGGAGCTTATGAAACAAGGATATAACGTGCGTTTATTAGAGGCAAATAGCCAACCGGGTGGTCGCATATACACGATGCGGGATCAATTTGCCGACGGATTGTATTGTGAAATGGGGGCTGCCTTCATTGGAGAGCATCATTTTCTCACATTGAGTTATGCCCGGCAAGCCGGGGTTCAATTCATAAATTTACCAGTCCCCAATAGAAGTTTGTCCTATATCGACGGGAGATTCATCATAGATTCTCCGGCTGAACCTGCACAATGGCCTGTTTCACTTACAGCCGAGGAAAGAATTTTAGGATATGCGGGAATGTTGGAAAAGTATCTCACGCCGGGGCTTAAAGCGACAGGCAATCCTTTTTTGCCGGGCTGGCCCACAAAACAAGCGGTACAGCTCGATTCAATGACAATGGAAGAATATCTTAGAGGTCAAGGGGCATCTTCGGGTGCGATTAAGCTGTTTGAAATCGGATATATGCAGATGTTAGGAGATGGTATTCGCAAAGTATCTGCATTACAGCGGCTGCTTGATTTAAAAATGGCCGGTTCCGAAAGAGGTACAAAGACTATAGTAGGTGGCATGGATCAATTACCGAAAAAGCTTGCCCTTACAATTGGCTCTAACATCAGTTATGGATGTGCTGTCACGCATATTGAACAGAGTAATAAAGGAGTCACTATCCGATTTAATCATTCCGGCGAGGTTTTCACGATCTGCTGTGATCGGGTCATAGTAGCCATTCCCTCTACAGTTTTGCGTACAATTCATTTTTCTCCGCCTCTTAACAAAGAAAAAAATGATGTCATTCAAAATCAACTTTCAACTTCCGTTACGCGCACCGTCATACAAAGCAGAACTAGATTCTGGAACAACTTAAGTTCCTTTACAACAGTAAATACGGATCTGAAAATTGGGTGGTTGCTTGATGCTACATTCGCTCAAACGCCATCAAGGAGGGGGTTAATTTGTTCGTACTCCTCCGGTGAATCGGCGCGGGAAATCTCTAGAGCCGGTAATTTTAATTCAGTTGTATCAGAATTCAAACAGGTGCTTCCTGAATTGTCGTCTAATTATGAAGGAGGGACGGTCTTTTCTTGGGATCATCATCCGTACTCTCGAGGAGCGTATGCTTGGTATAAGCCGAAACAGATGATTCGAATGCTCCCAACACTGTCTGCCGAACAAGGTAGAATTTACTTCGCTGGCGATCATACAAGTCTTTTTCCCGGTTGGATTGAAGGTGCGATCTCTTCAGCGTTGCGAACTGTAAATCAAATCATTGCAGGAAACAGCATTAATAACTAGTACGAGACAATAACCTGAGCCATGAGGTTGCCGTGGGACTTGATCAATAAAATCTTTAAGACGACAAGAACATACACGCTTAATAGCCGCGTAGCTGCGGCTTTTTTTGTTTTAACCGTAATTGATAAAGTATACTCATGCTGGCAATGGACAACGCTTAAGATTAAGTAAATATTTTTTGTGCGGGAGGTCATGGCTTCTTGAAATTTGAACTTGGACGTTGCTTGCTGAATGAACGATTGATGGAATCCGGAAAGTCAGCGGAATGGCTGGCAAAAGACTTGCTTTTGAAACCGGAACGAATTTATGACTTTATTGAAAACAAAAGAGTGATGCCACTCAAAATTGCCATATCGATCGCCGATTCCATCGGTTGTGATGTTCGTGCCTTGTATGAATTAATTCCGAACGAATAAGAAGTAAAGGGTGATTAACGGAATAAGTTGCAGGTAGCATCGAGACTACAAATGTGATCTATTAAGCTAACGGGAAACGCTAGTTTATAACAGCAGCAACCAGATTAAAACCTCTCCTTAGAAGCAAAGGGGAGTTGGTCATAACGATTGGATAAAGCTGATGGTAGGTTCAACTATAGTTATTCTAGCATTGACTGAATCGAGGTTAACGGTTGCGCCTATCGGCAAAGCGGCTTTATAAAATCCATGACCTGTGGCAAGGTTCGTTATCATCGGCTTACCAAGAGGTACAACAAATTCGTTGATGATATCCTCATAAGATTTACCATAAGCTGCCTGGCAGCCTGTGCACTCTCCCATAATAATGCCGATGCAGTCACGAAATTTTCCCGCAAGCTTCAAATGATTCAAGTACCTGTAGACGGTATTGGTAGGTTCATGTGTTTCTTCAAGAAAGATAATTTTACCCCTTGTATCAATTTCGAAAGGCGTGCCCAACGTATCGACAAAGGATGTCAGATTACCGCCCACAAGCTGCCCGGTAACGTTGCCCGGAACACGGCTTATCAGCGGCATCCCCGGCGGATTCAAGATTGTCCGGGTTAATGAATATACGGACGTCGCGGAAAAAAACTGATCGAAATTATAAGCGGGCGTTTCGGATTTGAAGTCAATAAGCAGCAGACTATGGAATGTTATTAAATCCACATATTGATGCAGTACGTTTAATAATACCGTTATATCGCTGTAACCTGTAACGATTTTTGGATTATTTCGGATTACAGTATAATCAATGTAAGGAAGAATTCCAGCCACTCCTGTACCGCCTCTGGTAGGTAGTATCATTTTAACCCGCTCGTCTTGAAACATCATCATCAAATCAGAAGCCCGCTGCTCGTCTGTGCCGGCAAGAAACCCGTTTTGCGCATATACATATTGACCCAATACAACATTGAACCCCATTGCTCTCAAAACTTCGATCCGTGCATTAATTACGTCTGCAGCGAGCGGGCTGCCCAAGGTAACGACTCCAACGGTATCGCCCCTCTGCAAGATTGGCGGTCTTATCGGCATATGCTTATCTTCCTTCCTGAAAATTGAAAAAGCCATTGTGATTAACATATCTTTAGAGTATATTGGCAAAGTCCCAAGCACAGTACTAAAAGGAAGCCTGAATGAACAAGAAACCTCTTTCATAAAGGGAATAAAATCTGGTTGAGTCCAAGTGTCCGTAAAATACAGACCATGGCCAAGCTCGGTTTACCGTGAATACGCTGAAGCAAGGTTTCGTCGGCAACCCGGCGATCTTCTGGATTATGTCCGGAATGATCCGAAGCTGCACAGCCAAGCGAGAGATGGGGGAGGCAAATAGTGCTTCATAATGAAACTAACGAGGAACGATTGTTGAATTAGGATACTGCGGCAGCCGATCAAAAGATCGGCTGCCGTTTTTATCAAGCCAAAGGGCGGTCACGGTCAGACGTCCCAGTGCTGGGCGCGCAAGAACTTGAATTGCCATCTTCACGTTAATTTCTTAATTTGAAGAAAAGCCACTATTCGACAGAATTGGATTAGACCCTTAAGAGCCAATAAAGAGTAGTTACAAGAATGAATGCTCCCCCATATAATTAGAATTATATGGAAGTTGATTTGCGATGAAGGTGGTGGGGGAATTCGATGAAAATCGCGGTAGGGTTTGTGCACGGCATTGGAAAGCAAAAAGAACATTTTCATGAGGCGATGGCAAGCGTCATTAGCAAGCGGTTATGTGAAATATGTCCCGCGGTTGAGCTGGTCAGCGAGGGGATTTATTGGGCGGACATCACTGACCGACTTGAAGATGAGCTCAAGGAAAAGCTTGCGCCTGACAATCTGCACTGGGACAAGTGGATCGATGCTCGTGGATACGTGATCAGCTTTTTAGGTGATGCGATTGCCTATCAGCCTCTGCCCCATAAAGCAGGTGACGATGACAGGAACTACATCTACACCGCAATTCACGAACGATTTTATGAAAAGCTGCAGAAGCTCGCCCAGTGCGCAGGACCTTGCGCTCCGTTGTGCATCATAAGCCACAGTCTTGGCACCATCATCGCGAGTAACTTCTTATATGACTTGCAAAACGGTAGGTTGCCAAGCGGCAAACTTGCTTCGATAAGTGAGAATCCTTCTGCACTCGTTCGCGGCGATACGCTAACACATTTTTACACAATGGGCAGCCCGATCGCGATCTGGACGATGCGGTACAAAGACTTTGGCAAGCCGATATCGTTTCCTTCGCCTGCTCTTTTGGCCGAAGGGCTCCCATACGGCGAATGGGTTAATTTCTACGATAAAGATGATGTGATCGCCTATCCGCTCAAGCGCTTAAGCGCGGAGTATGATGCGGCCGTGACGGAAGATGTGGAGGTCAGAAACCCAGGTTTTCTGGCCAGCACCCCACTTAATTCACACGGCGGGTATTACCGCTCTAAGACGGTCATCGATCGGATTGCAAAATCGCTTGCAGACCTTTACAACCAAACAACCCGACAATCGATCCATTAAGTCAGTGCTTTATAAAGGCGTAATATGATAGTATTCATTAACCTGGGGCATCGCATTTTACAAACGTAGGGGCTGTGTGTTTTTTAACTTATATTTTTTCCGATAAAAAATGGTGTTACTTAATGTATGACACGAGAGTTTCATTGTAAGACGACGGGCAGGATAGTTGAGCATTTATATTGAATTTATTAAAAGTCAGAATTCCGATAACACCACTTAGTGAGGTGAAAATATGAATAGCGAAGTGAAATTGCGAGACGTGAATAAAGATGACTTGCCGATATTTTTTGAGCAACAATTAGACAAAATTTCCAACCATATGGCTGCCTTTACTGCCAAAGTTCCAACGGACAAGATTGCCTTTATGTCTCACTGGCAAAAGATATTGGACGACGATCGGATTATAAAAAAGACCGTACTCTTTAACGATCAAGTAGCGGGGCATGTTTCGAGTTTTGAACAGTTCGGTGAACCGGAAGTCAGCTACTGGATCGGACGAGAGTATTGGGGAAGAGGTGTTGCAACTAGATCACTTTCTCAACTTCTTGACTATGTACACATTCGTCCCTTATTTGCTCGTGCAGCGAAAGATAATACGGCTTCTATTCGGGTATTGGAAAAATGCGGATTTAAGATTTGTGGTGAAGACAAGGGGTTTTCCAATGCACGTGCTGAGGAAGTCGAAGAATACGTTTTAAAGCTGCCTTCTAAGGCAGAGTAGCAATCTCAATATTTCTCAGCTCCCTCGACCGGGACTACAGCCGCTTCTTCGGCAGCCCGCCCGGCCGAGGCATCGCCCGCCTGCGTCAACAGGAATTGTTCGAGGAATGACTCGAATCGGCTAATCACCCGCTCGCTCCCGCAGCCGCAGGGCTGGGGGGTTATTTTTTATCCGGCGAATCAGGCAAGAAGTCGGGCGAAACAGGCAACTTGTCAGGCGGCGGGGACCCTATAATGGGGTATCCACATGAAGGAGGAATTGAAGATGCGAGTTTTTGTTACAGGTGCAACAGGTTTCATCGGAAAGGCGGTGGTCCGCGAGCAGCTGCTTGATGCCGGACATCAGGTGCTCGGCCTCGCCCGCTCCGACCAGTCTGCCGCCGTATTGACGGGGGCCGGAGCCGAGGTCCATCGCGGTGCGCTCGTACGATCTCGACAGCCTGCGTGAAGGCGCAGTTGCTGCGGACGGGGTGATTCATCTGGCCTTCATCCATGATTTCTCAGACTATGCCGGCGGGGTCGCGACCGTTCTTGTCCCGGGTCCAGGACAAGAACTTGTACCGATTGCCGAAAAGGACAAGAACATCGTCCGATTACCGTTTTAATGAAGATCTAAACAAATCCATATTTGTAGAGCTAACATTGAGAATAAAGAATTTGTCCATTCAGCTAGCTTATGTAGCCATTTCATTTTGAGATAATAAAATAAAGTATTAGACCGTAGTGACCTCTAGGGAAGCCACCGTCATAGGCATGGAGCCGGCGAATTAATATACCTGGACTTCGATTATAGATTTTTGGGGCACTCCATTTAGTGACACTGCACCCTTACCCCAATATTCAAACCAAACTTGCCATGACCAGGCAAGTTTTATTTTTTATTTAAAAACCTTATAGGAGGAAAAATAGACCATTTTGTAGAAACAAAGAACCTTATGGAAGAAAATGAAGTAACCGCCCTTCGGGGAGATCGTTAAGGGAGGCCGTGATGAACGAGACCGCATTTGACGAACCATTATTTGCAAGCTTGAAGCCGGGCTTAACCTCGTTCTGTTACCGAATGCTAGGCTCCATGGACGATGCGGACGATGCCGTTCAGGAGACGAGTATTCGGGTCTGGCAGAGCTGGAGCACGTTCAGACAGGAGTCCTCGTTCAAAACTTGGGTCTATCGGATTGCCTCCAACCTGTGCTTGGACAAGCTGAGACAATCCAAACGCCGCGCGCTTCCCGTTGACCTGTCCGACCCGGCCGTCGCCATCGTCGAGCCGCGCGACACGCTGCCGGACTCTGCCTGGATCTGGCCGTCTCCCGACTTTGGGGGCAATCCGGAGGATCGGCTCGTCCGCAGAGATACCCTTCAACTGTGCTTCATCGCTCTCCTGCAGACCTTGCCTCCGCGGCAGCGCGCGGTACTCATTTTGAAGGATGTATTTGAATGGTCCTCCAAGCAGATCGCGGAAACGTTGGCGATGTCGCCGGCAGCGGTGAACAGCGCCTTGCAAAGAGCCCGAGAGTCGATGGACCGGGCGCAACTTCGCTCGGATGAGCTCATCAGCATGGACGTTCAACCGGAGCAGCAGCTGCTGTCCCGGTATGTGGAGGCCTTCGAGCAATTCGATATTGATGCGCTCGTCGCGTTGTTCCACGAGGAAGGCTGCATGTCGATGCCGCCCTTCGAGATGTGGATCCGCGGCAAGGAAGATTTGTCCGCCTTCTATTCACTTACTCGCTGGCATTGCGAAGGTTCGCGATTTGTACCCATTACGGTGAATGGCGGTTATCCGGCGTTGGCCCAGTATATGCCGGGCAAAGAGGGATCTGGCTTGATACCCTGGGGCATCCACGTCATCGAAACCAAAGAAAATCAAATCCTGCACGTTCAAAACTTCATTCATAAGCCATTATTTTCGCGATTTGGGCTCCCTGAGCGAATTGACCGATGAATTTCGTCATTGGCTTACGTCTATATCATTGAGAATAACCAAACGACGAATATCATGAGAGAGGTGTCTATTTAAAATGGAAACGAGTCAACCGACGAAAGTAACCGTGCAAGCCGTCATGGAGGCCCCTGTCGAGAAGGTATGGCGCTATTGGACCGAGCCGGATCACATCACGAAGTGGAATCAAGCGTCCGAGGACTGGCATGCGCCGAGAGCCGAAAACGATCTGCGGGTTGGCGGCAAGTTTCTGACACGGATGGAAGCGAAGGATGGCAGCATGGGCTTTGATTTTGGCGGCGTCTACGATGTCGTGAATCGGCATGAGGCGATCGGCTACACCATGGAGGACGGAAGAAGAGTGGATATTGCTTTCGTCGATCAAGGGAATGAGACGAAGGTCATTGAAACGTTCGACGCGGAAAGCTCCAACCCCGTCGAGTACCAGCAAGCAGGCTGGCAAGCGATCTTGGACCATTTCAAAGCCTATACCGAGCAAAACTAATCATCGCGAAAAAGACTCCGGGGAAGTTGCCCGGCGTCTTTCTTTTTGAACCCTAGTACGAGCGTGCTCTTCGTTAGCCTTAACCTTGTGCCGCATCCATGTTCATGTAGTTAATGGCCCACAGATGGCCGTCCAAGTCCACGAAGCCCCAATGATACATGAGCCCATGATCTTCAGGTTCAGCGTGCAATTTCCCGCCCAAGGAGACCGCGGCATTCACGATTTCATCGACCTTTTCCCGGCTTTTGAAGGCCAATGCGATCGTCATCTGCGCATACTTGCTCGTATCGACGGATTCCTTCTCCGTGAGCGTATTAAAAAATGCTTGAGTGATCAGCATGACTTGCAGGTTGTCGCCGATCAGGATGGCTACCGAATTGTCGTTCTCGGGAAATTGCGGGTTGAGCTCGAATCCGAGTCCGGTGAAGAACGCTTTCGATTGTTCTACGTTTTTTACAGGCAGGTTGAAGCTCGTGAATGCGGACGTTAATGCCATTTTCAAAACACCTCTTCGTCAAATTAGTTTGTGTTCATGTTTATGCCTTCGTTTATATAGACGACGGCCGATCCGTGAATTCATCGGTCTCATGGATTCGGAAGCGTAAATTTTGAAAAATAACTTGGTATTGAGTTCCGATACCCGCCATTCCCGTAAGGTTGCTTATTCTTATTGTGCAGGGATAAAGAGTGAACCTCTCTAAAAAGGAATTCGTCTGGATAAGTCTTATTTTCAGCTTGCTGTTAGTGCCACTATTAACGTGGATTTTATGTCATTTGGTTGGCGATATCCCAACAAAGGATAGCAATAAAGCCGGTTACACCCTTAGCGTGGGGAAAACCGGCTGTTTTTGTATTCGAAACTCCTTTACGTTGAAAAAGTGATATAAAGTTGGCGAGACCCCAGTTACAACTTCATAATCGCGCGACAGTTCATAGGTGTTGTTGTACTTGGCTGCTTGGCCTAGGTGTGTGCTGCTTGCCATAAGTGAGACGCCGTAGCAGCGTTTCGGCCGGTCCCCGGTAAGAGCAGCGTTGCATTAGCCCAGCAGCAGCGACCGTGACTAGCCATACGGCCACCGAACATCCTGCCGCGACGAACGTTGGGCTTGAAGTCTTCGACCCCAGCGCTAGGGTGTATGGTGACGCCAGCAAGACCCATGATAGCGACTGAAAGAGGTATCCCGACAAGGAGCGCTGGCCCAGCGCTGCGAGCGCTCCGACGAACAGGTTTGCACGCGGTGCGGCGCTGCGCTTCATCAATGCCAGGCTTATAAGACCGAACAGCGACACGAACCCCATACCGCCAAACATTCCCGATACTTGGTGAAGTATAGTGATCAACTGCAGCGTCTGTTCGTCCGGATGTAGGTAACCAGCGCTGAAGAGCCCCATTGGCACACCACCCCCGATGGCGACGCCGAGCCCGAGCATCGTGCCGACTACGAGCTTCCCGACGTGCCTAGCCGGTTCCTCAAGGATCCGGTGACGAGCCGCCCACACACCGAGCCAGACGATGAGGATGAGCCCGAGGAGCGTCAGCGTGTGGATAGGCCATTCGGACAGTCGCGCCATGACCGACGACAGGTAGTCCGGTGACGACAGCGACGATATAGTGTTACCTGGCAACGTGGCTGTACCGTGCGTGTCGTGCGTGAGACCGAGCACCACCAGCACGGCAAGCACGATCGTGAATAAGAGGTATAAGCCCTGGATCCATAAGGCGATCGCGTGTACGCGAGCACCGCGCCGCAACAACAAGAGGGTGATGAGGATGCCGACGATGCCATAACCACCGAGGAAGTCGCCATAGTACAGCAGAGCTGCATGCAGAAACCCGAACAAGATCAGCCAGCCGTTCCGCTTCAACAGCACCTTCCGCGCCACTAACGGGTTACCCGAGGCGGCGTCCTGGCGTTGGGTGAGCTGGATCAACCCGTACCCGAACATGACGCCGAACATCGGGAATGCACGCGCATGGATCAACACGTTCATTAAGAAGTTCCAGCCCCGCTCGACTCCATGTGGCGTCGTATCGAAGCCGGGCTCGAACGGCATGAAGAAGCCTACACTGTTGGCAAGTGCGATGAACAAAAGCATTGCCCCACGGGCTAGATCAGGCGCCAATGTGCGTTCGGTACGCTGCACCGGTCCCCGCGCCCCGGTTTTTATTTCCCGTGTTTGTTCCTTTTCATTACCTATTTGATTTTTTTCTGTAACCATCATTTGATCCTCCCCGTAAACATAATCCATTTTTTTGAATTGACTGGACCGTTACCCGTTGAACCCTGCCGTGCGATTCGATGTCCGGATCAGTTCAAAAAGGCCTTCTGCGCGTGAACAGCCAGCCATCCGCCAACAGGCAACTCAGCAAAATCGTCATACCGAATCCTTGCCAGAGCGAATCGTTGAAAAGCAACGCAATGAAGCCATCAGCCACATGCGGACGCAATGCTGGTACGGACGCGCCAACCGGGATTACGGTGATTCGCAAAACCCAGATGGCCCACCCGGCTGCATGGCGCAACCCGGAAAAGAAAATTAGCCAGTTCTTCATTCCAGAAAGGCCCGGTCCAAGCAGGTTCCTCCATAACTCCATCGATAGACACATAAATTGAAGCTGATACTTTTCCCATTCTGTTCCTCCTAACGGTTCTTTAATTTTACTTTTGTAAAGTTACGCTTTCAGTATCTGTTTTAACTTTATAAATGTCAAGTAATATTTTACTTATAGAAAATTTAGTTTGACTTACTGAAAGTTGAGTTTGACATACTGAACTCGTAGTAATAGTATAAAAAGAAGTCTACAAAGGGAAAGGGAATTAAATGAATGGGGAAAATTCGAAATGCGGAGCGTACGCGCAAGTCGATTTTACAAGCAGCCCGAGGGGAGTTCTTGGAGAAAGGCTATGCGGGAACAAGAATTGAATCCATCGCTCAACGAGCCGGTGTAAAGAAACAATTAATTTATCATTACTTCAGCAGCAAAGATCAACTCATCATGGAGACCATCGAGGACTTGATGTCTGACGCTCCGCCCAGCGGTCTTGTTTTACCGGTAAATCCAGCTCATATTGCTGAATTCCGACTGGACGTAAATCTGAAGTATTTGATGGATTTTCTAAAGTTCACAGCTTGGGAGGCGATCGAAACTTTTCCAAGCGACCTCAACGGTGAAGAACGAAGAGAAAAGGTGCTCCATTCTTACAATGAAGACATGCGAGCCAAGCAAGAAATCGGATTGGTGCCGAAAGACCTGGATCCCGCATTCCTTACTCTCATGATTTCAAGTCTTACCGTCTATCCGCTTCTCTTCGGCAATGTAACTCGGATGATCACAGGACTAACACCAGATCATCCAGAGTTCCAGGAAAAGTGGTCGCATTTTCTCCGGCTGATCAGCGAACGGATCTTCCATGACGCGAAACCAAACTCTTAGGGCAAATTGGGTCTCCCGTGAGGTTGGCCTCAAATTGGCTCATTACGTTAACGGGAAACGATAGTTCAATGAAGACATTTGAAGGTAGCCGGCTTTTTTGTTCGGCTGCCTTTTTCTCAACTAACGGGCACGATAGCTTAATTATAAGTATTCTTTACGTGCCAAAATCTGGGGGTTAATGGTAAGCTCAAGGTATTATCTGTAGCTTGGTTAAGGGAGTGATGTGCGTGGAACTACATAGCGGAGCACGTAATAAATAATTATTCTATTTAGAAAGGACAACATATTTCGTGATCATACATAGTTATGACTACAAATACCATGACGAGTACCGAGCAAGCTTCAATCGACTTTCCAAGTTAGTATTTGGTATTTACCAAAAGGGAGCCTGGGACGACCGTTATATATGCCATTCATTTGTAGCCGATGACGAGGTAATTGCTAATGTTTCAGTAAGTAAAATGAATTTGGTCATTAAGGGTGACATAAGGGCTCTTCAAATCGGAACTGTAATGACTCATCCTGAACATCGGGGTAAGGGATTGTCAAAACAACTGATGAAGCAAGGTTATTGAAATAAAAGGGGGGAGATTTTTGATAGAAACAAAACGTCTTATAATTAGAGAAATGGTGCAGTCCGATTATGATGCATTGTGCGGAATATTGTGTGATGAGGAAGTAATGCGTGCTGCTTATGGTAGTGCATTCAACTTAGAAGAAGCACAAAATTGGCTTAACAGACACCTTAAAAGATATCAAGAGTATGGTTTTGGACTTTGGGCTGTTGTATTAAAAGTAACAAACGAAATGATTGGTCAATGTGGCTTGACAATGCAGGGCTGGAGAGAAAAAGAAATTTTGGAAATAGGATTTTTGTTTCAAAGAGCGTATTGGCACAAAGGTTACGCAACAGAAGCGGCAATTGCTTGCAAGGAATACGCTTTCTCGGTTCTTAATGCAGATAGGGTTTATTCTATTATTAGGGACACAAATATAGCCTCTCAAAAAGTTGCTGTTCGAAACGGTATGAATATTATTGATAAAGATACTAAGAATTTTAGGAATATAGATATGGAATTTTTTCTGTATTCTGTAGAGCGAACAAAATGAGCATAATACAAAGTAAAAAACAATTGATCATGTAATATGCGTGACCCCACGATTAGAGCACTGGTTGTGTTACCTTGGCTGAAAATAAAAAGTTAAAAAGTGAAAATGCCTTACTTAAGCACTAAACAAACCTGTGAGTGTGCTATAAAAGAGTAAGAGTTCTATTTAAAAAAACCACTCCTATTTGTGCCAGGAGTGGTTTAGTCTTTATATACTGATGTATATCTTATGGTCAAACTGTACTTTGTGTTTAGATCCATTACGGTGAACCGTATCGCAAGTAGAGCGAAATATTGACTTTACAACTGCTGGGAGCGGGAAGTCGTATCCGAGGGTAGTTCTTATTTAGGAGAATAAAAACAGGGTGACCAAATACCAACGTCTTAGTCACCCCCGCAAGTTATGAATTTCTATCTTGCAGCGTCTCCATCATCGCATAAAAATATTTCGGTTCGCCAGAAGTGAAGTAGTTATACCAAGCTTCTAACGTTTCTTCCGCAAACAGGTCCAGCAGCGCAATAACCTCGCGCGCCAACAGTAGTGCGCCAGCTGAACCGGTTGTGATCAGATTGCCATCTGTCACGATGTTATCGTCTTTATATCGAGCAGCGCCTTTGTACGCGGGGCTAAATAAGTTCAAATATTCCAGACTGTTGCTCGTATGCTGACGGTCATCCAGCAACCCGGCATCCGCAAGAGCAAGCGTTGCCCCGCATATGGCTGCAACATTGCCACCGACGTTCAGCAGTTGTTTTGCTTTTTCGATGATTGGCCCGTTTATGGGATCTTTCCAATTGTCAGCACCCGGCAAAAGTAATATCGCCGATGTTTCATGCGTTATTTCATCTACTGTCAGATCCGGCACAATTGTCAACCCGCCCTTCGTCGTGATAGGACGGTTGGAAGCTCCGACAGTTCGTACGGGAAGACGACTCCCGCGATTATTGAAATATTGACCGGAGTTGAGCTCCGCAGTTACAAATCCAAGCTCCCAGTCCGCCATCGTATCCAGTACATAAACATAAGCGTATTTCATAAGTTCCTCCTTGGTTGTTTATGAATTCCACTAGTCTCTAGCTATGAGCACAGATTATGCATACGCCGATAGGGACTGCTTCGTTCCCTCATGGATTCCATTAAGGACTTCCTCCAGAATCAGAATAATGCATAGGGATAAATCGGATCAGTTCATTGGCCAGGAGCTCGGGTTCCTCCAGCGCTGCAAAATGACCGCCACGGGGCATTTTGTTATAGCTTCGCACATGTATCGAACGTTCAGCCCAACTTGCGGGGAACTGGATTTCGCGCGGGAAGAGCGCGATACTTGCCGGTACTCTACGTGTCGCTGTGATAGGCGGAGCGCTATCTTCATTCGCTTGATTGGCCATTGCAATTAGCCGATACATACGTGCGGCAGATCCGGCCGTCTCGGTCAACCAATAGATCATGATATTCGTGAGAAGTTCGTCCTTTCCGCCGAATGCATCATCTACGGTCTCGTCCCCAGCCCCCGAACGGATCATGCTGACGAACCAAGATGCCAAGCCAACCGGCGAATCGTTAAGCGAATAGGCCAGCGTTTGCGGTTTGGTAGCTTGCAGCCTCAGATAGGCGCCTTCTGACTGAACCCAGGCCTGCGTGTCTAACATAAACTGTCGATCGGCAGAGGACATCTCAGTAATATCCTCTCTTCCAGTTGGATAACCAGCGTCCGTCAACAAGATCGCTTTCACAACGTCGGAGTGATGTGTGGATAGCATTGTCACGACTCCAGTGCCGATATCCCCGCCGCAAGCCGCGAAGCCCTCGTATCCAAGTGTTTCTGTCATCAGCTTGGCAAACAGGCGGGCAACTCGCCTCGGTGTTGTGGTTTTTCGATCCGAAAATCCAAAACCGGGAATCGAAGGCACGATAAGATCGAAGGAGTTAGATAGCAGAGGGATCATCTTGTGAAATCGGTAGAAGCTGTCAGGCCAACCATGAACGAGCAATAGCGGCACCGCGTGTGGATTTTCGCTTTTAACATGCACGAAATGAAGGGTCGTACCCTCTATAACAGTCTTGTATTGCGGTAAGGCATTTAATCTGGCTTCATGAATACGCCAGTCATACTGCGTTCGCCAATAATCGATTAATTCTTTCATATAACCGAGATCTGCACCCATATTCCAGTTTTCTCCAGCCGCTTCGTCGGGCCACCGCGTATGATCCAGCCGCATTTTCAAGTCTTCAAGATCCGATTGTGGAACATTGATTTTGTATGGAGTAATGATTGCTGATCTCCCCCTTCAATACAGAATGTAATAGCTGCTTTCTGCATTGTAAGGGAACCAACAAGACACTGTATTGTATATTTTTTCCCGAGATCTAATTCGTGAGAGGGATGTGATTGGGGTGCAGGCTTTCTATAGCGCGATACTCGGTCGGAGTGAGGCCGGAAAAGGACTGAAATTCTTTAATGAAATGGGACTGATCATAATAATCGCAAGACATGGCAAGATCGGCCCAATCGATATCGTTGCTCTGTCTGATTAGACGTACCGCCTTTTGAAAACGCATTAAACGACTAAACCTTTTGGGTGTTAGTCCCACTTCATCCTTGAAAATTTGAATGAATCGTTTGGCGCTCATGTTGAGCTGTTCAACCATGTACGTAATAGATTCGGGGTGTTGTGGCTGCTGAAACGAGGCCATCGCAAACTGAACGGCAGAATGCGATGGCCTCGACCAATCGCTTCGTAACAGAAAGTATTTTTCAAGGATATGAAATCGATCTTCTACCGTGTTGGAATAGAGCAGCTCATCGCGCAGATCTATAGCCGCTAACCCCCATAAATCATCCAACGAGATATGCATATCTTTTAACGCAATAGAAGGCAACTTTAGAAGGGGACCAGCGCAGCCGGGCTTGATATGTACGCCAATCATGGACCGCTCGCTTGAAGAATCCGTTATATAATAATCAGTATGAGGCCCGCTAATCACGGAAGATGCAAGTATCGCTTCGGTGTCATATCGATTGTGTATACGAGTTTTACGATCATACAGATCAATAACGAGATCAATCGAGCCGTCCGGTAAGGTGAGCCTTCTCGACCGTGGCGGATTCTTTCCGGTGTAGGACCAGAAGTAGGAGATGAAGGAAGACAAAGGAGGTCGAGGGGAATAGGTCAGAAACGGCATTGCTGTTCAGTCCTTTCTCTCATTGTTCGTTACCCCGAGCTTTCGATTTGAATCGTGACCCGTCGCGAGCAGACGATGATTGGCTGCGTTAAGGAAGGGGGGGCATCAGCCCAACTGATTCAGCCATTCACACACTTTATTCGCTATCAAACGTCCGTATCCTTTATCCCACGATTAATGGAAAAGGAGTTTTGGAGTAGGGCAAAAGAGAACTGACTCTCCGGATCGGCAAATCCAATCAAGCCGCTTATACCGGTATGGCCAAAAGTAATTTCCAGTTGGCATTCTTGATTGGCATGATCGAGGTCGGTAGCATTCTTTTAATCAGCATATCCTCGGGCATATCAATCCAAGGCAATTCTTCCCCGTTAATCGTGGCAACCATCCATATCGATAGGTTCCGGCATTTGTGGAATACCGGCTTATGGCATTGAACCTGTCGAATGATAATACCCGTTTTTCCGTTCGCAAAGTCGTGTTCGTGTTGAGCAACGTTTAGTATGTTGAATTTGGGTAAATTCATGTCTTTGTTTGATAACTATTCTCTCCGGATTGCCCTGAGCTCCCGACGTCGCCGACTCATAAATACCAAAGACAATGAAATTACTGTAAGAATAATCCCAAGCACTCGAAATCCACCAAAGCTGAATTTAGCCCCCACTATGACGCCTATCAACAACAAAGAGAGAATGGCTCCCAGGATTCTTGATGTAGTGAACAATCCGGAGGCTACACCTATGATTTCTTTTGGAGAGCTTTTGAACAACGCCGCTTGCAGACCGACACTGTTCAACCCGTTGCTAATACCAAATGCCGCTAACGACAAACACACGCTAATAACCGGTGAAGTTTGATTCAAAGTCACGATCCACACCGAACCCAATGTCATCAGGACTGCGGCCACGTTCAATGCCGGCCTGGGTCCTGATTTATCGATCCATCGTCCTGCTAGTGGAGATGCAACGAACGAGCATAAACCCAAGCTTAACATGAGAATCCCTGTATGAAACTCGCTGACATGACGTACCATTTGCAAGTAAGACGGAACCCCATAAAAAAGAGTGAATAAAATTAAGTTAACGATTATGGATTGAACATTAACCCAAGTGATTTCAGGATATTCGGCTAATGTGCGCAAAGGAATGAAGGGCGACACCGTTTTTAACTCATGACGTACAAAAGCCCCCAGTGCAACGAAGCTGATCAGCCCGACAATGACTTGAATGATTGAGACATGCCCGGATGACTTTACCGACAGCAATCCAACAAGTAGGAGAACCAGGCCCACTGTGAAGAGCAGGGTCCCAGAGGCATCAATCAAATCCAACCATGCTCGAAAGGACATGCTATGTGTAGCGGATGCTGGCTTTTCGTCCTTCGGAATCGTCAACCAAGAAAATAGAAAACTCGCCACTGCAAACGGGATATTGACAAAAAAGATAGCGGGCCAATCCCACAGGTGAATCAAAACCCCGCCAACAAAGGGCCCAATGGCTGCAGCTCCGGATTGAAAGATGGTCAAAACAGACACCGCCGTAGCTTGTTTCTCTGTAATATTCATTCGAATAATGGCCATTCCCGCTGAAATTATCATGCTCGTTCCGACGGATTGCACAATGCGGAACAAGATGAGCCACCCAAAGTTAGGGGACAGCGGAGCGATTGCGGAGGCAACGAAGGCTACCACAAGCCCAGTAAGAAATATCTTCCTGCGACCGAATAAATCGCTGGCCTTTCCCATGACAGGACTAGAGATAGCACTTGCAATATAAAAACAAAAAATAATCCAGAATACAACGGTTATGTCAAGTTGGAACACATTTTGCAGCCTGGGTATCGCAATGGAAATCATCGAAGAATTTAATGGGTTCAATAAGATCCCCAGTCCAACGGAAACCATCAACCACCAATTGCGAGCATTCATTTTGAGTCCCCCCCAAAGTGTTTTGAATTGATCGTAATCGAAATCGGACATTTACTCCAACGCATTTTATGCTATGATTTCATTGACTTGAGGGAATGAATGGAGGGTGCGAAATGGAACTTCTTCAACTGCAATATTTTCTCGCGGTAGCTCGATTGGAACATATGACCGAAGCTGCACGAAGCCTGCACGTTACTCAATCATCACTAAGCAAAACGATTCAACGCCTGGAGGAGGATCTAGGGGTCCCTCTATTCGATCGAACAGGGAGGAAGCTGCGACTCAACGTGTTCGGAAGCAGATTCCTTCGCAGAGCGGAAAGAGCTTTGTTTGAATTAGAACAAGGGAAGCAGGAGATTAGTGATTTGTCCAGCCCGGAACATGGCACAATCGAATTGGCGGTGACCACCGCAAGTACGTTGCCAAATATCCTTCGTGAGTTTCGGAAAAAGTGGCCCCATATCCAATTTCATGTCCAAATGCTGACCACGCAGGAAATGATTACACTTCTTCATCGAGGAGAGGTCGATTTCTGCTTGTCCTCCCCGCCAATCCAAGGGGAAGACATTGAATGCCAAATCGTGTTCATCGACCCCATCATTGTATCTGTTCCAAAGGGGCATCGGCTGGCAAACCGAAGCAGTGTATCTTTGAAAGACCTTAAGGATGAATGGTTTGTCGGAGCAAAGAGGGGCTACCGTGGTCGCGATTTAGTAGACTCCGCTTGCAAATCGGCTGGATTTGTACCTAAATATGTATATGAGGGAAATGAGACTGCTAGGCTAAGAGATCTTGTGGAAGCCGGGATTGGCATTGCCTTCACACCATTTTCAGCAATGAATTCACGGGAACATATCCACTATCTCCAAATAGAGGAACACGAATTGGGAATCGAGATTGCTTTATTTTGGCACAAAGATCGGTACATATCACGTGCTGCTATGGAATTCCGCAAGGTAGTTGTAGAATATTTCAGGTCTTTATCCAGTGGTAACCAATCGAAGGACTAGTATAAGATTCGGAAGGACAGAGTGCTGAAGCTATTAAGGAAGGTTCGATGGAGAAGGAAGGCAATGTGGTGCTGAAAGGAGCTTGCTTTTGTCTATAATGAGCACACCATTGCGATTTCGGATACAGCGAATGAAGATCAGATGGAACAGATGCTGGGCAAACCGGATAACCTGAAATCTCATGCGTACAGTGCCGGCGATGGAACAAACATGGATACGTTAATCGGTTTTACAGAAAAGGTTTATACGTATCTGTCGAAGGACAAGAACATAGTCCCATTGAAAGTCGCTATTTTAGCGGCTTTTTTGTTTTATCGGTACAAGTTCTCGTCCCGAGCCCAGGACAAGAACTTGTACCGATTGCCGTAATGGACAAGAACATGAGCCGATTACCGATAAGATAAGTATCTAACATTGTTTCCATGCAATCTCATTATGCATAACGGGCAGGATAACGCAATAAGTAAATGGAACATGTTAAAGGAAGAGGGTGATATTTTTGAATGCAGAGGATATAAAAGACGTGATTAACGACTTTCTCGAAGAGGATTTAGTACAACGGGGAAATGTGGAAACTGTCGTCCTTAGCGGCTCTTTTGCAACGGGTAAAGCTACAAAACATAGTGACATTGATCTGTGCTACATAGGGCAATTTTCAGGATTTCAACGAGAGAGTATTAATTTTCAAGGCCATGAATTTCAATTAATGATTGGCCCTTGGTCTTGGTATGAACATGTGGTGTCAGAATTTGAACGTAATGGCAATAACATCGGCACTATTACTGTAATGCTTGCTACAGGTGTATGTTTAATTGGAGACACCGAAAAATGGCGATCCCTAAATTCCCTTGCGATTTCCCATTATAACAGAGGACCTAAAAAAATCGATTGATGAAATAAGAAAAATACGAGTTCGAATTACTGATTTGTGGGAAGATTTCTGTGACGCCGAAAAAGAACAAGTCCGCCTATGGCTCGCGTTAGATATTCTTCAAAAGTGTGTAGAGGCACATTTTATCTTCCAAAACAGGTGGGCAGTCAAAACTAAATATCAAATTGAAGAATTAAAAGCACATGACCTCATCATGGCCAGTCATCTTAGTAAATGTATTAGCTCGCTTGGTTCGACAGAAGAGTTACAAAACATTTGTTCATACGTTCTTGAGCCTGTTGGTGGATGGATGAAGGAGTCTTGGAAGTCGTAAAACGGCTACGCTGACGGGCGGATTAACAGCAACGTGTATAAGTGCGGATACTTTTAAATAAACAGACACTTTGAGAGAGGTTTTTATTAATGAGTGATTTAAACATTGTTTATATCGAGACAGAAAGGCTGGTCGTCAGATCTTTTGGCAAACAGGATTTTGAGCAATTTAAAAGGCTTTTGGATTTGTATGGAGGTTGGCAAAGGCAGAAGCCAAAAGCAAAAGAGTTTTTTGATTGGCACCTTTCTAATTATGAGAAGATGGATATTATAACTGGAACAATATGCTTAGGTCTTTTTGAAAAGGAAACAGGTGAAATTCTTGGTCAGGTTGCTGTACAAGAACATGATGACCTGAATGAACCCGAATTTGGTTATGGGATCCTCCCATATGCAAGAGGGAAAGGATATGCTAAGGAGGCTGCAAAAGGCACCCTTGGATGGATAGAGGGAAAGTACGACATTCCATATATCATTGGAACAGTTGCGATCGACAACATCCCTTCTCAAAAGGTTCTTGAATACTGCGGGTTCCAGCTTGTTAATGAGCAAAATTTGCTGATTCATATGATGAATGAGCGACATGATTTTAAGTATTATCGTTATTATTTGAAATAGTCCTGAATAAACCGATAAGCAATACACACGGTTAAGCTAACGGGAAACGATAGTTCAATGATGACAGATGACAGATGACAGCCGCCAGAATAACCGGCTACTTTTAAATTACTTGATTGGGTAGTTTTAATGAAAAGTATCATATAACTTCTATAAACCAATTTGGTGGCGGTTACATGTCAACTTCGAATATAATTATTGACAGGGATGGGTCTATTGGTAGTTCTGAAGAGGTTATTTACCCTGGTGCTTTTAAATTATTTCCTTTCTCAAAACAATCGTTTGATATCCTTTGGAGTGCTGAGGTACCAATCTACGCTTTTACAAATCAACCTGGTATTTCTCGTGGAGATGCAACGATTGGCGACTTTCAGGATGAACTCACTTCCTTTGGCTTTGATCATGTATACATATGCCCACACCAACATGAGGAGGGCTGTACCTGCCGCAAACCCTCATCGGCTTTGCTTATTCAAGCAGCAATAGATAACGATCTGGAGTTGAAGTATTGTGCTGTTATTGGAGATAGGTGGACCGATATGATTGCTGCCCAAAGAGCAGGGTGTATCAAGGTGTTAGTAAAAACAGGTTCTGGCGAGAAGGAATTGGCCCAATATCGCAACAATCAATTTTTTGGAGAATGGCTTGAAGCTGCTCCGGATTATGTAGCCACAAATGTACTAGAGGCGGTCAACTGGCTCTTAAAAATAGCTATACAAAAAACGGCATCAGTGCAATAACCAAGTTGATATCCATTAATAATGATGGCTTGTATATAATAATCATTAATTAATTGAAAATCCACATTTCATAATCGAAAGAAGAGAGTCAGAGAGGAGAAGCGGTTGTGAACCTTGAAAGACTTATGGCCATTACGATCTTGTTATTGAATCGAAAACGGGTGCAAGCGCAGGATTTGGCCGACCGATTGGAAGTATCTTTGCGCACAATTTACCGCGATCTGGAACGATTGAATATGGCGGGGATCCCGATCGTTTCTTATACAGGCGGAGAAGGTGGCTTCGAAATCATGGAGAGCTTTCGCCTGGACAGGCAGATATTATCCATGGATGAGCTATCCACGCTCACGACTGCCTTGCATGGACTTCAATCAGCAAAAGCATATAATGGCGGGAAACTTGACGTATTATTGGAAAAAGTCGGCGCATTAGTGTCGAAAGCAGAGAGGAAGGGTTTCAGTAAGACGGAACCCGTCATGATCGACCTGAACCCTTGGCGAAAGAGTCACGCCGAAAAGTTAAAATACGAAGAATTGAGCAAAGCCATTGAAGAAACCAAGGTGGTTGTCTTCACCTATACAAACATGCAGGGAAATGAAACCGAGCGGCGGATTGAACCGATGGGTCTTGTTTTGAAGGGGTATACCTGGTATTTGTACGGCTTCTGCTTACAACGAAACGATTTTCGCAACTTCAGACTTTCGAGGATCCGCGGATTATCAGCGCTCCATGATAAGTTTGAGCGACGGGCGGTTTCTTTATCTGAATTAAACGAGCAATGGGGCCCAAAGCGCCAAGATAACATGATCGATTTGGTTCTCAAATTCAATGGGGCTGCTAGAGTTCAAGCCGAAGATCATTTCGACGAGTCCGAAATCGAACGGCAGACCGATGGGTCGTTAATCGTACGCGTACACTACCCGGACAACGACTGGTTGATTGGCTTTCTGCTCAGTTTCCGAACAGGGGTGTGCGTGGTAGAACCCACGAGGATCGCTTCTGCTGTAAAAAAAGCCGCATTAGAAATTAGCGAAATATATCGGGGTTGTTGACAGCCCGTTGTCAACAAGGATGGATTACCATAGGTTCATGATCAATGTTATTCCTGAGCAATCGATAGACGACTTACGTGAGCGCTTGGCACGCACCCGTTGGCCTGACGAATTAGACGGAGTTGACTGGAATTATGGTGTACCTGTCCGTTATCTTGCCGAACTTGCCGAATATTGGCGGACTGGATACGACTGGCGAAAGTATGAAGAAGCGTTGAACCGATTTCCGCAATATACAACTACGATTGACGGACAACAAATACACTTCCTCCACGTGCGATCTCCTGAACAAGGCGCTATGCCGCTGATCCTTACCCATGGGTGGCCGGGGTCCATTATCGAATTTATCAATATCATCGGTCCGCTAACCGATCCAAAGGCGCATGGCGGTCGATCGGAGGACGCTTTTCACGTAGTCATCCCTTCGATTCCAGGCTTCGGGTTGTCCGGTCCAACGACGATACCTGGTTGGAACACCAGTCGTGTAGCAAAGGCGTGGGTGGAACTGATGAGTCGTTTGGGCTACGGGGTTCAACTATGAAGGGATTACATCGATTTTCATACATATGTACAAAATACGAGTTTTGTGAAAATGTATTAACGAAACTGCCGACCGAAGGCCATTTCCACGTAAAAATCCATTTTTTATCTATCCATATTATTGACGGCTTTTCTCATCTCTTCATCCGTTAAATGCGTATAAATCATCGTCGTTTGGATCGACGAATGCCCGAGCTGATTTTTCAGCTTCGGTACGTCGTTGTTCTCCAGATGATAACGCGTCGCAAATGAATGCCTTAACGAATGCACGGTCAACGCCGGTTTTCCGAACGCTGCAGCGTACTTTTCGATCAGCTTTTCGATCGATCTCGGCGTCAGTCGCCGGCTTTGGCCTTTACGACCGATCGGAGCTGCTATAAATAAGTAATTTTCCGATTTTTTCGGTATATATCGAGCTTCGCGGATCTTCAAGTAACTCTCCAGATCCATCAAGGCTTGCTGGCTAAAATATACGTATTGCTCTTTATTGCCTTTACGCAGCACGCGCACTTGGCCCTTGTTCATATCCACATCCTCGAGGTTGATTCCAGCTACTTCGGATAAACGCAGTCCGGATCCAAGAATCAACGACACGATAGCCGTATCGCGTTCACGATTAAATTCATGGAAACGCAGCATCCTTTTGTTTGTTTTGATCAGCTCACCGAAGTCATACGATACAAACTGGCGGAACTTCTCAAAATCGTTTTCCCGGAGAATTTTTCCTTCAATTCGGTTGGCGATCGTCTCCTGGCTCTCTTTAATCGAGTTAAAATCGATTTTGGCCATGACGTTCCGCTGAATATACGGCTTCAGATCCGCTGTTTCAGCCTTGTTCTGAAGATAATCAAAAAGCGATTTTAATGCAGATATTTTTCGGTTAATCGTATATTTGTTGTTTCCCAATCGATATTCCAAAAAAGCAAGGAAATTTTCCACTTCGCGCACCTTCAGCGATTCCAACACGGATAAATCAATGTCTTTGCGGTGATTTGATGCCAATTTTTCCTCGACAAGCCAATCAAAAAAAATGAGGTAATCATGGCAGTAATTCAACAGCGTCATGTGCGATAGCTTCCGTTTGCGGCTATCTATAAATTCGGTAACGTACCATGGAAGTTCGCTGCATTTCTGATCAACGCGTTTCATGTAATGCAGCCTTGCGTTTTTATCCATTTCCTGCTAAACCCCCCTTACTATCAGTATAACCATTATCTATTTATTCGTAAAATTATTATTTTACGTAATTTTTTACCGTCTAAAATTTCCAGGAAGCCTGACGTCTATTCGAATAAACCCGATCCGTTGAAACTTCGATAATTCCCAAATCATGTAGAATTGTGGCTTGAACTAAAACTTTGGACTCCCGCATCAGCAACAAAAAGCCGGTTACCTTCTGCCCTCTGTAGCAGGCAAATACCCAATCTCCTTCGGTCATAATCCCATCAACCTTTAATGAGTGTGTTCTAAGAATGAATGGATCGCCCTTATTTATGTTTATGCTTAATGACATCAAATTAGATAAAAGTACCTATTCAATGATAGTGCTCACATTCATCTCGAACAACCAATTTTAAAAACCCAGCTACCTTCAGATGAGAAGACTGCTGGGTTTTCACCTTTTTCCGCAAGAAGTGTTACCGTCGCTCGTCCAATTCCACTTGATGCACCGGTATAGGAGGCATATCTGGTATGTTTTTTCATCTTGGCTGTCGACCGGCTTGGAAGAAAGGGCATTGGCCAACGAAGCATGTACATAATCGACATCCTCTTCAATAAGCCGATTTATTTTCGAAAGTATCTTTCATTCGCAAGCCGCCCTCTTGATACGCCCAGATTTCCATGAACATGTAAACCGGGCGACTCGATTAATTTGACGACCAAGGCCGCGACACTCTTGCGCGATACTTCCGTACCTTTGAATTTCTCGTCTTTTTCGGTAATCTCGTATTCAATCTCGTCGGTATCGGTCAACCACGCAGGTCTGAGAACGGTGTAGTCGAGCTTCGATGTCTCAATCACATCGACCGATTTACGATACGGGCCCAAATATTCGCCAATGGTGCGGTTATTCCACTTGCCGAATTCTCCCGGCACCTCATCATAAATGCCCAGCGAGCTGATGAAGATCAGACGCTTCACGCCGGTCGCGCCCATCGCAGCCACGATCGTTCTCGCCTGTTCTTCCATGTCGTTGCCGGACAAATTCGCATAGACCGCATCTTGTCCGGCCATGGCTGCTTCCAACGTTGGTCGATCGAGAACGTCGCCATCGACGATACGCACGCGATCGGAAGCATAGGATTGAAGCCGGCTGGAATTTCGCAAATAAAGCGTCAGCCGCGCGTCGGTGCCGCTAAGGAACAGATCGATGGCCTGACGCGCAATTTGCCCGCCGGCTCCCAGAAATCAGTACATTGGTCATCTTAAACCCCCCTGTTCTTGAATTGGATTATTTCAGATTTTGCGAAAAGAATGCAGCGAGCTTGTCGACGGCTGGATTCACATATTCCGGCAAGTCGTACAGGCCAACGTGCGTGGCGCCCTCAATCGTAAACAGTTCTTTATTTTGGCTGGCCGCCTTATCAACGGCTTCTTGGCTGAAATAGAACGTATCGGCTTCGCTGCCTGCAATCGCCAGGAACGGCTGCGTTAAAAACTTATCGATGTGGCTGAAGGCCGAGTACGTTAAAATTGGTCCGAAACTGGTGAACACTAGACGGTTTGGCGCATTTTTGTGGCAGCCGCGAGGGGTAACATAGTAATCATGTCCTTCGGCCATCGTACCCGTCATGCCTTCTTCCAGCTCTTGCGGCACATAAGTGACATAGAGCGTGTCAGCCCCGCCTGCTTCAGCCGTCCGTTGCTGCGACACTTGCTCCAGAAGCTTGATTTGCTCTTCAACCGACACGACGCGTCCTAGACCTTCGCCGAACAGCGAACCGATATCGACCATGCTCACGGTTGCGACTGCCTTAATGCGGCGCTCTGTCTGCGAAGCCGCGACAGTGTATCCTCCGCCGGCACAAATGCCTAATGCTCCGATGTTATCCGTGTCTACATAGGACAGCGTAGTAAGATAGTCAACCGCAGCACGAACATCTTCCGTACGGGCATAAGGATCTTCGAAATAACGAGGCGTTCCTTCGCTTTCTCCTTGGTTGGATGCATCGAATGCCAAAGTAACGAAGCCCAATTCAGCAAGTTTGTCCGCATAAAGCCCGGCAGCCTGTTCCTTGACGCCTCCGCCCGGATGCGAGACGACAATAGCCGGATACTTCTTGGCTTCATCGAATTCAGAGGGAACATACAGGTTGCCTGCCAATAGTATTGTATTATTTTTGAATTTAACATCGCTTTTCATCGTCTATATTCCTCCAATTACATGTTTTTTAGTCTGGAAACTCTATAATTTGAGCAGTTTAATGCTCATGCAATTCCGGATCCGATCATTCGGCCGGTCCTGCTTCAACAACTGCTTTCGATCGAACAAGGATCGGCCAACATATGCAAGTATTATTACCGCCGCTATGTTATGATACCCGGCTTGCTTTTCTTGGCGCCCCCCTTCGTGAATTAAAAGACAGTAGTTAATGCTCATGTGAGCAATAAATACTTCATGTGTATTATTATAAACGGGAACAGTGTGTTTTCAATGACCAAATGAGGATGCTTTGTGTGTTAATGCACAAAAAAAGCGGAATCGTGTAATTTTGTTGAATGAAGTATGAAATTTTCTATGTAAACAAAAAAAGCTGTCCTATAAGCCATCAGTAGAAAAGTCGGGGTCATCCATTAACATTAGGAGGGGTATGAATCTCCCTGCTGACTTCAACGATCCGACTTACCTTGACTTATGAGACAACTTTTGCTTGGTAAAATACGATCAATCCTTTACATCCAACGGCCGCTGCCAAGCCATAAAAATAATGCCGCCCACCGCTACGATTTGGCCGTTCATGGCCAGCGAAGCCCTCGAACCATCTGGTCGTCTCGATATAACTCACGACCAGATGGTTCGGACCCCGCTTCTCCTCTTTATAAATTTCGCTCCAACAAGAGCCCGACTTGTTCTGCCACAACATCGATCGGATCTGTTATTTCTTTGGTGAAGTAGGATTCTATAATGCCGACCGTTGCCGATACCATAAATTTGCGAATGATTTCTTTGCTGAATCCCTTGTTTACTCCTTCAGATACATCCAACTCTTCCTCGAATTCTTCACTGACGAGTTTGAGAAATCCGCTGCGGAAAGAAGCAGCGCCTTTGCTCGCTAAAATGGTCGCAAAGAAGGAATAATTTTTTTCGAAGAATTGAAACCATATCCGCATCGCATCTATAAAGCTCAAATCCGAAGACGATTGGCAGAGCCTCCTTAATTCATTAAGATATTCTTCAATCAGTCGGTCCAACAGATCATACTTGTCCAGATAATGAAGATAAATGGTTCTTCGGCCTACGTTTGCCCTGTCGGCAATATCCTGTATCGTAATATCGTCAAAGCTTTTTTCCGACAGCAACGCAATAAAAGCTCCTTTGATCGATTCCTGTGATCTGAGTATTCTTCGATCCACTTTAGCCATTGTTGAGAATACCACACTTTCTTTTGGAATTAATCGCATGATTAATTGAATGATGCACTTTTGCATTAATCGAGTAACTTCTTTACATGTAGAACTCAATTATACACGGATGTGTTGTATCGCATCAATATGCATTTATTTTGTTATTCCTTTTGAAATCTGCGCAATTTCTTTAGAAGAAAGTGTTCGTTAAATTCGTTTTAATATAGCCAAAACAATAAAAAACAGCAGCAAGCCATGGGCAAGAAAATCGCATCCCAGACTGCCACTGATTATTAAGATGAGGTACTACATGATTATCAAGTAAAAAAACTACAATCGCTCCACTAACGGTTGCTATTTTCTGCATTCATGAAAATATGAACATACATCCGAATCATTCCACGTGGTATGCAGCCGAAATGGCGACGAATGCAGCTGAGACGATGACCAATGCAAGCGGAACGTGCCTCCCTCTCCACAAAGGGAATCAACGCCGCTGCCACGCGGCTATTAAGCATGTATGTTCTTGTCATCTTACAGATGTTGCTTATTGTCTACGGTTTCTTGTTTTCTTTGAACATCTGTAGCCATAACATGTTGTGTTCCGGATCGATCACATACGTAAGCGACACGCAGCACGATATCAGGTCTTCCGGATTTCCCTGCTGTACATATGACGATCTCTTATTTGAACGAGAACCTTGCCGAAGCGTCCTCCTTGTTGGAACACAACCTTATTGTCCGGATAGGTGCGTTGCATATATTCCGTAACCGTGCGACGAGTTTGCTCATCCGCCGGAATCTGCTGCAGGCGCAGCAAGACCATCACTTCTTCGATACCCTCATCGGTCGATAACTCGGTTGTTTTCATTTCTCGGGTAACCAGCGAGGCATAGGAGTAGCCTTTGAGATAAAGCAGCTGAAGCAGGTAAACCATTTCAGAATGATCGGGATCGCGCTGCCGGTCTGTAATCAGAGGCCAAATCTCATCCAATAATCCGTGTTCCCGCCCGCCTGCAGCCAGGCTGATATAACAGTACCCTCGTGCGCAGCTGATCAGGCTCTCTACAGTTTGCCAGTCCGATACTGTTGGACACATGGAAGCGAAAACAAGATCGAAAGCACCCCGCCACCCCGCTGTATCGAGGTCGATCGTTTCAAACTTTTCACGCTCCAGTGTGACGCTGCCGGATTTGAGCTTTCCTGCGTGCTCCAGAAGTAAATCGGCGAGCGGAACGCAGGGTTCCACAGCTGTAACGTCCGCCCCGCATTCGGCAAAAGGAATAGAGAATCCGCCCGAGGCCGCGCCAACATCGAGCACGGAAGCACCTTTAAACGCTACCCTCTGATCCTTCAACCAGCCGATAATCCGCTCTCGTCTTCGAATGCCTTCTTCGCTGAACGCCTGCTCGTCAAAAGCTTTCGCTTTATCGTCGAATGCGTGCGCGGGATCTAAGCCGGATTTCTTCACCCGATTGGCGAATGTGGTCGGATCCGACTTCCAAGCCTCCTCCCAAATGCTTGCGTCGAGGATATCGTTAGTCATAACTGTTCACCTTTTCTTTTTTTAATCTTGTGTCTCACCCTTTAACGCTAGGAGATACGATCCCTTCTACCAAGTATCGCTGACCTGCAAAAAACACAACGATGATCGGCAGGATGAACAGAACGATGCCGGCGCTTTGGATGATCGGGATATTTTGTCCGCTGGGCCATGTGTAGCCGATCGAGAAAAGAGCCGTTGACAGCGGGTATCGATCCATCTGCAAGAACATAAATGGCGTCACGTAGTCGTTGCCCCAAGCCCTGTTGAACAAGAGGATGGACACCGTTGCAATCACGGGCAGAGAGATAGGCAGGAAGATGTTCCAGAAGATGCGGAACGTCGAACAACCGTCGATTCTTGCCGCCTCCTCCAAGTCCTTGGGGATGCCGGAGAAAAACTGGCGATACAGAAAAATGCTGACGGCGCTGCCGCCGATCGCCCAGAACAGCCAGGGCCAGAACGTATTGAGGAACCCGATTTGAAAGAAGATCACATACGTTGGAATTTGCGTCACGATTTCCGGCAGCATCATCGTCGATAGCAGCAGCATAAACAGTGCGTTTTTGCCGGGACCTCGGAGCCGGGCGAAACCGAAACCGACAAGCGCACTCGTAAAGGTGGGAATCACGACGGATATCGACGTAATGATGATCGAATTCCGAGTATATTTCCAGTAGTCAATCATCGTAACTGCGAAAACGTAGTTTTCCCAATGAAACCCCTTCGGCCAAAAGACCATCGAAGAACCTGCCAACTGCAGCGAATTCGTCACAAGCCAATAAAGAGGCATTACAAACAGGATGGACAACAGGATGAGCAGGCCGTATAGTCCCGCATGTACAGCCTTGGAGCGGAAACCGGTTTGTACCAATTTATTTTCCCTCCTGTCCAGCTTCGTAAAACACCCAAAGCTTGCTTGTGACAAATACAACTGTCGTCAGCAGCAATATCAGGCTAAACATGACCCAAAGGAGCGCCAGTCCGTACCCGTATCGGTTGAAGGCGAATATTTGTTGAAACGCGTGCACCGAGAACACATAATTGGGACGAATCGGCAAAGACAGCAAACTGTTCGAATTGGCTGCGAGCAGGACCGGCTGGACGAAAATTTGCAGCGAGCCGATGATGTGCACCACAAATTGAAAAAACAGAACGGGCGTCATGAGCGGAATCGTAATTTTGGTAAAACGCTGTGTCGTCGAGGCGCCATCGATAGCAGCCGCTTCATACAAATGCTTGGGTACGCCCTTCAATCCGGCTAAATTGATCAGAATGCCCCCGCCGCTCCCCCAGAGCAGCATAATCAACAAGGACAGCATCGCATAGTCGTAGCCGAGCCAGTCAATTGGCTTCATTCCCAATCCAGTCAGCAGTTGGTTGGCTAGACCGTCCTGCACGAACAAAGAACGCCACATCGTTCCGGTCGCCACGACCGGAATGATAGACGGCATGAAAAACAAAGCGCGATAAATGCCGATAGGCTTCATGTTCTGGTTCAGCAGCACGGCCAGCATAAATCCGACGACGAGACTCGACGGGACAATCAGGACCGTAATCAGGATCGTCCGCCCTAGCGCGTACATGGCGTCGTTGTCGGTGAACACTTTGATGTAATTCTCAAGTCCGATCCATTTGACCGCATGCATGTTAAAGCCTGCAAAATTCGTAAAGCTCAAATATAATCCATACAGTAGCGGGAGTAGACCGAGCAGGATGAACACGACAAACCAGGGAGAAATGAATAGGTAGAACTCCAGTGCTTCTTTTGTCCTTCTGTTCATGGGTTATTTTCGATTAGCGGGTGCCAAGCAACTGAATGCCTTCGTGTATGAGGACGTTCAGTTCTTCCGTCATTTTTTTCGCAGCTCCGTCAACCGTATCCTTATTGTAATAGACCGGCGTAAAGTATTTATCGAACACCGAGTCCACGGCCTGATACGTCAGATAAGGATTGAACGGCATGGTCCCGTTGTTGTACTTTAATTCGTTCTGAATGAATTCGAAGTTCATTTTGTCAAAATCCGTCTCTTTCGGCAGCAGTTCCATCAGTTTGCGCGTCCCGGGTAGGGCGAGACCCGCCTTGACTTGTTCCTCCTCCGGCTTGCCGCCAAGAAACCATTCGTACACCGTCCAGGCTTCTTTCGGATGCTTCGTTTGGCTGTAGATCATCGCACCAGTCCCAAAGGCTGTCGGCGAAATCCGGGTTCCGCCATCGGTCACAGGCGCCGGTGCCACACCGAAGTCGGCCAGACGGTCCTTTGTCAACGGATTGGCTTTCAGGAAGCCTGAGCCCCGGTACCCTATCATCATCATCGCTGCTTTGTTTTCGACGAACAGTTGGCCGACCCAATCTGCTGCCGGATGCAGCGGGTTCGGTCCGATCATCGATTTCGTCGTGTCTGCCCAGAACTGAAGCAGTTTCTTCACTTCAGGCTTTGTATAATCCGCCGATTTGAAGTCGGGGCTGTAAGCGTTGCTTCCCATCTGCAGAAGCTGCAGGTTGAGCAGATCCTGGTTAGCCGCGATATTGCCTTTGTAATAGGTAAGACCGTATTGTGTCACCTTGTCTCCGCTTTTCACCGTCAGCTTTTTGGCCAACTCCACGAGTTCGCTCCATGTCATCGCTTCCGTACTGCTGGGAAACGGCACTCCCGCAGCTTCAAACAACTTTTTGTTATAAAAAATCGTAAAATCGGGCGAAACGTCCATCGGGAATCCGTATAGCGCCCCTTCCCCTTGTTTTCCTTTCACGGGATCGTAGCGATACTGGTTGACGATGGGCAGAAAGTCGTCCGGTTGAAGCACCGTGCTGCTGTTGAAATCATCGGTTAAATCAAGCGCCATCCCTTTGTTGACATAGCCTGGCAGCTCAGACAAATCGGTGCGAATAATGTCAGGAACATTCCCCGCCGTGATCATCGACATCAACTTGTTGTAATCGGCCGGTACGGTTTCGATTTTAATATTCGGATGTTCTTTCTCGAACTCCGCGATCATCTCGGGAGTAAATTCGTGATCGTGCATCGTATGCCGGATGACGACTTGTTCTCCGCCCTTTTCGGCTTGCGATGTGGCAGGCGATGATGCCTCCGCACTCCCGGATGCAGCCGGATTGTTCTTGGAAAGTGTTTCTCCCGATTGAGGCGAGCTGCTGGAGCAGGCGCTCACGAAAAACAGGCATAAAGTGATCATTGTGCACAGTACTGCGGAGCCTAAACGTTTTTTCATCTTACGGTGTCCCCTTTTATGTATTGAGATTAACAGATAGCTTGAACGATGCTTGCGTTAACGTTTGGTTATTATCGTGCGATTCATAACTCCATATTTGAGGGTATGTCCCGTTTGTTTTGCTCCCTAACCATCGCACCCACAACATAAAAGCTGGAATTTATTCCTGTTGATCATAGATGCTCCCCCTTTCTTGTAAATAGTAATAATTACGATTTAAAATCGCGTATACTATTCCCTTACGTGGAAAATAGGATGATGAAATTTCGTTAATCATAATTATTACTATTTAGCGAATCGTATAATATTTTATTTGGCGCGCCAATCATGCATGAAATACATCGATTACTACAACTACAAGCGAATTAAGGCAAAAATAAAAGATTGGCGTTAACCCTGCTAACGCGTCTCGCGATGCAGCGTGTATTTTCGCAGACGCGGGCAATATTTGCGCATTTCCAGCCGCTCGGGATGAGCTTTCTTATTTTTGGTGGTCGTGTAATTACGGTCTCCCGTTTCGGTGCACGCCAGCGTAATGACGACTCTCATCTATATCACCCCCTTAATCGTAATAATTACGATTTAATAATCTTACTGATTCATATTCCTCTTGTCAACCGGATAGGACGTTTTTTGGAGAACGTCGCTGTTCCAGACCAACGCAAAAGAAGCCTGTGATCTGGCTTCGTATCAAATCACAAGCTTCTTCGTTTTAGAATTTGTTAAGCGGAACTTCCTCCCAGCGCCTGATCTTCAATACGCAAATGAACCGGTCGATATTCCTGAATGGAAGATTCAATAAGCTGCTGCGACAAAACCAAATCATCGACGATCGCTTTGCGTTTGGCTTTAAGCAAGATCTGCTCGATATCCGCGTAGCTGCATCCGGCAAGCATTCGGGTCGCACGCTCCTGTATGCCATCCTCTTTGTGAAAGCTCCCGATGATCAAGTCAATGTATTCCAGCCTGCTGGATTCGTCAGGAGCCTCGTAGACCAGCTTCGTGTCAAAGCGGCGCCAAATCGCATGGTCCAGCTCATTCTCCAGATTAGTAGCTGCCATCAGGATGCTGTCCCCTTGAAATTCATCGATGCACTGCAAGAGCGTGTTGACTACGCGTGCCATTTCCTTAACTTCATCATTGGTATCGCGTGTCCGCGCAAGGGCGTCGAACTCATCGACAAACAGGATGCAGGGCGCCGATTTCGCATATTCGAAAATTTTCCTGACATTGCTCCCGGTTTCGCCCAAATGAGCATTAATGATCGAATCCAACCGGACGACAATCAGAGGAAGGCCAAGGCGGCCGGCCAAATAAAATGCCGTCAGCGTCTTTCCCGTCCCCGGCGGACCAAACATCATGAGCTTGTTAGGCATCGGAACATCGTGCTCCGCGAACTTGCCCTTCATATCTCTGATGTGGATAAATTCTTCAATGATCAGTCTATTGTCCTTCGAAAATACGATCTGCTTCGCCTTACATTCGCACTCCTGGACTGAATAGACCGAAGCCATATCCATCCCCTTGGAAGAAGGCATTCTCCCGCTGTTCTGTTTATTTTTACTCATAAAATCGTGAATCCCTCATTTGTCACTATATTCGCTTTATGCCGGCCAAAAGATCCCTGCGGGATCCCTTTCCACTTGCTCCAGCTGATTCTCAAAATCCATGTTCGGCATAATCGAGTTCACACCCAGCCAATTTCCTTGTTGACGATTTTTCGCGTATACCTTCCATCCTTCAGGCTCCAGCTTGAATTTGGCAATATCGGTCATTTCCCATGACTTTCCGTCCCATGACAGCCTCTTTTCACGCAACGTGAGCTCGTGATCTCTCATCTCATAGAGCAATTGGACGGATGTGCGCATTCTCGCCGGAATCTTTACATGAATGTATCCGTTTAGAATGGAATGAACCCGCTTCTCGGTAAATGGATCCAAAGGATATGTACCTCCTTACCTCATTGGAATCATTTTTTTAAAATAGGCGTACCCCTACGCTGATCAACAAAGCGCTAACCAACGAGGTTGCCAGTTGCTTGCCGGCTAACTTGGCTGCGAATGAAGCCCCCATTTCCCGTCGCAAGGTCCATAATGTGACAAGGCAAGCTGTTAATGTTGAAGCCAGGTACACGAGAATCAGCAGCTGGCCTGCATTCAAACCGGCGGCAAAAGCCCCTTCATTGTGATTGAGGACCAAAAGCCCATCTTTGCGAAGAATGGAAAACAAAACTCCTCCAGCAGCCTCCCCCGGCAAATCGAATAAGCCTAACCATGGAGCCAGCATGCCTGTTAATACATTTAGAATTCCGGTTAACTTCAGAAAAGTGGCCGCCAGACATATCCCGATAAAAACGGGCATCGCCTGCACGAAAAACTGCTTCGTTACGGACCGAACGCGCCACAGCACGGCTGTCAACGATGGCGTCTGCAAAAAGGTCCGATTAGTATACAACGGGACCGTATTCGATACGGAGCTCCGATTCCATAATCGGGTATGCAGAGCCCCGACGAAAATCAGCAGCGCTAAATACGGAATAAAGAGCCACGGACGTCCTCCGGAACTGAAAATAGACAGGGATGCGCCGATCTGATAACTGCAGGCTGAACCGAATGCGATCAGCGAAACGCATGACTTCCGGGTGCAGGAACTGCAGGTACGGCTTTGGTAAATGGCGACAACATTGCAGCCGAATCCGCTTAAAACCGGAATGAGGTCTCTCCCATTCAGACCCAATGTTCTCATCCAACCATCCAACGCATCCGTGATACGATCCTTTAACCCGCTTTCTTCGGTTATAGCTACGCTCAATCCAACCAGCAGCACAACCGGAAAAGCCCAAATAAAAGAATACAGGCCCAAACTAACGACGCCATAATCACCGACGGTGACATCCCAAAGCATGTCCGGAACATTCATCAGGGAACTACGCAACGGATCGAGCAGCCATCTGTCCACAAGCGGCTGAGCCCAGCCGGAAAATAAATAAGCGATATAAACCGGAGCCGCAAACATCAGAAGAAGAGCAAACAATGAGAGGAATCGTCCCCAAACGGAATGTTCAAATAAGGTTCGTCCCGGTTCAATTGCTGGCAAATCGGAAATGCCCTGGAGATTTGGATTGCTTTTCATGCGAGCCGCATGAGGAATCGCTTTGAGCAGCAACGTGCGGGATCCCGCATCCAAATCACGGGAGTTCACCGGAATGACGGATATCCCTAGGGTTTTACGAAATAAATCCACTTGGCTTTGCAACCGCTGCGCGGCTTTATCCGCAAAGGTTAGAACCAGCACAACCGTTTTCCTCTTTAATTCCAAAGTCTCGATTAGTAAAGGAAGCTCCAGGCCAGCATGCGTAGCGCGCACAACCAGGATGACGGTGTCGCCATCGGATAATTGGTCAAGGGCTGCCATGGTTGTCTGGCTGTCATCCTTCAGCCGAATTCCAGGTGTATCCACCAACTCAACAGCCGAATCCGGAAGCTTGGCTCTTCGAGCCATCACGGTTGAACCTCTGAAATTAGCTTCTTCACCAACGTTTTGACCGGTCAGTCCCCGAAAAAGCGCCGACTTGCCGGCAGATTCAAAGCCCACAAGTACAGCGGTTTTTAGTTCTGGATTTGCTTCGAAAGAAGCAGATTCTGCTAGCATGTGCAGTTCTCTCCGCAGCATGAGAGATCATCCAGATACATACCGTCTTGTCGGTACGGTTCAAGCGGCGTCAAATCCAGTCCGAGCCGGGTGCCGATTGCCTGGGCGACAACGGCAAAACGTTGTCTGAATTTATATATAAAGCAGAACTTTAGATTTCCATGCACAACACCGGGACCGACTACGAACAATCCGGGAGTCGCGGTGGATTCATCGGAAGACGTCAGCTGCAGTTCCCCATCCGGACTGCGCTCGATCAAATCTTCGATGACGCATAAGCTGCCGCGGAAACCTGTTGCCAAAATGGGCGGATGCTCACTTTGCAGAAGATGAGAAATGCCATGCTCATTCTCGCAATATACGATAAACCCTTCTTCTCCACTCGGCTCGATCCATTTCACGTCAAAATCCGAGACAAATTCGATCAGGCCGGTTTCCATGGCATTCCGCAGCCTGTCTTTGGTGTATGGGCTGAGTTCCACGCTTGGATCGCTGCTGCCCTTATCGAGTCCGCGATCATGACGGTCGATTACAATGGCTTTTTTTCCATGCTTGCTGAGCTGGATCGCGGCATCGACGCCGCTCTCATACCCTCCGACGATAATAAACCGTTCCCCCTCGAGGTGAGACCAGCTATTCACTTGGCTGCTATGGATTCCATATTCGGCCCCAGGGAATGGATCCAGCTTGGGGTATTGAAATTCGCCTGCCGCCCATATAACGAATTTGGCATACACGGTACCATGCGATGTCTCAAGGCAAAATCCGCCATCAACAGGACGGACGCTTGTGACATCAACCCCCGTCTTTACGGGCAGCTTCTTAAAATCCGCAACTGCTTGTAAATAAGCCGCGTACTCTTGTCCGGAAGGATGCTCTGTACCGAGCGTAAAGGCCGGCGACGTATTGCGTGCCACGGCATTCAAATCCATCATGCCATAGGCATTACTCGTAAAGGACGGGGTAATGAACCTCATCTCCTTGGGCCAGGAGTGAAACGTGGAGCCCACATGATTCCGCTCGAGTACAGTAAACCGGCTCACTTGCAGATCCTGAAGGACCGTGGCCATTCCAATCCCGGCTGCTCCTCCTCCAACAATCAGGCAATCATAACGCTCTTCCATGAGGGTCACCAGCTGGATTTGGTTACGCCTGGAATTTGGCCTTTATGGGCTAATTCCCGGAAAGCAATGCGGGACATCTTAAATTTGCGGAGGTATCCTCTTGGCCGACCTGTCAGTTCGCAGCGGCTTTTTAGCCGCGTAGGCGAGGAATCGCGCGGTAATTTTTGCAGTGACTCGTAGTCTCCTTTTTCTTTCAATTCCCGGCGCAAATCAGCGTACTTGGCCACCATGGCTTGTCGTTGCTGCTGCCGCACGATTTTGGATTTTTTAGCCATTTTCAATCACTCCTATATTATCTGAATTTGGGAAAAGGATCTTTCAGTTTGCGCCAATCCCCCTGCATTTCTTCCGGCGTCAGCAATGTCTCATCAAGGCTGCGTTCGATGCGTTCGCGATCCATTTCGATCCCGATAAATATGAGCTTGGTAACGCGATCGCCCCATTCGTCATCCCAATCCGGAGTTTTCGGAACTTCATTGCCAAAGTGATACGCCAGCTCTTCCTTGCTTAATGAGGCGACCCACAATCCAGCGGGGGACAACTGCTTGGAAGTCCCTGCGTGACTGAAAGAAATTGCCGTTTGATTTCGGGTTGCCAGCCACATGAGTCCCTTGGAGCGGACAATGGATTCCGGGTATTTAGCCATCCAGCGCATGAGCCTTTCCGGATGGAACGGAATTTTTCGCTTGTAGACAAAGGATTGAATGCCATATTCCTCGGTCTCCGGCGTATGTTCCTCCTTGAGCAGCTCTTTGATCCATCCGGCCGACTGGCTCGCTTTTTCAAAATCGAATCTTCCGGTATTTAAGATCTCAGCGGGATCTACCCGGCCATGCGTCGAATGAATGAGCTTGGCATCCGGCTGCATGGCCCGAAGTACTTTCTCGAGTCGCTCCAGCTCTTCATGGGAAACCAAATCGACCTTATTAATAATCAGCACGTCGCAAAATTCTACCTGATCTGTCAGCAGATGAACGACGCCGCGTACGTCTCCTTCCCCGACGGCCTGTCCCCGATCCATCAAGCTTTCATTGGAATAATAGTCCTTCCAGAATTGAGGAGCATCAACGACCGTTACCATCGTATCCAGTCTCGTCAGCTTCGTCAGGTCAATTCCGTTCTCTTCGTCAACGTAGCTGAACGTTTGAGCCACCGGAACAGGCTCGCCGATGCCAGTCGACTCGATCAGGATATAGTCAAATTTCTTGTCTTGGGCCAGACGCTCTACCTCAACCAACAGATCTTCACGCAGCGTACAGCAGATGCATCCGTTAGACATCTCGACCAGCTTTTCGTCCGTGCGGGATAAGCCTCCTCCATCACGGATCAGGTCGGCATCAATATTGACCTCGCTCAAATCATTGACGATCACTGCAACACGAAGTCCCTCACGGTTATTGAGCACATGGTTCATAATGGTGGTTTTACCCGCGCCAAGGTACCCGCTTAACACCGTAACAGGAATTTTATTCTTTTCCTTAGGTTTGAGCATTGTCACGATTCTCATCTCCTCCTCAATGGAAGATTATCTGGTGGATTTATAAATCGTAATAATTACGAATAACATGTTTTAAACTATATTCCTGTCTGTATGCATTTGTCAAGAGCTCGTTGGCTAAGCTTCCTAATACTGACTTTGTTAAAAAAGAAAAACCACTGATTTGAATCAGTGGTCAGATTGTTGAGAAACCCTGTCCTTTTATCAAAGGAACAGGGTTTCTTTCTTTGTTAGGACCCTAGAACTCAGAAAGAAAGGGATTACCCTTGTCTTTCCAGGCGATCCAGGTGGATCGCCATCTTCTTCATGTTCTGCACGGTGAGCAATAACAGCAAAAATATTCCGGCTCTGCTCTTCAAACCTCTGCAAATGGGCGTAGTTAAATAACCCGAGTCCAGAGCAACCGCCTCCACTTCGAAACCAAATCGCTCTCGTTGGCGATTCAATCGAGATAAGTAAGGTACGGAATCGTGAGCATTACCCGGCATTTTCAATTTATACTAACACTTCTTGTCACATGAAAATTCCATTAATATTTGATATAGGGGTACCCGTACGGAAAATGCGTTTTTATAATGCGTAAGCTTTGATTTATTTGAAGGCTAAACTTTGTTTTTTTGCACGTTCTGCAGTATTGCCAAACAAACTCCCTAAGATTCGGCTTTGTGGTCTCAGTACCCATGAAGCGATGTTAAGTGCGGCATACGAAAGAGGAAGAATCATATTAAAACCGTAATCACCATAATCATTAGCAAACGCATGAGATAAAGCCGCACCAGTCATTAAAAAGAAGATTCCGGCGTGAACCCATTCTTTAAGACGAGGAAAACCTGGCACGAGGAGAGCGATGGCCCCAAGTACTTTCCATATCCCGAGAATGGTCATGATGTATAATGGGTAACCAAGATTCGTCACTAACTCGACGTTCCCCCCATATTGCATGAGTTGCCCGATACCACTTAACATAATAGCTACCACAAGTAGTGATGTGACTGTCCAATAAGCAATCTTTTTTCCATTCGTTTTCATCCTAGATCCCTTCCTCCTTTTTATTTTCATCCTAGATCCCTTCCTCCTTTTTAAATGAATCAAACGATTTTTCCTTTTCACTTGATGGGTTTATCATAGTCTTAAATGATGTCAAAAAATGATACTGTTTAGGAGCCTCTATAAAAAAGCTAAACGGATTAATCGATCCTCCAACAGCTTACCTATGTCCCCCATCGTCTTGAATTTGCGACTGTCAAACAAGACTTCATGATCTAGACAATATAATATCATCAGCATTTTTTCCGGTACCTCATTTACGGTAAAACAAAAAAAGCCGCAACCACGCGACTTTTAAGCATCTATGCTCATATCATCCGACATCTTTTGTCTTATCGCTTTAAATTCTCATTGCAATTAACTTGGTAAATCCGTCCCCTTTGGCCCTCTTGATCCCTTTAACAAAATCACGTCGTTAGGTTTCACCCTGCTCCTCAATAATTGTACTGCTTCTTCCCTATATTCCCACTGCTTTCTTTTCCGATGCCAGCATAAGCTCAGCTGACAAGTGTTGTCAGCCAAGTTCAATCAGAATCGTTTTGATAATGTTTCGCGATTTCGTATGCCATTTCCCGTATCCGATGCTTCAGCTCCAGCGGCTCCCGAATGCGGATGGCCGTGCCGAACCTCATCAGATACATCGGAAGGTATTTGTTCATCGTCGGAACGTCGAGCAGAAACCGCGCCTCCCGATCGGTCCGTTCCGTCAAATAGTGGCGCAAATGCCAGTGAGCGCAAAGCGCGTTCAGCGTGTCAGGTTCTCCCTCGATACGGATAACTGTCAGCGGTCCGTCCGCCTCCCGTGCTTGTTCAGACTGATCGCGGAAAAAGTCGGACGCGGAAAATCGCTCCGGCTTTTCGAACGACGCTTCGGTCTGTTCCAGCCGCGCGATGCGGTCCACGCGAAACGTCCGCACTGCCTGCGACCGATGACAGAACGCGACAGCGTACCATTCGTTTCGGTCGTACGCCAACCCGTACGGATCGATTTTACGTTCGTCGGCCTGCTCCGCGTTCGCTTTGCGATAGGCGATGCGGATCGTCCGCCTGACCTTCTCCGCCTGTTCCAGGTCCCTGAGCAACGGAATAACGGAAGGTGGACGTGCAGGAGAAATCACATCCAAACCGCCCGTCTGAAGGGACAGATCGTTGCGCTGCTCTTCGTGCAGCCCGTTCTCCACCTTTGCAAGCGCGCTTTCCAGTTCCTCTGTATACGGATAGCCGGCGCCTTGCGCAAACTTGAACGCTTCCACAAGCGCCTTCAGCTCTACGCTGTTGAAGAACAATGGTGTTTCCTTGAAGCTTTCCAGTATGCTTATGCCTCCGTCATGTCCCGATTCCGCGACGACCGGCACGCCGCTGGCACCTAATGCGTCGATATACCGGTACACAGTGCGGACGCTGATCTCCAAACTCTCCGCGATCTGCGCGGCGGTGAGCTTCCTTCCGGAACGCAGCATCCAAAGCATGGACAGCATGTTATCCCATTTCGCCATAGGGAATATCCTCATTTCTTCAAAAATGAAACAAATTTTGGTATTGTTCATCTGTGCAAACGTTAGTTTTGCATGTTTCTAACCATCGATGAAGTTGCTCGTTCATTTCTCACTAGCAAGTTATACCATAGATTATAAGATAAAATGTTAGACTTTGTCCTCAATGACTGCAATTCCATCTGTTTCAAGAAGGCAAGATGGACGCGGAAATTCCGATACAAATAGAACGGTGACCAACGGTGGTTTATCTAATGAACCGGCTACCTCTTGAAACGCTTTGTAACCAATTTGCGGGTCATTCCCACGAACGAAATAGATATTTAGTTTGACCAGATTGGCGAAACTTGCATTTTCAGAAGCTAAAATAGTTGCAATATTATGTAACGTAAGACTTTATATCATCGATGCTCTGCTTCCATGAAAAATAAAAAAGCCTGCATTAAACATGCAGACCATTTTGAACCTTTTGACTTTTTCGATCTCAGCCCTGCTTTAACGAATGAGGACTTCTTTATCGCAATTAATTCAACATAAAGCCTCGTTCAAACCCGATCCGGCAAATCGGCCGTTTTGGCTTTCAAACCGTCCTTCACCTTAAATAGCGGAATGAGAGCCAGCACGCCCGCCAAAATGAACATACCGGCAAGGATAAAAACAGCGACAAGCGAAAACGCGTTTTTGGCGATTCCGGAAACCATCATGGTCACGACCATGGAACCCGTAAAGAGCGGGCTCAAAATCCCGTTGACCCGGCCGAGGAACGACTCTTCGGTATTTTGCATCATCAGCGTGTTGATCCCGATATTGACGCACGGAAAAACCAGGCCGCTAATGAACTGCAGCGCAAGCGTGACCGCATAATTCGTCGATAGTCCCATGGCAGCAGTCGTCAAACCGACGGCAGCCATGCTGAACGTGAGCAGCTTTTGCGGTGATACTTTGCTGGAAAAGCTCATAGCCGCGACGCCGCCGATGATCATGGCGATGCCGTTTATCAAGGAGAACCACTGCAGATCGGATTCCGGACGTCCAAGCCGCTCCGTGATCAGAAAGATGCTCAGCGGTTGGATCAGCCCAAAGCCAAGTCCGACCGCAAAAAAAGCACCGCCGAGATTCCGCAAAATTACGCTTGAACGGATATACCGAACCCCTGCTTTAATGTCTTCCCATACCCGCGCTTTTTCGCCTTCGCCATCCATCTTGCGGTCCCGCGGCAGAAACGAAAGCGAAGCGGCCGATAGCAGGAAAGCAATCCCCATGATGCTGATGGCCGTCTCGATGCCGTAGGTTTGGTACACGTACATGCCCACCACCGGCCCGAATATCATGAAAACGGCAAACAGCGTTTGGTAGGCAGACATCCCTTTTTGCAGCAAATGCTCCGGCACATGCAGCTTGAATAGCTTTAATCCGGCAGGCTGCGAAAACTGGGACAAGATGGACGACACGAACGTGGCGAAAAATACGATTTTCCATGAACCGAACATCATGGCAAGCAATATGGCCACAATGGAAGCGGCACTTAGCAAATCACAGCTTACCATCGTCCTCTTCGGCCTCCAGCGGTCCGCAAAGGTTCCTCCGACAAACGAAAACACGAAGATCGGCGCGTATTCCGCGACGGATATCAAGGAGACGGCAAACGCATCATCATGGGTCATTTTTTTCACGTACAGCAGTATAGCGATGTTTCGTACCCAAATCCCGATCTGTAAAAACAAGGTGGACATCAAAATCACCTGCACGAAACGGTTGCTCAGCAGGGATGATGCCGATGCTTTGGCATTCATATTTTTTTCTCTCCCTTTCCTTGGATAATGCCGTAACGCTGCCTTGTTCATGTAGCAACAAGCCTTCATCACAGAACAATGTTACACATTTTTCTTTCGATTCTTCGTTATCCCCCTTGTTTTTCCATTACATGCTGTTTTAAACGAATAAACAAAGAACGCGACCAACACTCTACTTGCTTAGAGATAGGATGGAATAGCCTTGTGCTTGTAGCTTATCAGCGAATTGAACGTATTCCTGCCCGATGATCTCTTCCGCACAAATAATGTAACATAACATTGTTACGTTGTAAAACGAAATTTTACTTTTTTTGAAAACCGAATACCTGCCTCGCTCCATAAAAAAGCAGCCCATCCCACGGTAGATTCAGGCTGCATTCTATTATATAAGCTGAAGCATTGTATTCAAGTCGGATTCGATTCAGTGGGTAACATCCATTTCTATAGGACAGGATCAGGTTATTTTATAAAAAATGCGTTCGCCGTTTAAAAACGGGATGCAGTAGTTGGCGCAAAGCCGCGGCATTCGCTCCTCCATCCAGGCATGCACCGATTCGTTCCCCATCTGAAAGGCGTAATATCCGATAATCGCGACGAGCATAAACCCTTCCAGTAGAGCGAAGTCCCTTTCATGCAGGTCGTCATGTCCAAAGTATCCTCGCAAAAAGATGTCTCTGTGCTCCGCTGGAATCATTAACGCCCCCATAGCCACGTCAAGCAAGTAATATCCGGGTCCGAAAAAGCCAAAATCGATCAGATGCAGTTTCCCTTCCGGAGATAAGATCACATTCCCCATTCCCAAATCGCCGTGAATAAGCCCCCATGAAGCGGGCGATGTACCGATCTTCCCGAGCCTGGCGTTGATCAAAAGGATGCTTTGTTCGATGACGTCGACGTCGGCGGGCGTAAAAAGACCGAGCCGCAGACCAACCCGAATTTTATTCGCCATTTCAGTATGATAAGCAATTCCTTGGGCGGGGCGGTTTTCCACAGTCTTGGATTGATATTGACGGTAAAAAGAATGTAGTTCTGCAATTTGTTGGCCAAACCTTTGAACCAGCCCTGCATCCTGGACGTCCTCTTTGCAAATATCTCTTCCTTCCAGCCACGTCAACAGCGAGCAGTTCAGGCGTTTTCCATCATGCTCAATGACCGTAATCAATTCTCCCTCTTCATTGCGAATGGGCTTTTGTACGACCAGGCTGCTCCCACCCGCTAAAGCCTCCAGCATTTCCAGTTCACCGAGCAGGCCGTCGTACGTATGCTGCAGTCCTGCCATGCTTTCTTTTACCGGCTCATGAATGCGCAGCAAATAGGAGCTGCCGCCGGCGTCACGAACCCGGTACGTGCGATTTTCGTTGTGCCTAAGAAACGTAATTTCCGGCCGATCGATGCCAAAACGGCTTGTGATTCGATACAGTTTCCCGTCCATCATCTTTACCCTCCCCCTTCGCTGCTATTTTTTATCCCTTTGAAAACAATCCTTTTGACAAAAACTTCTCGCCTCCTGAAAAATAATTCCGATTTGATCCAAGTATAGGATGAAAAGATATCCGGGAGCAACGAAAAAGGCAGGGAAAAGAATGTCTGAAGCGCTCTTTTTCCTGCCTTTATATCGGTTTTTATCTCACTTATTCGGGTGGTTGGTAACCAGCTCTACGGATTGCGATTCCATGATGGGGTTCCAATATTTCTTCACTCCGATGGTCAACGGCTGCGGATAGTTAAGGGCTTCTTTTCCGAAATTATAAGGGTTGTAGTCTTCCGTGTAATCATCCGCAGCTCTCGAAACCATATGCCCGCCTTGTGTGATGTTTTCCGGGGATAGCATTTTATGTTTTACGCCATTGGCATCCGTGAAGCTGTCCTCCAGCCACATCCCGAAGCTTTCCGACGCTTGCGCTTTTTCAAGCTTGAAATGAAACAAAATTTCACCCGCTCCTGGCGGCTTATCCGGTTCAATGATTTGAATGTGGGAATCGGGCGCCTCAATAATTTGCTTTTTGTTCAAATCGACCACGATTTTCATTTTGTTTTTATCCAATGCGGCCATGCCGGCGATTTTCAGTTCGGTGCGGTCCAGCCGGTCAAATTCATTGGTTTTAAACACCAGCGTGACTTTCGTATCGTCGGAAAACATCGTATCCGGATAATATACTTTTTTGGTTTCGTCCCCGCTTTTTCCGATCAAAACGGGATTTAGCAGCTTAAAAATTTGTTTGTCGTTGCTCTTGTCGTATTCAAGATCCACGTAGGTGTTCAGCGGCGTAAACTGCACTTGGCGCACGTTGATTTTTTGCCCGTCGACGATCAGCGTACTGCCCGGGTGGTAAATTCGCTCTTCGTTTTTGAACAAGTTTGGTTCGAGTGGAAGCGTAAATTTGAATTGATCCCGGTAATCGCCGCTGGTGGCGTCCCAAATTTTAACGCCTATCGTCGCGCCTTCCTTATAAGGAGCAGCTGGCACTAGGTTTGCCGTATACACATAATAACCTGTCTGTCCCGGCATGAGTGCATTACTGCCCATGGCATGCTTCGACTCCGCCCTTATAGAGGATGCTTCGACTCCTCCGAATTCGAGAAAATCTATTAAAGAATAGGCCGTATGATCCGTATGATTTGTCGCGCTGTACATGATATATGCTTTACGTCCATCCGTGAAAGCGCCCGCAATATCGATGCGGAACCCTTTACGCTCCACGCTTTGATTGATCGGCTTTACGATGCCTTTGTCGAGTGCGGCAGCGATGCCTTGATCGTGTTTGGCAATCGGGCGGAAAGATTCCAAATCTGCCGGTTGCGGTATGCTTGTCGTTTGCACGAGATCGTATTGTTTTTCCTTTGGCGCGACTCCCAGCGAAGACACGGTGATGAGTATCGCTGCCGCGGTTGCGGCGACGGCCCCGATTCCGTAGAATAATTTTCGTCTTCTCATTTCCCGGCTCCTCCCTTGTGCAATGCCTTTTCGTACCGCCGTGGATAGCTTCATCTCCGGCAGGTGATGAACTCTTCCGCTCACGTCGTCCGAATCCCGCTCCAGAATGCGCTGTTCTTTTTCCAGCATGTATCCATCGCCTCCTGTCTTTACAGATATTTACGAAGCTGTTTTAGCCCTTCGCGCAGCCAGCTTTTGATGGTGCCCTCCGGTTTTTGAAGCACCTTGGCGATTTCGGCTGTCGTCATGTCCTGGTAATATTTCAGCATCACGACGTGTCGGTACTTTTTCTTCATCTTGGCCATGGCCCGCTCCAAGTCGATCCGGTCGCTGCTTTTCATTTCCTGAACCGCTTCTTCCTTGATCGTTTCCGACGGGAAAACGCGTTTTTTGCGCCTCAGCTCGTCCATGCAGCAGTTGATCGTAATCCGGATCAGCCACGGCGTAAAAGCCTGCTCGTTTTTGAGTTTTTTGCGTTTCATCCATGCCCGGCAGGACACTTCCTGCACGATTTCAAGCGCGTCCGCTTCGTTCCGCATGTAGCTGTAAGCGATCGAATACAATTTGCGCTGCTCCTCCGCCAGGCATTTGAAAAAAGCTTCCTCGTCCATAACCCCTAAACTTGCGACGTTGATTTTGTTCATCGTGTTTTCCAACCATCACCGCCCCCCTTCTCTCTTTATTCCGGTATGAGATGGAAGTCTTTCAACTCTCACTAACATATGTAAGACGCTTCAGCTCCGAAAAACGATTAAAAAACATTTTATTATTTTATTCCGTTTGAATCCTTTACACGCAGCAAAACAGCCTCATGCTGGATGCACCAGGCTGTTTCGCGCAGACAACGGGTATTCAATTCATGTCTGAAGCAAACTGAACAAAACGATCTGCCCATTCCGCAAACGAAAACCGCTTGTTCCAGGTTACGCTATCGGTGGCATAGGCGCATCCCCAGTCTAGCACTCGTTGATGAAGAAGGTGAACCTTTAATCTATGAATCTCAGGTGTGCTTGCGTTTGTCAAGTTCATATAATCTGAAATAAACCGTTTGGCCAAGTCTTCCTGCCCTAGATCGAGATAATGCAAAGCTATCTTTGACAAATCGGCGATTCCGTCCCCAAAATAGGAGGTCGTAAAATCGATGACGCCGCTTACCCGCCAATCGTTGGCGCAACGCTCCATAAGAACGTTCTCGGGCTTGAAATCGCCCATCACAAAGGTCGGATTACTCAACGATCGGAAGAAGTGCTCCGATTCCTTTAACACATGATCTACCCAGCGCTGATCTTCGGCACGTATAACGGAATATTTCTGTGCGTCATCCAACCAAAATTTTATAGTCCCATAAAGCCAATTTCCGTAATTGTCCATAAAAGGTCTGATGCATCGATGAACGGGATCATATTCACCGAAACGTTCCGCTTTCCAAAGGTGGAATTGGTTTAATGTTTCGGCCAAACATGAAGCGATCCTCATCTGATCTGCATCCGACAACGCGGTTTGAATTTCAGGATTGTTAAAGTGCATACCGGGGAGACGGGGCATGAGGGCATAGCTCCATCCAAAAATATCGTTTTGTTCATCGATTATGTACGGAATCGGGACGGGCACGCCGCTTATTTCATGCAAACCTTCCACAAAAAATTTCTCCTCCACCCATTGTCCTTCATAAACAGGATTGCCTTTTAGCACGTATTCTCCTGCGGTAGATGCGATAAACATCGTCTGCTTCATGACGCCTTCCGCAGTCCGTTCCGATGATATAAGCTCTCCTAGATGAAACCGGTCAAGCATGCTCTGGATTTGCCCCGCGGCGATGCTGCCTAATGAATTCGAGGAAAAAAATATTTTGGTCGTCATCATTCAATTCCTCCATTCCCTGCTTAAAACCCTGTAATTGCAAGAGATTATTCTTTGCCCTCGCCCCATTTTTCTCCCCAGCTTCGCATTTCGGAAATAATGGTTTTAAAATCCCTTCCTTTTTCGGTCAAGGAATATTCCACGGTGACGGGCACGGTGGGAAGCACGGTCCGTTTAATGATTTCATTTTGTTCCAAATGGCGCAGCGTGTCGGTCAAAGATTTGGTGCTGATGTGCTTCAAAGTTCTACGCATCTGGTTAAAACGCTGAACGTCATGGCAAAACAGTTGTCCCAGAACCAAAAAGGACCACTTCCCCCCCAGTACCTCAATGGCCTGCTGGATGTTGTAAAGACACAGTTCTTCTTCCGTTTTTATGCTCATACATTTCTCCTATAAAAAAGATAGTAAATTCACTTTTTGAAACTATATTTAAAAATATTGCCTTCTTTAAATCTTATTTCATCCCAATTACACTATCAACAGCGGATTTATCACTTATTTGTAAAGCTAAGGAGGAAAAGGAATGTCTTCTAAAATAATTTTGGTCACTGGGGCTACGGGACAACAAGGAGGCGCAGTGGCAAGACAGCTGTCGGCAAACGGGTGGAAGGTTCGTGCCTTGGTTCGCGATCCCGGCCACCCCGCTTCGCAATCGCTTATGAACTCGGGGATCGAAGTCGTAAAGGGGGATTTGGAGGACTCCGATTCGTTGCTGCGCGCCATGAAAAACGTATATGGGGTGTTTAGCGTTCAATCCTTGGATCTAAATCATCCCGAAAAGGAAGAACTGCAGGGAAAACGTTTAGCGGAAATCGCCAAGGCAGCGAGAGTGTCGCATTTTGTTTACAGTTCCGCGGCTGGTGCCGATCGAAATACAGGAATTACCTCATTTGAAAATAAGGGAAAAATTGAGCGGTATATTCAAGCGTTAAATCTTCCGGCAACAATCCTTCGCCCTGTCATGTTCATGGAAAACTTTAGATTTACTCTCCAAAAAGTCGATGGCCGAATTTTACTTCCTTATAAAGGTGAAGCGGATACAAGAGTACAAATGATTGCCGTTCAAGACATAGGCGTATTTGCGAGGAAAGCTTTCGAGCAGCCGGATCAATTCATCGGACAATCGCTGGAGATTGCCGGCGATGAACTATCGGTCAAAGAGCTTGCTGAACATATAAGCCGTTTTTTTGCCACCGCTGCCGTCTATCCGCACTCGGCCCCCGTTCCGAAACATGAACACGACGGAATCAAAGCCACCCAGTTCTTTATCAGGGAAGGTTACAAGGCGGATCTGGAATATCTCAGACAGCTTCATCCAGATCTTTTGAGTTTTGCATCCTGGCTGCCGCGATCGAACATTTCATTTTAAATTGGGCATAGAGCGGAAGAAAAAAAGCAGCCCATCTTCATGAGCTGCTTGTTCCAAGCTTACGGAATCATCGCAATGACTTCAATTTCGACAAGTCCGTCCTTCGGCAGTTTGGCCACCTGAACGGCACTGCGGGCAGGGAACGGCTGCGCGAAATAGCTTGCATAAATCTCGTTCACTTTCGCAAAATCGTTCATGTCGTTCAGGAACACCGTCGTTTTAACCACGTGGGACAAGTCCGTGCCTGCGGCTTCAAGGATCGCTTTCGCGTTTTTCAAGGATTGATGGGTTTGCTCTTCCACCGTTGCCGGCATTTCGCCCGTAGCGGGATCGATGCCGAGTTGTCCGGAAGCGAACAGCAGATTACCCATGCGAACGGCCTGCGAATATGGACCGATCGCTCCAGGGGCGTTTGTCGTTGCGATGGGCTGAATCGTTGGTTGTGTCATGGTCATGGCTCCTTCTTCATTCTTTTTTAAGAGAAAACCTGATCTAATGCAATAATTGTCGGACCGAAGATTTATGCCGCGTACAAGACCGATAGGTGTCTTTCGACGGAAACGGTAAGAAAATGACGCGTACGCAATAAGGCTTGGGAAACCAACAATGATGTTCATATAATAATATTTTATTACTATGATATGAATTTATCAAGCATAAATAACATTAAACACCAACAAGGGATAGGCATGTTTCACCTATCCCTTGTTGTTAGCTACGATTTACATCGCTGCATGCGTCAATACTTCTCTCGTTAACGGGAGCTTATGAATCGTACGCAGGAAGCTGACCATCTGGCTTTCGGAATGCATAATGACGGAATGGGTTTCAGCTTTCTGGTTCTGCATATAACGAACGCCGTTCAAAAAATCTCCTCCCGTAATGCCGGTGGCGACGAAAATGACGTTTCCCGTTCCAACCAAATCATCCATGTAAAGCAGCTGACCGGGGTCCGGGAGTCCCATTTTTATTACGCGGGCCGTTTCTTCGGGGCCGTCCGGCAGCAGACGTCCTTGCATTTCTCCCCCCAGGCTTTTCAGCGCCGCAGCGGCCAGAACGCCTTCGGGAGCCCCGCCGGAACCGATATACATATCCACGTCGCTGTCCGTGGCCGCTTCGATGGCCCCCATGACGTCGCCATGGTTCAACAGCTTGATGCGGACGCCGGCTTTCCGAAGCGCCGCGATCAGCCCGCGATGGCGTTCCCGGTCCAAAATCGATACGGTCATCTCGGACATCGATTTGTTCAAGATGCCGGACGCTTTCGCCAGCGTCGTCTCGATCGGGTCGTCCAATGACAGGTGACCGGCAAGCAGCGGCCCTACGGCCAATTTCTCCATATAAATGTCGGGGGCGTGCAGCAGATTTCCTTCCGGTGCCGCGGCCAATACCGAAATCGCGTCGTTCAGCCCATTGGCCACCGTTTCGGTCCCTTCAATCGGATCGACCGCAATGTCGATTTTCGGGCCTTTGCGGTTCCCTACGTTTTCGCCGATATACAGCATCGGCGCCTCATCCATCTCGCCCTCCCCGATCACGACGGTCCCATCAATAGCCACGGAGTTCAGATGACTCCGGATCGCCGTGGTGGCAGCCTCGTCTGCGCTGTTTTTGTCTCCTCTTCCCGTCCAGCGAGCCGCCTCAAGCGCAGCTTTCTCCGTAATGCGAACGAGCTCCAAAGCTATTTGATGTTCCATTTTCTTTTTCCCTCCATCTATCCATGAAAGTATATTTGAACATTTTTAAAATCTTGAATTAGAAATATTGCATAATAAGACCTGCGGTTTCTTCAATCGCTTTATCCGTAACGTCGATGACCGGACAGCCTAACGATTCATACAACGACTGCGCGTATTTTAATTCGGCCTGCACGCGTTCCAGGGATGCATAATGGGCTTCGATGGGAAGGCCCAACGATTTGAGGCGTTCGGAACGGATTTTGACCAGCTGCCCGGCGTCGATATGAAGTCCGAAGATTTTGCCTGTCGTCACCTCGCGCAGCTGCGCCGGTGGGGCTAGCTCGGGAACGACGGGGTAATTGACGACCTTTTTCCCTTTATGGGCCAAAAAAATCGACAGCGGCGTTTTCGATACTCTGGATACGCCAAGCAGGATAATGTCCGCTTTGAGGATTGCTCCCACATCTTTGCCGTCATCGTTGGTGACCGCAAATTCAACGGCCTCGATGCGGCGGAAGTAGTCTTCGTCCAATCGGTGCAAAAGGCCCGGCAGCCGTTTCGGCGTATCGTTAAACGTATCGATGACCGCCTGCATCATGGGCCCCATAATATCGACGGTCCGGACGTTGAGACGAATGGATTCCTCCTTGATGGCCTCCCGAAGCTCCGGCTGAACGATCGTATAGACGACAAGCCCGCCGCGTACGGCCACTTCCTCCATCAACCGCGTGATTTCATCTTCATGCCGCACATTCATGATTCGTTTGATCTCCGTGTTCGTCAGCTCAAACTGCCGAAGGGTTGCCATGGCGACTGCTTCCGCAGTTTCGCCGATGGCATCCGAGCATATGGCTATAACACGAGTTGACGCCTGTTTCATCCCATTCCTCCCACTATTCCGGTGCTAATATCTCAAGCATCTTTCGAATGATATTCGTTTTGGAAATCCGTCCGACCACGCGAACCTCCCCGTCAACGCCGGACTCCGCGGGCACGACGACCGGCAGGCTGTCGATTTGGTGCGTGATGATCTTTCGGGCCGCATCCAGAACGGTGTCTTCCGGAGACACGGTCACCACATTAGCTCTGCGGGTCATGATAAAACTCACGGGCATGTTGGAAGCTGCCGCATTTCCAAGCGTCACTTTCAGCATGTCTTTGCGTGACACGATGCCAACGAGTTTGCCTTCTTCATCGGTAACGATGAGATGGCCCACGTTTTCCAGAAACAATGTCACCGCCGCATCATGGATCGTCGTCGTTTCCCGCACGATCACGGGAACGCCGTGAATATCGCCAACCTTCAGATCAAGGAGAGACGATTTGCTTTCTTCGGCCGCGGTTTTTTTGGTTCCCGGAAAGTAACCCACCTTCGGTTTGGCTGCAATGTAATCGAGACAGACGAGGATGGATAAATCCGAACGGATCGTCGGTCTCGTTAAATTGAGCATTTCGGCGATTTGCTCGCTCGTGACGGGAGCGTGCTTTTTGACGATATCGAGAATTTCCTGTTGGCGCGGAGTCAGTTTTATAATGGTGGCCTCCTCCCTGTGGCGATCAATTTTTCTGTCTGTATAATACGTCATATAAATAAATAAATCAATATATAATACATCCTATTTCATTTAAGACACCCTGATAATGAAATGAAATTCTTTATTTCTACGCACTTTTAAGGCGAATGACACCCCGTTTTCTTCACTTGATGACGTCTGACCTGGCTATCGAAAAATGAATAATTTCAGCGATTCCGCGCACGATAAGATTGGAAAACATGGCAGAGTCAATGCTCCGTTGTTATTTTGCTGAAATCCGAAGGAAACATGCCTATTTCGCATAACGACTTATACGTTTACCGATACATTTACGAACGCCGAAAGGGGAGAAAACGAATCCAATGATGTACACCGTTCTTATCGTTCTTGCCGTCATTGTCTGCGCCGCTTCGCTGTTCATGTCGATTTCCATCATGCGCAAACAACAGCATCATGAACAAGATCAGATCCATCCCACGGTCGCCAGACATCCGCTTCTCGCGAACCCCATTGTCATATTGTATTTGGCCATTCCCGTGCTGATCGTGCTCGGCGCGCTTGCTTGGTGGTATTTCGAAATCAAGGGACTAACTTAATTCGTCAGGAGTGTTCGACTTGGAAAAGAAAAGATATTACGTATCCGTTCAATCCCGAACGATCATGCAATCCGAAGGCGATTCGGCTTACGAGTTCGTCATCGAAGCGACCCCGGAAGAAATTACGGCGCTTCGCGGACTTTTCGACTCGATGCACCATTTTGACATGGAAACCTATTACCGTATGCATTATCCGGGGATTCCGGAGCATTATGACAGGGATAACGATTATTTCGAGCGCGACCTGAAGGATATTTATCAGTTGTTGTACCGCCTTGGGACGCAGGAAACGAAAAATCATATCACGTCGATGAACGTGCTCGAAGAAAGGCTTTAAGCGCCCAGCTCCTAATCGGCATCCCCGTTTCGCCCTAAATGCCAAAAAAAAAGATCTGCATCAGCCCCTTATCGGAGCCAAGCAGATCTTTTTATACAACCTGTTTATGAATTAGGACGTCATAATTATTGGACGGAATCGGCGTTGGCAGGCTGCCATTTTTCCATAAAATCGTTTAATTCGATGACCTGCCCTCCGTTCAGCCGGGATTCTTCCGCGGCAAAGGCGATCATGTGGCTGCGCACCGAAACCGACGCCGACGTTAACCCTTCTCCGCCGCTGTAATCTCTCACCTGATTCATGAAGCTTCGCACGATGCCGCTGTCCCCGCCGCCATGGCCGCTGGTTTGGACGGGAATTTCGATGGTTGTCTTCTGATGGGTAAGAAAATCATACAGCGTGATTTTGTCTTCTTCCCCGCGCAGCTCGCCCTGCGTCCCCATAATTTGAATCCGCCGTTCCTGCTCGAACGTAAAGCCGCACATGCTGAACATCGCCGTGGCGCCGCCTTCGAACTCCAAATTGACGACCTGATGGTCGACGACGTTGTTGTCGCTCCGGAACACGCAGCGGCCGTAATCCGTCTCCTGCAATCCTTTGACGATGTTGTCCCTGGACAAATCCGGCGTAAAATGCCTTGCCCACCCGCGGAACTCGTTGCTTAGATAAAAGCGGGGCGCGGAATATGCGCAATGGGGTTCCACGGCGCAGGTCAGGCAGCGGGCAGCCGAACCCTCCGGCGCATTGCCTTCATGAAAATACTTCAAGGACCCGAAGGAGCTGACCCGAACGCAAGGACGATCCATAAGCCAGGAGAGGACATCCATGTCGTGGCAGGACTTCTGCAGGATCATCGGGCTCGATTTGTCGGAATTGTTCCAGTTGCCCCGAACGAAGCTGTGGGCGATATGCCAATAACCGACGTTTTCGTTTAATTGGATGGAGACGATTTCCCCGATCCGCCCTTCCTGAATCACTTTTTTAATCGTGCTCCAAAACGGCGTATACCGCAGCACGTGGCAAATCGTCAGCAAACGCCCCTGATCGGCGGCCATCCGCTCCATATCGAGACATTCCTCCGGCGACGGCGACATCGGTTTTTCCAACAAGACGTGATATTTCTGCTTTAATGCCCGCATCGTGGGCCCATGGTGCATCCGGTCCTGCGTGCAAATGATGGCGATGTCGGCCATCCGCGGCTCTTTCAGCAGCAGCTCCCAAGATTCGTAGCACCGCTCCTGCGGGATGTTATGATCCTGCGCGAACTTGTCCCTGCGCACCGGGTCTGCCTCGGCCACGGCTACGACGTCCAGTTCATGCGGATAATCAAGCGCGTACCGGGCATACGCCCCTCCCCTTGCCCCCGCTCCGATTAATACAGCTGTCAGTTTGTTCATGTTTGTTCTCCCCTACCCTTTGGTTGATGGAAATCCTTACAGGGATGCCTTCGGTAGAATACGAGACTCCTGCGTATACGGATTTTCCGACTTAGTTTGTTATTTGGCGTAACGTTCGGATGCCGACTGATAAATCGCCACATAGCGGTCGACGCCCATTTTTTTCAAAGCCGCGACGTATTGATCCCAATTGTCGAACGACTCATTGCCGGTGATGAACTTATCCCGCATTTCGGTGACGTAGGTTTCGATGTCCGTCTGAATCGTCGTCAGCTCGCTTTGCTCCTCTTGCGTAAAGTTGAACGGCGGCCAGACCTGATCCTGCGGCAGCACGTAAGGTTCGGCTTTTTTGGCGTTTTCGACCGAAGTCGAAAGGCCTTCGGCCCCTTTAAAAAACTTTTGTTTGACGAATCCCGGATAATATCCGCCCGGCCAAATCAAATATTGCCCCACTGCCTGATCCAGGTTGAGACCCTTCGGATTGTTTTTGATTTCGTCGGTATAGTCGACGTTGCCGTTCGCGTCTTCGGTATATGTTTCATCCTTCCAGCCCATGAAAAAGAGCTTGATGCCTTCGTCGCTGTAGAAATAATCCATCCATCTCATCATCGCTTCCGGATGTTTCGCTTTATCCGTCAGCACGAACATGCCGATGTTGCCGAGCGGGGAACCGTAAGCGTTATACTGCTGGTCGCCATGCGGCCCTTTTAATACGGAAAGTCCTACATACCCTTTTTGGTTGTAGATGGCCACCGGATCCACGCTGTCGGACACGCCGAGCAGTCCTTGCATGCCTTTGGCATCGACTTCGGTGCTCTTAACCGAAACGATGTCCTGCTCAAGCAGCCCGTCTTTATATAGCTTGTTCACGAACTGGAGCAGTTCCTTATAACGCGGATCGGCTGGAATGAAGCGGATTTTGCCGGTTCCGGGATCCGTATCCACGTTTATGTTCGACGTGCCGTGGTTGTTCAGTCCGAAGGAACCCCGCAAATAATTGACGATGCCGGCCGTGCCGACCGCGCCCCATGCGATTTCGTCCTTTTGGCCGTTGCCGTTCGGATCTTTTTCCTTAAACGCCTTCAGCATGTTGTAAAAATCGTCCAGCGTCTCCGGCTGCTTCAGGCCGAGCTTATCCAGCCATTCCTGCTTTACCCACGGCGTGCCGTACAAAACGGATTTGAACTCGGGATCGTAAATGGTCGGCAGGCCGTAAATGTTTCCGTCCGGCATCGTGAGCCCTTTGGCGATGATCGGATATTTTTCCATCACGGCTTTGAAATTGGGAGCATATTTGTCGATCAGGTCGTTAAGCGGAATGAAGACGCCCTGTTTCCCGTATTTCAGCAGGTCGGACCTCGAAAAAGCCGAAGCGTAGAACATTTCCGGGTAGTCGTTGCCGGCGAGCAGCAGGTTCCGTTTTTCCTTCAACGTTTCGGTCTGGACGGTGTCCCACTGGACATGGATGTTCGACTTTTTCTCATAGTCCTTCCACAGCCTGATGTTGTTCCAATCCGCGTTCGCGAAAAATTTGGCGGCAAACGCTTTGACCGTGATGCTGTCGTTGACGATCGGGAAACCCTCCTGGTTGATTTTGGCGTCCGCCGCGTCCTGCGCTTTTCCGCCTCCCGAATCGGCCGATTTGCCTGAGCTGCACCCCGCAAGCAATGTAATGGAAACCAGGCAGGCTAGCAGCATGTTCCCCCTTTTGCTTCTGTTCATCTTAACCTTCCTCCCTTTGCCTCTTCTTTTATCCAATCAAGGGTTTACCCTTTGATGGCACCGATCATGACGCCTTTTACGAAATACCTTTGCAGGAACGGATACAGGATGAGCACCGGAATGTTGGCGACGACAAGCACCGCGTATTTGATGCCTTCCACTTCCCGCTGCTGCTTGATCGCCGATTCGGTGGACATTTTGACCATGTCGTTCGTTTGGCCTTGAATGAGAATTTCGCGCAGAATCAGCTGGAGCGGGAACTTGTCTTTATCCGAGAAATAGAGCAGCGCGTTAAAAAACGCATTCCAGTGTCCAACCGCGTAAAAAAGGATCATGACGGCGATGATCGGCATCGACAAAGGCAAAATGATGCGGGTCAAAATCTGGATGTTGGAGCAGCCGTCGATCGTCGCCGCCTCCTGCAGCTCGTACGGGATGGACTGCTGGAAGAAGGTGCGCATGATGATGATGTTCCAAATGGACACGGCATTCGGTATGACCATAACCCAGAAGGTATTCAGCATGCCCAGGTCTTTGATCAGCAGGTAGGTTGGAATAAGTCCGCCTCCGAAAAACATCGTAAACACAAAAAGCGCCATAATCGCATTTTTGCCCACGAAATCTTTGCGCGAAAGCGGATATGCGCCGAGCACGGTCATCACGAGGTTGATCAAGGTGCCGATGGAGGTATACAGGAGCGTGTTCGAATAACCGGTCAGTATGTCCTGGTTTTGGAATATTTTCGCGTAAGAGTTCAGGTTGACGCCTTTCGGCCATAGCAGCATCTCGCCGCGCAGCACCGTCTGCGGATCGCTGAACGAGGCGCTGAGAACGAATAGGAGCGGATACAGCACGATGACGGCGACAAGGCTGAGAATGATATAGATCATCACATTGAACACGCGGTCTCCGCGGGATTCCAGAAGCATGCCGTTTCCTCCTTACCATAGACTCGTTTCGCCCATCCGTTTGGTTACCCAGTTGACGGTAATGAGCAGAATGAAGTTCACGACGGAATTAAACAATCCGATCGCTGCGGAGAAGCTGTATTCGGCGCCCTGTATACCGGCACGGTACACGTAGGTCGCGATGATATCCGAGGTTTCCATGTTCAGGTTGTTCTGCATGAGGAGCACCTTTTCAAAGCCGATGCCCATAATGCTGCCGATGTTCAAAATGAGCAAAATGACGATCGTCGGACGGATGCCGGGGAGGTTAATATGCCAGATCCGTCGTATTCTGCCGGCACCGTCGACGCGGGCCGCTTCATGCAGCTGATGGTCCACGCCGGCCAGCGCGGCCAAATAGATGATCGAGCTCCAACCCATCGTCTGCCACACGTCCGAAAAAACGTAAAGCGATTTGAACCAGCCCGGTTGGGCCATAAAATCGATCGGACGCCCGCCAAATAAAGAGATGACGTGGTTAACCATCCCGTATCGGGGGGACAGAAAAATCATCATCATGCCGACGACGACGACCGTGGACAAAAAATGCGGCGCGTACGTGACGGTTTGAACGAATTTTTTGAATTTGGCCGACTTGGCTTCATTCATCAGAAGGGCGAGCAGAATGGGAATCGGAAAACCCAAGGCCAGGCTGTACAGCCCGAGCCCCAACGTGTTTTTGATCAAACGCCAGAAAAAATAGCTGTGAAAAAAACGATTGAAATGTTCGGTTCCGACCCACGGGCTTCCGGTAATCCCTTTCGTGGCGATAAAATCCTTGAACGCGATTTGGATGCCGTACATCGGAACGTAGTGAAAAAGAATGTAATACGCGACCACGGGCAAAACGAGCAGGTACAGCTGCCAGTTCCGGGCGATCCGGCTCCATTTCAATCGGGATTCCTTTTTCGGTTCCGGCGCCGTGCCGGTCATTGCGGAAACTTTGGCATTGGCCACATGGATCCCCCCTTGAGCTTGGACATGAGTTCGTCAAGTCATTATCAAGACGCAATAATTAGACTGTAATCAATTCCCTCCTTTCCCGATTTAAGCGAAAGCGTTCATGAAACCGATATTACGATGTGACAACTCTATATAAAGGTTCATGATCACGTGGAAAAATAGAATTTCACAGCAAATATGAATCGTTTTTGGATAATAATTTGGATATGATTCTCATCGTGTAATGCGAAGAAGTGTTCGGGATGGATCTTTCGAAAACGTTATATTCGCCATATCACACGTAATGTAAGCGCAACCAATTCATATCGAAAATAATTCATGATTTGCTGATTCCATGGTTTTTTTGGATAATTAGCCAAACCGTTTTTATTTTTTCATCATAATGCAGGGATATTTGGATTGTCAAACATTAATTTGGATTATTTTTGGAGTTTATTTGCAAATTGAATTGGAGATTGTTTTGATGCGAGGAAAAATACACGGCAAAAAAACCTGACACTCCATTTCGTATCAGGCTCTCTTTGAGGATCTATGGGGGGAATTACGTCACATTACATCATCTACGCCTGCTGTCTGACGTAATCGGAAGATTCGCGGACGACAAGACGGCAAGGCAGCAGTATTTTCGGCAGCGCCGGATAATCGCCGTCCAGGTAATCCATCATGAATTGGGCCGCCGCTTTCCCGATTTCGTATTTAGGGACATGCACCGATGTCAACGGCGGATTCGTGTACTGCGCAAACGAAATGTCGTCCATGCCGACAAACGCGATATCCTGCGGGATTCGCGCTTTTTGCTCGACCACGGCGCGCATGGCCGGAATGGCCAGCATGTCGCTCGCGCAAAAAATAGCCGTCGGCCATTCGCTTTTCGGACGGCCGGTAAGCAGCTCGGTAAGCATGCTGTAGCTTAAATCCACGGTCCAGTTGGTATTGATGATCAAATCCTCCGGCATCGAAAGGCCTGCTTCCATCATCGCGAATTTATAGCCGATATAGCGTTCGTCGTTGTCCATTTTCCGGGAATAAGCGGGTCCTCCGATAAAGCCGATCCGGCGGTGTCCTTGCTCAATAAGGTGGCGAACCGCGGTTCGGGCCGAAAAAATGCGGTCGCAATCGACGACCGGCACCGTTAAACGTTCATCGTTCAGGCTTACGCCAAGCACGGCCACGGATTCTTTTTCGAGCTGCTCGATCAGCGATTGGTCATACCAGCTGATGATGACGACGCCCTCGATCCCGTTTTCCTTGATAAGATTTCTGATCTGCTCCGCATCGCTCACTTCATCCAGCGTCCGCACGATCGCCGGGGGATGTCCGAGCTCGTTCATCCGGTCATGGAAACCTGCGAGCACCTCGCTGAAATACGGATGATTTTCGATCAACTGCTGAGGCACGACGCAGGCGATCCGTTTATGGGAGGCGTGTCCCGGCCGGCCGGATACCGTTTCTTCCTGAAGCGGGTATCCGAGCTCCTGCGCCGCTTCGCGGATTTTCCGCTTGGTTTCCTCATTGACCGGCCGGCTCGTATCGTTGCTGATCGCCCGGGAAACGGTCGAAATGGAAACGCCGACACGCTCTGCAATATCCTTTAGTTTCGCCAATGCTCCCTCTCCTCTCTTTGTCTATTTTTGGAGCCAAAAATTCCTCTTGTTAGATCATATCATAATTTGCTTTGCGAAAAGATGCAAAAATTCGGGAGAACTACAAATTTCGATGATCTTCATAAAGAAAACACACTTTCTAAACGATACGATGATGCATGAATCCAGCAAGTGTTAGGCCGTCCACAAGAAAAGGGGGCAGATCGAAACCTTCTCATCTCTTTAAAAAAAGACCCGCAGCGGTTTATCCGCTGCGGGTCTTTCGATTCACCGGCAATATGCCTTCCGGGTGAGTCAGAATCATCCAATGAGGAGTTTATTCTTCGAATTCGACGTTATGATACACATGCTGCACGTCGTCCAGATCTTCGAGCGCATCGATCATTTTCTCAAACTGCGGCAGGACGTCTGCCGGAAGCGTCAGATGGTTTTGCGCCAGCATGGTAATTTCCGCAACCGTAAACTCCGTAATGCCTGCCGCTTTGAACGCATCTTGAACCGCCTGGAATTGATCCGGCTCGGCGTATACGATCACGGCGTCTTCTTCGCTCACGATATCGCGCACGTCGACGTCGGCTTCCATCAACAGCTCGAGCACTTCCTCCTCCGTTTTGCCTTCGATGCCGATGACGGCCGTTTGGTCGAACATGTATGCAACGGAACCGCTCACGCCGAGGTTGCCGCCGTTTTTGCTGAATGCGGCGCGCACTTCGGATGCCGTGCGGTTGACGTTGTTGGTCAACGCATCGACGATGACCATCGAACCGTTTGGTCCGAAACCTTCGTAACGAAGCTCGTCATATACCTCATCGGAGTTGCCTCTCGCTTTTTCGAGTGCACGGTCAATGATGGCTTTCGGCACGTTATACGTTTTCGCGCGTTCCAGTACGACTTTCAACGCGCGGTTGGATTCGGGATCCGGCTCGCCCTGCTTGGCCACGACATAAATCTCGCGGCCGAATTTAGCGTAAACCCGGCTTGTATTTGCGTCTTTTGAAGCTTTTTTCTCTTTGATATTATTCCACTTACGACCCATACTTTTCCGCTCTCTTTCGCTATTGATTCTTGACTTCGGTCTAATAAATACACTGCTATATTATAGCTTGAATTGAGCGGATGAACAAGTTTCAGCATCGGACCGCATGAAAAGCGGCTGGAAAAAGGGTTCTTTCGCCATGTGTCGACACCGGAGATCGTTCCAATCCCGACCCGTTTTAATGTATAAGATCTTAGACGTTAAACAATGGTTTACATAACATTTATGTTGTTTACTTGATGATCGAGCTACTTCATGGTCAAATTTGGAACTTTCGCTGCACAAACATTGAAAATCGTCGAATAGTATACGAAATCGTAGTTTTATATCATTGTAGATCCTGGAAATATGGTTTATTTTAATATTGCAAATACTATTAATTGACAAAAATAACTTTAATTATATTAATCATTTCGGCAAAAGAAAGAAGAGTCAACGGGTTCTACAAGTCCCTTCAGTCCCCGCGCTCGTTGTTAACGTAACACAATCATGGATCACTTCTGCTTCTAATTGCATTGATTCGCATCATCAAATTCTTTCATACGGAATCATCCATCCCGGTCCAAAATGTAACCGCTTTAACTATCCGATATAGACTCATTTTATGAGTTTATATAAATCTTTCATCCATGAAGCATACGTTCCCGGTCCTTCTTTTCGTCTTCGTACAAATCAAGGAGGTGTTGCGTAAAAACGGATCTTTTACACATTGGTTTCTAGTTGTCTTTTGCCGTCTTGTTCATTCAATGCCAAAAATAGGAGGAGATTTCGATGACAACGCTTCGTTTGCCGAACAACAGCGTTATGAAATGGCTGATTGTCGGTGGAATGTTTTTCGTGATGACTGCCCTTATGCTTCTGATCGCCGACCGCGCTTCCGCACACGGCTACATCGAATCGCCGGGCAGCCGTGGTTATCTATGCAAAACAGGCGCCAATACCAACTGCGGGGCGATCCAGTATGAGCCTCAAAGCCTTGAAGCCAAAAAAGGATTTCCGGCAGCGGGACCTGAAGACGGCAAAATCGCCAGCGCAAACGGCGCATTTCCGGAATTGGACCAGCAATCCGCCACACGTTGGACGAAAGTCAGCATGACTCCCGGCACGAACACCTTTACTTGGCATTTGTCGGCCGCACATGCCACGACAAGCTGGAAATACTACATTACCAAACAAAACTGGAATCCAAACGCCCCGCTGACGCGCGATTCCTTTGATCTGACACCGTTCTGCTCCGTTGGGTACGGCGGAAAACAACCTCCGGGCACCTATTCGGATACATGCACGGTACCGAACAGAACCGGTTATCAAGTCATTCTCGCGGTATGGGAAATCGCAGACACGGCCAATGCTTTCTACAATGTCATTGACGCAGACTTTGGCGGCGGCGGCAATCCTGCCGACACAACGCCTCCAAGCGCGCCTTCCAACCTCGCGGTTTCCAACATTTCCAGCTCGGGCGCCACGCTTACCTGGGGAGCTTCCACGGATAACGTCGGCGTAACGGGCTACAAAGTATACAACGGTTCTGCGCTGGTAACGACAACAAGCCAAACTAGCTATAACGTCACAGGACTTGCCGCCAACACGTCCTATACGTTTACGGTTAAAGCCGTTGACGCCGCAGGCAACACTTCCGCAGCCAGCAATCCGGTTACGTTCACGACGGCCTCCAATCCTCCGGCCGACAATCAAGCCCCAACCGCTCCGACGGGCTTGAAGGTGAACGGAACGCCGACCTCCTCTTCGGTTTCTTTGTCCTGGAATGCGGCCACAGATAATGTCGGCGTAACCGGATATCGTATTTATAAAGGAACGGCACTTGCAGGAACCGTCTCCGGAACGACGCTGAGCTACACCGTTACCGGCTTGGCTGCAAACACCCCATATACATTCACCGTAAGGGCGATTGATGCCGCCGGCAACGAATCTGCCGACAGCAACGCCGTAACGGCGACCACAGCCCCAGCTTCGTCAGCAGCTCCATGGGCGCCTAACGTCGCTTACACGCCGGGCACCCTTGTCAGCTATGGCGGCCAAACGTATGAATGCCGCCAAGCGCATACATCGATCGTTGGGTGGGAGCCGCCGAACGTGCCTGCGCTTTGGTTGTTGAAATAATCGTCTCTTGATCTATTAAGCATTCAGTTTTACGTTTGTCCTCTTCTTTATTGTAATAGATATGCAGACAGCTAGATTCGTATGACAGCATTTGACCGCCGGAAGGCAGCTGATGTTGCTGCCTGATAAACTTCGCAAAAATGCCGCACCCTCTCAGCAATCGGATGAGGGCTGCGGCTTTTATAGCTTCACGGGCAAAAACCATTCGTTTTGGTCATGATGCAAGCGTTTTTAATACGGCATTAGAGTTATTCTTGTTGAGCTTTTCAGATGACGTTTGAAATGATAGCTTGCACATCCGACGAGTTCGATCATTCGGTTTGACGGACTTCGATTCCTTCCTTTCGAACCGAATCGGCATAAGGTACAATGGTGACATGCAAGGTTATTGGGATATTTTTCTTGAAAGCATCCATTCCCGTTCCTTGCTTAATTTTCCGGTCTTATGCCTGGGTCTGGCGTGCCCGGAATTCAAACTTGTTTCAGTATTCAAAACCACGTTGAAGGAGGACTTTCGTATGGAAGCGTTTACGAGCGATTTGCTACAAGGCAAGGTTGTTTTGATTACGGGAGGCGGAACCGGGCTTGGCAAGGCGATGGGCGAAAAATTCGCGAAGCTGGGCGCAAAGCTGGTCATCGCCGGGCGCCGGGAAGAAGTGCTAAAGCAAACGGCGGACGAATTCGCCTCGCTCGGCTACGAGGTGATGTACAAATCTTGCGACGTACGGGATCCCGCGGAAATCAGCGCTTTGATCGATGCCGTTGAGGAGCATTACGGCGGGCTGGACGTCCTCGTCAACAACGCTGCGGGCAACTTCATCAGTCCGACCGAACGCCTCTCCCCCCGTGCCGTCGACGCGGTGCTCAACATCGTGCTGCACGGCACCTTTTACGCGACGCTTGAAGTCGGCAAACGCTGGATTGAGCGCAAACGTCCTGGCGCCATGCTAAACATTGTGACGACATACGCCTCCAGCGGCTCCGGTTACGTCGTCCCGTCCGCAGCCGCCAAAGCCGGCGTGTTGGCCCTCACACGTTCGCTTGCGGTCGAATGGGCCAAATACGGCATCCGTCAGGTTGCCATCGCCCCGGGTCCTTTTCCGACCGATGGAGCGTGGTCTCGGCTCTCTCCAACGCCCGAACTTGAAGCGAAAATGTTGGACCGGGTTCCGCTCGGCCGGGTCGGGGAAGCGGAAGAGCTTGCGAATTTGGCCGCTTTCCTCATTTCCGATTACGCAGCCTACATCAACGGCGAAGTGATTACGATCGATGGCGGCGAATGGCTTCAAGGAGCGGGACAATTCAACGATCTCCGTCACGTCACGGAGGAGCAGTGGGACGTCCTTGCCCAATTGACCAGAAAAGGAAAATAAGATGGGAATGCACAAGGAAATGATCGACATCACCTTATCCGTTGCTCAAAAGGATGAGCCGATATTTACATACCGCAGCGGAAGTTGCGAAGAGGCATGAAACGCCTTGTTTGCGATGCGCCGTTTGTTCCGAAACAGCGCGCTTTTCGTCGAGGACATTTCGGGTTTACATATCTGCGTCAAGATGATCAGCGTGTCACGGCCTATTTGGAGCATGTTCGTTCACTTCCGACGGATGCCGTCGATATTTATTAGTTCATGGCATTACTTATATTATTTTGTCGTTATTCACCTTATTAATGTTTAGTGCCATTAACTAATATTCGACAGTTTTCAAGCCCAGTTTCCCGAAAGATTTCAAAGAAACTGGGCTTGATCTTTGGTTGCTTATTTGTCCAAATATGGACGTAGAAGGTAAAAATTCACGCCATAAATTGCTTTAATATTTCCTGCAGCTTTAAGGCCAAACCAAGCTTGCCGTCAACCTTCAGCGAGCCGGTCATAAAAGCCATCGTCGAATTAAGGTCGTTTTCGAGCAATTTGCGGAAATTTTTCTCCGATAAAGTGAGCGTACAGTCCGCCGTTTCGGATGCGTCTTCAAGGACCTCGACACTCGCGTTGTCGAAAACGACTTGAATCGGATCAAACTCCCCGATATTAAACTGATAGACCGCATGAAGCGACTCGATTTCATCCGGTCTGGCGTTCATTCGGCCTGCGAGCTGCTTCAGTTCCTCACGAATAGACATATGTCACCTCCTTATGTGGAATGTTCCGTCGGTACGGGTTTATGCTCCATTACCCGGAAGGTTCCCGTGCCGAATGCGAGCAGATCGCCGTTTTCCTTATGCGCAAACGCCTGGGCGGTCATCAGCTTGCGCGAGCTATGAATGAGCTCCGCTGTGACCAGGACGCGGCCTTCGGACACCGGGGCTACGTAATTCATGTTCAAACCGACGGTAACAACGCTTGCTTCAGGCCTTGCCAGCATCACGACGATGCCCATTGCGGAATCGATGACCGAGGCATGCATCCCTCCATGCAAGATCCCGATCAGATTCAAATGATGCGGCAGGATGTCAAACGCAACGACAACTTTCTTATCGCTCACTTCGACGGTTTCGCAACCGATAAAATCCCAAAACGTGTTTTTTGCTGCCCGCTCCAGACGTTCCAGATCGGGAAGTTTTCCGCCGGACGCGTGCTCCATGTGCCAAACCTCCCCTTTTGTTCGGAATATGCCGAAGTTTTGGCAAACCCTAAAGGTTACCCAATGACCGTAATGTTGACCACCCTTACAAATCCACTTTGGATTGGTTGACGAGCTTTTCGTTTTCCTCATCAATGAGCTTGCGGCGAAGCACTTTGCCTACCAGCGTTTTGGGAAGCGATTCGCGGAATTCGTAAATTTTCGGAACCTTGTAGACCGCAAGCCGTTCCTTGCACCAGCTTTTAAGCTCCTGTTCGGTGACGTTTGAACCTTTGCGCAGGACGATGTAAGCCTTTACATTTTCGCCGCGGTAAGGGTCCTTTACACCGGCGACGACCGCCTCCTCCACGTCAGGATGCTCAAACAGCACTTCCTCCACTTCACGCGGGTATATGTTATACCCTCCGGCAATGATCATGTCTTTGCGCCGGTCCAAAATATAAAAGAATCCTTCTTCATCCATCCGTGCCAGATCCCCGGTGAAGAGCCAACCGTCGCGAAGCGTGCGTTCGTTCTCTTCGGGACGGTTCCAATAGCCTTTCATCACCTGGGGACCTTTGACGACAAGCTCGCCGATTTCGCCGATCGGCAGCTCTTCTCCCGTTTCGGGATGCACAATCCTCGCAAGCGTATCCGGAAACGGAATGCCGATCGATCCTTGCTTCCGTTTTTCCCAAATGTTATTGGCATGCGTTACCGGCGAAGCTTCGGTCAAGCCGTATCCTTCGATCAGCTTGCCCCCGGTAATCTTTTCAAACCGCTCCTGCACCTCAAGCGGCAGGGGCGCCGCGCCGCTGACGCAAATTTGAATAGAAGAAAGATCAAAGCTCCCGACCTCCGTATGATGGATGACGGCTATATACATGGTCGGCGCTCCCGGGAACACGGACGGTTTTTTCTTATGGATCGTCTTTAGTACGTCGTCGATTTGAAAGCGCGGAATTAAGATCAGCGTGCCGGCGATATACATCGCCTGATTGAGCAGTACAGTCAGGCCGAAGACATGGAAAAAAGGCAGCGCGGCGAGATATTTTTCGTAGGCGATTTTCGTTCGGTAACACCAAAGCTGCGCCTGGATCGTATTGGATACGAGGTTCATATGCGTGAGCATGACGCCTTTGGCAAATCCGGTCGTGCCGCCGGTGTATTGGATCAGCGCCAAATCCTCTTCGGGATCGACGGAAACTTCCACCGGCGTATCGGCTGCGTTTTTCAGAAGCGAAACGAAGGACAATACGCGCTCATTGTATTCGATCCTGGCCGCCATGCCGTCCTTTTTCGCCTTGATGGGATACAGCACGTTTTTCGGAAACGGCAGGTAGTCCTTCATCGAGGTGACGATGGTATAATCCAGCGGCCTGCGTTCCATCGCTTTATGGACGCGCTCCACCAGCGCATCCATCGTAACGATGATTTTCGCTCCCGAATCCGTCAGCTGGTGTTCGATCTCGCGCGGGACGTAAAGCGGATTGGTCATGACCACAATACCGCCGACAAGGAGTGTGCCGTAATAGGCAATCACTCCCTGCGGGCAGTTGGGCAGCATAATCGCAATCCGGTCCCCTTTGCGGACGCCCAGACTTTGCAGGGCGTTCGCAAAACGGTAAACCGATTCAAGCAGATTGGCATAACTTATTTTCTTCCCCAGAAAATCGAGAGCGATGTGCTGGGGATGGGCGGTGGCTGAATCCACCAAAAATTTGGCCAGGTTTTGCCTCGGGTAATCGTAACTGTGCGGAACCTCTTCAGGATATTGATCCAACCATGGATTATTTGTCATCCAGGTCACCCCATCTCAAGTAATTGAGGTTTTGCAAAAATTTAAGCTTCACAATACGTACGCGCCGGCGTCGATGACTTCAGCGGCAATCTCGCGTTTGATGCCGATCGTATCGATCGGCGATTTGCGGACCAGCTTTTTCAGCACGGAGAGCTGCGTGCGCAGCGTATCGCCGGATTCCATTGCCGCCAGCACCTCTTTTGCCCACTGCTCGATTTTCGCGAATTCATCATGAATGAATACGGTTGTCATTCGAATCGCAAGCCGCGCTTTGTCTTCGCCGGAACGGTCGATGATCTTTTGGGTGCGGAGCAGCGCGCTTTCCATCGCATATACGGAAATCATGATATCGGCCAGGTTGCTGAGTATCTCCTGTTGTTCTTCCAGCTTCATTTGATATTTTTGAACGGCCTGCGCGCCGCACATCAGGAAGATCTTCTTCGACATTTTCAGCAAATGGGCTTCCTGTTCGAGCGTGCCTTCAAAGATTTGATTCGGAATCGGCTCCATCAGTTCGTTTTGCAGAGCCATCGCTTTTTGCATCAAAGGCAGTTGGCCTTTCATCGCCTTTTTTACCAGCGCTCCCGGGATCAGCAGGCGGTTGATTTCGTTGGTGCCTTCGAAAATCCGGTTGATGCGCGAATCGCGATAATTCCGCTCGATCCGGTATTCCTGGGTAAAGCCGTAACCGCCGTGAATTTGGACGCCTTCATCGACGATAAAATCCAGCACCTCGGAGCCGAACACTTTGTTGATGGAGCATTCGAGCTGATATTCGGCAATGGCTTTGGCGGATTGATAACCAACCTGGGAGCTCGCGTGATCCACTTCGGCCAACCCTACGTCGAACAAACCTGCCGTGCGGTAAACCATGCTCTCAAGCACGTAAGCCTTCGTGTTCATGTCGGCAAGCTTTTTGCCGATCAGCGGGAAAGAGGAAATTTTCCGTCCGAACTGCGTCCGTTCATTGGCGTAAGCCGCGGCCAGCTCGATCGTGTCCTTCGAAGCGCCGACGCAGCCGGCAGCCAGCTTGAAACGTCCGATGTTCAGAATGTTGAACGCAATCAAATGGCCTTTGCCGACTTCCCAGAGCAAATTTTCGACGGGAACCTTTACATCCTCCAAAATGAGCTGACAGGTCGAAGACCCTTTGATCCCCATCTTTTTCTCTTCCGGACCGATACTGACGCCATCCATCGTGCGTTCGACGATAAACGTGCTGAAATCCTTGCCGTCCACTTTGGCGTAGACGATAAAAATGTCCGCGAATCCGGCGTTCGTAATAAACTGCTTCGTGCCGTTCAATACATAATATTCGCCGTCCTCCGATATGGTGGCTGTCGTCTTGGCTCCGAGTGCGTCCGATCCGGAGGAAGGCTCCGTCAAGCAATATGCGGCAATCTTTTCGCCCGTAGCAAGAAGCGGCAAATATTTTTGCTTCTGCTCTTCCGTGCCGAAATAGACGATCGGCAGCGTTCCGATGCCGACATGCGCTCCGATCGATAGGGCAAAGGCGGAGGCTTTTGTCAGCTTTTCATTGATCAAGGTCGAGCTGACCTTGTCGAGCCCAAGCCCTCCGTAATCTTCGGGCACATCCGCACCCAACAGGCCAAGCTCTCCGGCCGCCCGCATTTTTTCCACCGTCAGCTCATAATTGAGCTTTTCGATTTCTTCGTCGCGGGGTACGATTTCACCTTCGACAAAATCGGCCGTCGTCTGGGCGATCATGCGATGCTCTTCGGTAAAATCCTCCGGGGTAACGACTTGATTGAAATCGGTATCTTCAATGATAAAACTGCCGCCAACCACTTTGTTCATCGTCGTGCTCATGCGCTTTCCTCTCCTTTATCATGATTATTCGGAATGGACTTCAAAAACGCCTGCGGCTCCCATGCCGCCGCCGATACACATTGAAACGACTCCATATCCCCCACCTCTGCGGCGAAGCTCGCCGATTAGCGTCGTCGTCAGCTTCGCTCCGGTACAGCCCAGCGGATGGCCGAGCGCGATCGCGCCGCCATTGACGTTGACCTTCTCCTCGTCAATGTTCAGCTCGCGAATGATGTGTACGCATTGGGAAGCAAAAGCTTCGTTGATTTCGAACAGCTTCACGTCGTCCTGCGTAATCCCCGCCATTTGCAGTGCTTTCGGAATGGCTTTAACCGGGCCGACGCCCATAATTTCCGGCTCGACGCCGCTGAGCGCGAACGAGCGGAAGGTGGCCAGCGGTTTCAAACCAAGAGCGTCCGCCTTCTCCCGGCTCATGACGACGACGGCGGCCGCGCCGTCGCTCGTCTGGGACGCGTTCCCCGCGGTGACGGTTCCGCCAAGCTTGAACGAAGGCTTGAGTTTGCCGAGAATTTCAGGAGTCGTGTCTGGACGTACGCCTTCATCCGTATCGAACGTAAACGAACGCGACTGTACCTTTCCTTTTTCATCGACGGCTTTCAGCTCAACCTGAATCGGAACGATCTCCTCCCGGAATTTTCCTTCCGCGATCGCTTCGGCAGCCTTCGCGTGCGAACGGGCGGCAAACCGGTCCTGATCCTCGCGGGAAATGCCGAAACGTTCAGCCACCTCTTCGGCGGTATGGCCCATCCCCATGTACACTTCCGGCATGTCGGCAACCAGCTTCGGATTCGGCGACACTTTGAACCCCGTCATCGGCACGTGGCTCATGCTTTCGACGCCGCCTGCAATCAGCACCTCCGCGTGGCCGAGCATGATCCTCTCCGCCGCAAAGGCGATCGCCTGCAGCCCCGAGGAGCAGAAACGGTTGATGGTCAGCGCGGGGACCGTCACGGGGAACCCGGCATAAAGCGACATGATGCGCGCAAAATTCAGGCCCTGCTCCCCTTCCGGCATGGCGCAGCCGATAATGATGTCCTCGACGTCTTCCTTGCGCAGTCCCGGCGCGCGGTCTATGACCGCTTCCAAAACGGCCTTTCCAAGATCATCCGCCCGGGTTTGGGCCAGGCTGCCTTTTTTGGCTTTCCCGACGGCGGTACGGGCCACCGATACGATTACTGCTTCTTTCATTTGGATTTCACCCTCCCCTGGGATGTTAGTTGCGGAGCGCTTTGCCTTTGGTCAGCATGTGATGCATCCGCTGCTGGGTTTTCGGCTCGCCGCAAAGGCTGAGGAACGCTTCGCGCTCCAGGTCGAGCATGTATTGCTCGGTGACAAGCGATCCCGCCGGAACATCACCGCCCGCCAGCACATGGGCGAGCTTGTTGGCGATCAGCAGGTCATGGTCGCTGATGTATCCGCCGCGTTTCATGTCGATCGCCCCAAGCTGCAGCACCGCCTTGCCTTCGGAACCAACCACGCGGATCTTTTCTTCCGGAATCGGCTTGTAATCCGTATTCGCGAGCCCGAGAACCGACTGCTTCGCTTCATAAATGGCAAAATCCTGATTGACGACTACACGGTCGGTCGAACGCAAATAACCTAATCTTTTCGCATCATGCCCGCTGCTGGATACGGTGGCGGTGCCGACCGTCTGGAACACGTGGTTGATAAACGGCTGCAGATCGACGCCTTCAACGCTGGCATGCTGGCTGGCGCGCAGCGCTAGCTCCTTGCATCCGCCTCCCGCCGGGATCAGGCCGACGCCGACTTCAACGAGCCCGTAATAGGTTTCGGCGGAAGCGACCACCTGGTCGGCCGGCATGCAGGCTTCGACGCCGCCGCCCAAACACATCCGGTGCGGTGCGGCCACGACCGGTTTTTCGAAGCGTTTGACTTTGTACATCGTGCTTTGGAATAAATGGATAATATCGTTGATTTCATCCCATTCCTCATCCTGGGCTTCCATCAAAAGGAGCATGATGTTTGCGCCGACGCAGAAATTGCGGCCTTGGTTGGCGATGACCATGCCTTTGTAGTTTTTACGGACCTCTTCAAGGCTCTGGGTAATCATGCTGAGAATATCCTCGCCGATGGCATTGTTCGGCGAATGGAACTCAAGGCACGCCACGCCGTCCCCGATATCGATCAGGCTGGCGCCGCTGTTGCCCTTGATCACCTTGTTTTGCTCCTTCAAACTGCGCAGGTTCACGATTTCCGGGGCAAATTCAATTTCTTTAAACTGACCGGAGTTAATCTGAACGGAATACAGCTTTCCTTCTTCCTGCTTGTAAAAGGAGGCATGCCCTGCCGCGATCCAATCCTTCACCCAAGCCGGAACGGTCAGCCCTTCAGCCTCCATCCGTTCGACCGAGCGTACAAGCCCAATCGCGTCCCAGGTTTCGAACGGCCCGAGTTCCCACGAAAATCCCCATTTCATCGCCTCGTCGATTTCTTGGACGGAGTCCGCAATTTCACCGACCTTTTCCGCCGAGTACACCAACACCTGCTTCAGAATGTTCCAAGCCAGGTCGGAGTAGCGGTCTTTGGCAGCAAGCAGCGCTTTGGTCTTCTCTTTAGCGCCCTTTGCCAGCTTTGCCGCTTCAATCGAGGCGGATTTCGGCTTCGATTGCGGCGCATATTCCATCGTCGTCAGATCCAACGCGAGAATTTCGCTGCCGCCGGGGCCTTTTTTCTTTAAATAAAAGCCTTGCCCCGATTTTTCCCCGAGCCAGCCCTTTTCGACCATGCTCTTCATGATGGCGGGAACGTCAAAAATCGCTTTTTCCTTTTCATCCGATACGTTGTCGTATACGTTGTTCGCCACATGCACGAACGTATCCAACCCGACGAGATCCAGCGTCCGGAAGGTGGCGCTTTTCGGACGGCCCATGGCCGGTCCGGTGACGGCGTCGACTTCTTCCACGGTAAAGCCGTTTTCCGTCATTTCCTTCAGCGTAACGAGCAGCCCGTATGTCCCGATCCGGTTGGCAATAAAATTCGGGGTGTCCTTGGCGAGCACGACGCCTTTGCCGAGCACCTTCTCGCTAAAGCCTTTCATAAAACCCACAAGCTCCGGATCGGTGCGCTCGCCGGGGATAATTTCGAGCAGTTTCATATATCTCGGCGGGTTAAAGAAGTGCGTGCCCATAAAATGTTTTTTGAACTCGTCGCTTCGCTCCGCCGCCATCGCGTTGATCGAAATGCCGGATGTATTCGAGCTCACGATGATTCCCGGTTTCCATACGCTTTCGATTTTTTCCAACAGCCCTTTTTTCACTTCCAGGTTTTCCACGACGACCTCGATGATCCAATCGACCTGGGCAAGCTGGGAAAGGTGGTCTTCCAGGTTGCCCGGCGTGATGCGTTCCGCGAATGACGGATCATACAGGGGAGCGGGTTTCGTCTTGGCCAGCTTGGCAATCGCCGAAGCCGCAAGCCGGTTACGCACCGGCGGATGCTCCAAGGTCAATCCTTTGGCCGCCTCTTCATCGGTCAACCGCTGCGGAACGATATCCAGCAATAAGCACGGGATCCCGACGTTGGCCAATTGGGCCGCGATGCCGGAACCCATGATTCCCGAACCGATGACGGCTGCTTTTCGAATGGCTTTGTTCATTGTGCGCTTGCCTCCATTTCTAGTCCTTTATTGTGAGCGGGATGATCGCCGAATACGGAGAGTTCCAGTATTTCAGCGACGTCCTTCGCTTTCACACGGTCTTCGACTTCCTTCATTTTCGTCCCGTCTTCCATCATCGTCAGGCAGTAAGGACATGCGCTGCTGATGATGCCCGGGTTCACTTCCAGCGCCTGCTCCGTCCGCGCCAAATTGACGCGTTTGCCGGAGGTTTCCTCCATCCACATCATCCCGCCGCCGGCGCCGCAGCACATCGCGTTTTCGCGGGTGCGCTTCATTTCGGCGAGTTCGACGCCCGGGATGGCCTTCAGCACGTTGCGCGGCTGGTCATATACGTTGTTGTAGCGGCCGAGATAACAGGAGTCGTGATAGACGATGCGTTCTTTGACTTCATGTTTCGGCTTAAGCTTGCCCTCGCGGATCAGTTGATCCAGAAGCTGTGTATGGTGAAGCACCTCCACGCCTTCGAGTCCGAATTCCGGATATTCGTTTTTGAACGTATTGAAGGTGTGCGGGCAGGCGGTCACGATTTTTTGGACGCCGTATTTTTCGAATGTGGCGATGTTTTCCATGCAGAGCTGCTGAAAAAGCATTTCATTGCCCATCCGGCGCGGCGTGTCGCCCGAATTTTTTTCCTCGTTGCCGAGAATGGCGTAGTTGACGCCCGCTTCGTTCAGCAATCTGACGAAGGCTCTGGATACTTTTCGGCTGCGGAGATCGTATGAGCCCATGGAACCGACGAAAAACAAATATTCGAAACCGGGGTTATCCTTAACCGTCGGCACTTTGATGCCTTCCACTTCTCCGCTCCAATTGGCGCGGTCGTTGCGGTTCAGACCCCACGGGTTGCTTTGTCTCTCAATGTTCTGCAGGGCGCGCTGGCCCTCGGCCGGCATACTGCCCTCCATCAGCACCAAATGTCTGCGCAGATCGATGATTTTGTCCACATGCTCGTTGCCGACCGGACATTGGTCTTCGCAGTTGCGGCATGTCGTGCATGACCAGATTTCTTCTTCCGTCATGACGTCGCCGATCAGGTTCAATTCCTGCGGATCTTTGGCTTGATGGGTCCAACTCGATTTTTGCCAGGCAAGAGTCGGACGGATATCGGTAACGGCACCGCTGTCAAAATCAGGCTCTCCGCATGAAGAGGACAATGCATGCGCGCCGAGGGTCGAAAAAGCGAATTCGGGCACGTAAGGCGGCTTGCCGGTAATCGCGGTTCCTTTTTCCGTTAAGTGGTCGCGCAGCTTGACGATCAAATGCATCGGCGACAGCGCTTTGCCGGTGTTGGATGCCGGACAGACGTTGGTACAGCGCCCGCATTCCACGCAGGCGTAGAAATCGATCATCTGTTTTTGCGTAAAATCCTCGATCTTGCCGACGCCGAAGCTTTCGGCTTCTTCGTCCTCCAGATCCAGCTTGCTGAGTTTGCCTACCGGTTCGGAGCGGCCGAGATAAATGTTGACCGGGGCGGAGATCAAATGAAAATGTTTGGATTGCGGCACATAAACAAGGAATGAGAGCAGAATGAGCAGATGCGCCCACCAGCACATATAGAAAAGAACCTGCGCAGCTGCCGTGGAGAGTCCGCCGAAGAGAGCGGCCAGCAGCGATGAAATCGGCGCGAGCGCCGAGGCTTCCTGCCCAAGCCATACCCGTTCGAACCCCAGGGATAAGACGACGGACAGCATGAGGAAAAAAATGAAGAAAATGACGAGGCTGGGCTTCCAGCCCTTTTTCAGTCTGGGCAGCTTCTCGCCGTACCGTCGGTAGGCCGCATAGCCGATGGCGACCAAAATGAGGAATACGGTAGTCTCCTGCAGCAGACCGAACGCTTCGTATGCCGGCAGCGGCAGATGGCCTCCGTTCGTCAGCCCTTTGACGATCAGATCCAAGGCGCCGAACTGCAGGATGATGAAGCCGTAAAAAACGATGACGTGCATGATGCCGCTTTTCATGTCTTTGAACAGCTTTTTCTGCCCGAATACCTGCGACAGAAATTCGCCCCACTTTCCTTCGCGCTGCTTGCGGAAATCGCCCGGCTTGCCCAGTTTGACGTACAGGATCCGGTGGTATACCGCTTTGTAAAAAAGGTACATGCCGTAACCTGCCGCAGCGAGAAACAAGATCAAGTTGATCATTTGCCACATCATTCGCTGTTCCTCCCTATATTGGAATAATAGTAATTTAATTACTGGTTTCCTATAGATAGCGATTACAAAATGCGACATAAGCGAGTTTCGCGTCGAATGTTTGGTTCTTCATCCTCTTCGCGAAACGTTTCCAAGAAATCTTGTCTGAGTCATTGACAATTGGCATCGTTTACCATAAGATTAAGAAAAAAATGAATGAGCATTCATTCAGTTAATTGAATTCTATCACTGGGGTGGCCTGATGACAAGTAGAAAATTGGAAAAATATGAGTTAATTTTGGATGCAGCGTTAAAGGTCATTGCGGAGAACGGTTTTCACGGCTCCCAAATTTCCAAAATCGCAAAGGAGGCTGGTGTCGCGGACGGTACGATATATCTATATTTTAAAAACAAGGAAGATATCCTTATTTCGCTCTTTCAGGAACGCCTCGGCAACCTGGTCGGGATGTTCCACAGCAGCATCAAGGAATCGTCCACGGCGGAAGACGCGCTCCGCAAAGTATGCGAAATCCATTTTACCGAGCTCGAGAACAACGTAAACCTCGCCTACGTCACCCAAATCGAACTGAGGCAAAGCTCGTTGGAGCTGCGCAAAGCGATCGGGCTTGTCGTTAAGCCCTATATTCAGCTGATCGAGCATATTGTGGAAAGAGGCAAGACGGAAGGTTCCTTCCGCAAGGAGCTCGACGCGAAATTGACCCGGCTGCTTATTTTCGGCGCCATGGATGAGGTGGTCACCTCCTGGCTGATATCCGGACGCAAATATTCGCTTTCCGCCCAGGTCGATAAGACGGTCGAGTTTTTTCTGAAGGGACTCAAATGAGGGTTTTGCAAAAATCCAAAAAGCGGCTTCCAATCAGCAATCTATAGAGCGAAACGGGTTAATTCGTCTATATATTGTAGCCTGAAGCGGCAGGAATCGAATTTTGCAAAATCCTGAAATAATTCCCGCGGGCGAACAAACGCCCGCCAAACCAAAATGAGAGGAGTTTGCCGCATGAATATCTTTGTACTGCTGAAACAGACCTTTGATACGGAAGAACGTATCGTGATTCAAAATGGGGAAATTTCCGACGACGGCGTGAAATACGTCATGAATCCGTACGATGAGTACGCCGTTGAGGAAGCGCTGCTGCAACGGGATCGGCATGGCGGAACGGTAACCGTCCTGAGCGTCGGGCCGGAACGAACGGCCGAAGCGCTGCGGACCGCGCTCGCGATGGGAGCGGACGAAGCGGTGCTGATTCAAAACGACGGTTTGGAGACGGATGAATATACGGTTTCCCGCCTCCTAGCGGCTTACCTGGAAAAGCAGTCTTACGATCTGATTCTCGGAGGCAACTTCTCGGTGGACAGCGGCGGCGGACAGGTTGCGGTTCGACTGGCGCGGCTGCTCGATCTTCCGCATACGTCCTCCATCACCAAACTGGCCATCGACGGCCAAAAGGCTGCCGTGGAACGCGACGCCGAAGGCGACACGGAATCGCTGGAGGTCGCCCTTCCCGCCGTCTTTACCGCCCAGCAAGGGCTTAATGAACCTCGCTACCCTTCCCTGCCGGGCATCATGAAGGCGAAAAAGAAACCTTTCCATCAGGTAACGCCGGCCGAGCTTGGCCTCGAAAACGCCGACGTTGCGTCAAAAACGCAGCGCGTTTCCCTTTCCCTGCCGCCAAAGCGCGAGGCCGGACGCATTCTTCAAGGGGACTACGCCCAGCAGGCCGCCGAGCTGGTCAACCTGCTGCGGAACGAAGCCAAGCTGGTCTAATGATGATGCACCAATCCATAAAGCGACTTGCAGTTCAAGGGTCTTAACTGTTAAAGGAGGAATCTTGAGATGGGTAAAACGTATGTCGTGGTAGCCGAGGTTCGCGGAGGCAGTCTGCGCCAAGTTTCGCTGGAAGCGCTTCAAGCGGTGGCGGCCGCCAAACAGGATGGCGACGTCGCGGCAGCGGTCCTCATCGGATCGCAAATTACGCCGCTCGCATCGGAGCTGGCAAATTATGTGGATGGGCAGGTCTTTTCCGTCGACCATCCCGACCTTGAAATTTATAATCCGGAAAGCTATCTGAACGTGATGAAAACGGTCTTTGAACGCGTAGCGCCGGATGCGATCGTGCTGGGTCACACCGCACTGGGACGCGATTTGGGACCTGCGATCGCGGCGCATCTCGGCGCCGGGCAAATATCGGACGTGACGGCCATCGAAAAAAACGGCGATGATATCCTGTTTACCCGTCCGATTTACGCATGCAAAGCTTTCGAGCAAAGGCAATTTACGGGCGGCCCGCAGGTCGTCACCATCCGTCCGAACAACTTTGCCCCGGTCGAAGCGGCATCAACCCCCGGCGAAATCGTCGAATTGGATTATACGCCTTCAGGCTCCCTCCGTTCGATCGTCAAAGACATCGTTCGCAAAACGTCGGGTAAAGTCGACCTGACCGAAGCCAAAATCGTCGTCTCCGGCGGCCGCGGCGTCAAAAGCGCGGAAGGCTTCAAACCGCTTGAGGAGCTGGCCGAGGTGCTAAACGGCGCCGTGGGTGCTTCCCGCGCCGCCTGCGACGCCGGTTATTGCGACTATTCGATGCAGATCGGCCAGACCGGCAAAGTGGTGACGCCCGAAATCTACATCGCCTGCGGCATCAGCGGCGCGATTCAGCATTTGGCCGGAATGAGCCAATCCCGGATCATCATCGCGATCAATAAAGATCCGGAAGCGCCGATCTTCAAAATCGCGGATTACGGCATCGTCGGCGATCTGTTCGAGGTCGTTCCGCTGCTTACCCAGGAGTTCCGCAAAGCGCTGGTATAATTCGAATAATTGCCAAAAAGCATGGAAGTAAGTTCGCCTTTAAGGCGGCTTATTCCCATGCTTTTTTAATGCCTGACATGCCCTCATGTCGGCAACAATTGCCGCCGACCTTTCGTCAATGATTTTAAAAGCAGCCATAAAGCGAGGTGAGTAAACATGAAAAATACGTCTCTGCTTCTTTTTTCAATCGTGATCGCTTCCGCCGTACTGACAAGCTGTTATAAGATCCCAAAAGTTGAAACCCATTCCGGTAACGCGTCGCCGCCCAAACAAGAAGCGCCTTCTTCCCACGGGATTGCCGCCGGCCGTTTGGAAGGAACGGTCAAAGTCGAAAAGCAAGGATCGAACGTTAAAGTCACCTACACCTTCAAAAACCAAACGGAACATCCTATTGAAGTGGTAGGCGGCGCAAAATACACATTGCAGAAAGGCAATGCCGTTTTGGAAAAAGGCTCCGTTCCGATCAAGGACTACATCGATCTGGCTCAAGGAGAAGCTTACACGGACACAAAGACGTTCAAAAACGTAAAACCCGGAACGTATGCGATCCGGGTGGAATGGGGCGACGCCGTCGCCGCTGCGACGTTTACCTTGTAATGACGACAACGCCGCCTCCCCCAAAACAAAAACAACCGGGCTGCCGTTCCTGGCAACGCCGGTTGTTTTTATTACGCCTCTTGATAAGCAAACACGAACTTCTCGATGACCTTCGCCACGCCGTCGTTCATGTTGGAGTCCGTCACGTAATCGGCGGCTTCCTTGATCTCTTCCCGGGCATTGCCCATGGCAACCCCAAGGCCGGCAAAACGGATCATCGGCAGATCATTGGAGCTGTCGCCCATCGCGATCACTTCCTCCTGCTTGATGCCAAGGTGGCCGATCAATTGGTGAAGGCTTGTCCCCTTGTCCACTCCCGCTTCGGTGAATTCCAGGAAAAACGGCTTCGAACGCATGACGCTAAGCTCCCCGGCCAATTCCGCCTGCAGCTTTTTCTCTGCCTCCGCCACTTTTTCCGGCGCTCCAACCATCAACGTTTTGACGACCGGCTCCCGAACCGTTTCTACGAAGCTTTCCACCTCTTGAATGCTCATGCCCGTCAGGCCGGATTCGATCTCCGTATATTCGTTGCTGTTTTCCGTAATGATCCGGTCCGGGGAATACGTTAGAATGGACAAGCCTTCTTCCTGGCTGATCCGGTACAGTCGATGCACGGTGTCGACGGATAACGTGCTGCTGAAAATCTCTTCTCCTGTTCGGCAGTCCGTAATTTTCGCGCCGTTAAACGATAAAATGAAGCTTCCGTATTTCTCCAGCTCAAGCTCCTTCGCGATCGGCTTCATCCCGAACGTGGGGCGCCCGGAGGCCAGGACGACCTTCACCCCTTCTTTCTGGGCGGTCATCAGCGCCTCTTTCGTTCGGGGCGAGATGGTCAGATCATCGCGAAGCAGCGTATCGTCCAGATCCAAAACGATCATTTTGTATTTCATGATGGCAACATCCTTTTTATATGTGATAGATCAATCTGATGATAAAACCATTCCTATACTATAACACGATTCAATCGTCAGGATAAGACGGCTCGTTCCGAATTAACCGGGACGGATCGAACCACGGATTATAAATTTGAACATTTTATGAACATATATCAAGCTTGTCCTTAAAAACTATTTTTTAGGGGTTGCGGAATTTTCGAAAGTTGCTTACAATTCAACTATGCTTCATTTGTTTTATATCAAAAATCACGAACACAAGATATTGCACTGAGCCAAGTTCATATTTGTGTTGACATTAGGAGGAAGAAACAATGAACGTATTAGTCGTTAAAGCAAACAACCGTCCGGCATCCGATGCCGTTTCCACTAAAATGTACGAAGCATTCATGGAAGCCGTGAAAGGCACCGAAAACCTGAATGTGACTACGTACGACGTATATGAAGAAGACACGCCATACTTTGGACAAGACTTGTTTAATGCCTTCGGCAAAATGCAAAACGGCGGCGACTTGACGGATGTTGAAAAACGCATCGTAGCCGCAAAACAAAAAGCGATGGACGCCCTGACGGCGGCTGACGTCGTGGTCTTCGCCTTCCCGTTGTGGAATTTGACGATCCCTGCCAAATTGCAAACGTTCATCGATTACGTATACGCTGCAGGATTTGCATTCAAATATGACGCAGAAGGCAACATGGTTTCGTTGATGCCGGACAAAAAAGCGATCTTCCTGAACGCGCGCGGCGGATTCTATTCCAGCCCTGAAACGGCGCCTATGGAAATGGCCGTCAACTACATGCGCAACGTCTTCGGCGGCGTATTCGGCATGGAAATCATCGGCGAAGTGGTCATTGAAGGCCATAACGCGATGCCGCATAAAAAAGACGAGTTTATCGAAGCCGGCCTGAACAAAGTAAGAGAAGTAGCGAAACAACTGACGCTTCAACACGCTTAATCCGACACATTTCGAAAAAACGTCTATCGACGTGCTTTCATAGAAGACAGGCAGTGGTTAGGGGCAGTTTTTCTTGCGATAAAAAGCAAGCCGATGCTCTGAAACTTATACTTTCTTATATTGTCAGAAGAAACACCTTTTCGGTTTGCCATCGCGGCAGCCCGTAAAGGTGTTTTTTTACTATCATACATAGGCATTTATATATAATTCCTTTCTCTTTCATGGACAACATTCCGATCGAAGAAGTGGTTTTTCAGTTAAAAGCTTATCAAAAGGAACGGGAACAGCGGCTGACAAAAATGAAACGGATCCTGCTTGAACGCTGGGAAAGCATTCGCGAGCGGAACCTCATGAAATCGCGTATTTTAAAACGGTTGCAAACCAGGTACCCACATCGGCCATCGTTGTGTTATAATGGACCGGTGCGTTTCAATCGCGCACAAACAGAAGAAAATCCGGCTGCGGTTATGCACCGCCCGGGAGAGGTTCGCGAACTCCCTCTATAAAAAACTAAGGTCGCCCGTCGGGTTTATTTCCGTCTGGGCTTGTTTTTTACGGTCAGTTCAAGAACCCTCTCTCTTCGAAGGTAGAAGCGTTTATTTGCGCTTGTACGACAAATTTTGAAGATGGAGAGGTTTTTTTATGCTCAAAAACGAAAAAGCGGTCGTCGTATTCAGCGGCGGCCAAGACAGCACCACCTGCCTGTTTTGGGCCAAACGGCAATTTGCGGAGGTCGAGACGGTGACATTCGACTACGGCCAGCGCCACCGCCTTGAGATCGAATGCGCGCAAGGGATCGCCAATGAACTCGGCGTCAAAAACACCGTTCTGGATATGAGTCTGCTCAATCAGCTCGCCCCTAACGCGCTGACAAGAAGCGATATCGAAATCACGCAGGAGGACGGTGAACTGCCGAGCACCTTCGTCGAAGGACGAAATCATCTGTTCCTCAGCTTTGCGGCCGTGCTGGCCAAGGTGTCCGGCGCCAGACATCTGGTGACCGGCGTTTGCGAGACGGATTTCAGCGGTTATCCGGACTGCCGGGACTCCTTTGTTAAATCCCTCAACGTCACTTTGAACCTGGCGATGGATTACAACTTCGTGATCCATACGCCGCTGATGTGGCTGGATAAAGCCGAAACCTGGGCCATGGCGGATGGCCTCGGCGCATTCGATTTTGTTCGCGAGCGGACGCTGACCTGCTACAACGGCGTCATCGGCGACGGTTGCGGCGAATGTCCTTCCTGCCAGCTGCGGCGCAAAGGCCTGGAACAATACCTGGAGCGCCGGACGCAGGAGGCATCCCGATGATGGGCCGAACGCCAGGCGAATTCCGGATCGTCGAGAAACTGCAGCAGTTGGGAACGGACATTCAGCCAAGCGAATTGAAATACCGCCATTACCGTGTCATGGTCAGCAAAGAATTTACTTTTGACGCCGCCCATCACCTGCACGCTTACGAAGGGAAATGCAAAAACCTGCATGGCCATACCTATAAAGCGGTGTTCGGGATCAGCGCATACCCGAACGAGATCGGAATCGCTGCCGATTTCGGGCTGATCAAAGAAATATGGAAGCAGCGGATCGAACCTTATCTCGACCATCGTTATCTCAATGAAACGCTGCCTCCGATGAACACGACCGCGGAAAACATGGCGATTTGGCTGTACGAACAAATGGAATCAGCGTTGACAGAAAAACCTTATACCGATCTGATCGAGCAAGGCCGCACCGAATTCGTCCGTTTATATGAAACGCCGACCAGCTACGCCGAATTTCGGAGAGAGTGGGTGGAAGCATGAGCGAAACGCGCAGCACCGTGAAGTCCCCCTCCCCCATTCCCGTATTGGAGATATTCGGTCCAACGGTCCAAGGGGAAGGGATGGTCATCGGCCAAAAAACGATGTTCGTCCGCACCGCCGGCTGCGACTACCGCTGCTCCTGGTGCGATTCCGCGTTTACGTGGGACGGAAGCGGCGTTAAAGATATCCGGAAGATGAACGCCGCGAAGGTATGGGACGAGTTGAAACGCATCGGAGGAAACCGTTTCTCGCATGTGACGATTTCCGGCGGCAACCCGCTCCTGCTTCCCCAGCTCTCTTCCCTCGTGGAACTGCTTCAATCCGAAGGCATCCGGATCGCCGTAGAAACCCAAGGCTCGAGATGGCAGGATTGGCTGGCGGAAATCGATGAAGTCACGATATCGCCGAAGCCGCCAAGCTCCGGAATGACGACCGATTGGGAACGGCTGGACGATATCGTGGATCGGCTCCGCAGACGTCCGGTTCATTACGCGTTCAGCTTGAAGGTCGTCATATTCGATGACCGGGACCTGGAGTACGCGGAGTCCGTGCATTTCCGTTATCCCGGCGTGCCGATGTATTTGCAGGTCGGAAACCGGGATACGTCGCGGATGGACAAGGACAGACATGCCGCCGAACTGCTTATGCAGTATGAGTCGTTGATCGACAAGGTTACGGCATCGGAAGCATTAAACGAGGTGCGCGTGCTTCCGCAGCTTCATACGCTCGTGTGGGGCAATAAACGGGGCGTTTAGGACGGAGCGAACGATCTCTTTTTTACAACAAGGAGGAAAAACAATGGCTGGAAGACAACCTGATGAGATGAAGGATTTAACGCTGCTCGGCAACCAGGGGACGAAATACGTGTTCAAATACGCGCCCGAGGTGCTTGAGAGCTTTGACAATAAACATGTATACCGCGATTATTTCGTGAAATTCAATTTTCCGGAATTTACGAGCCTGTGCCCCATTACGGGCCAGCCGGATTTCGCCACGCTGCATATCAGCTACATTCCGGACCAAAAGATGGTTGAGAGCAAGTCCCTGAAATTGTATCTTTTCAGCTTCCGCAACCACGGCGATTTCCACGAAGACTGCATGAACATTATCATGAACGATCTGATCAAGCTGATGGATCCCCGCTATATCGAGGTGTGGGGCAAATTTACGCCACGGGGCGGGATTTCCATCGATCCGTATTGCAATTACGGAAAACCCGGAACCAAATACGAAAAGATGGCGGAACACCGCCTAATGAACCATGATCTGTATCCCGAAAAAATCGATAATCGCTAATCGGGCGAACCATGCAAAAAAGCCGCAGCAATGCGGCTTTTTCATTTTAAATGCGGCTGCCTTCGTTTCTCGATCTAATAAAGAGGAATTTGACAGACGCATTTCTTGCATTCTTGCATTCTTGCTCAAGGCTGCTTATTCAACTTGATCCTTACGGTTTCGGGCCCGGTCTGCACAAGGCTTCCCCCTTTGGGCTCCAGGCTGATCACGATCCGGTCGGGATTCATGATGCCGTATCCGTAATAATACCCTTTTCCTTGCAGATTGCGGGTTAACATCATTCCGGCGCTGAACGATTGCTGTTCATGCTGAAGCCATACCTGGTAATCCTTTTCCTCGGACGGATTTAATCCGTCCATGACGATGAGCAGTTCGCCCGAGTCCGGATTGATCCAAAGCCCTCCGGAGCCGTGCAGCGGCGGAAGCGGCGCGATAGGGTATTTCTCGTAGTCCGCGGATTGCATGTAAGCGATTTTTGAGGTTACCTGCCGCTCGATGGACGCGTCGGAAGGGTTTGCTTGATGTTTCAAAGTGAACAGCCCGGCGAACAAGCATATCATCAGCGCCAGCCCGGCTGCGCCCGGAAGGATAAATCTGCGCTTTAGCTTCAGCCGAATGCGGAAAGAGCGCAGCAAGGCAAGCAAACGAAGCTTTCGGCCCAAACGCGCGGGAGGCCCGAAGTCGGGTTGGACGGTACGGGCGATCATTTTGTCGGATTTAACCATGCAGGCTTCATCTTCCGGCGCGTTTCCTTGCTCCCGCAAGCTTAAGGCTTGCATTTCCGGAACCGCCATTAAACTTTCCCACTCGTTTAGCCTTTCCGCGCAATGCGGACATTGCGCAGCATGGGCCGCAACCCGCAGCCGCTCGGCTTCCCCCAGACGATTCATGGCGTAATCGACCAGTTTTTCTTCGGGCAGGACAACACAATTGCGGCCCTCCTCTTTATTCCCAATTTCCGGTCTCCATGAATGCATGCGGCTCACCTCCGTTCGCTGCTTGTTTCGCCTGATTCTCCTGCAGCTGTCCCCGCAAATTGCGAATCCCGTATCGAATCAAAGATTTGACGGTACCCACGGGCTTTTGCATCTTGTCGGCAAGTTCGCGGTGCGAGAGCTGCATGATGTAGCTGCCGTACAGCGCCATCCGCTGCAAAGGCGGGATGCTGCCCAGCGCATGGCGGATCCGTTCCCGATCCAGATGCCGGAACGCTTCCAGTTCGGCGGATTCAAGCTGACCAGCCCAATGCGACTCGCTCAAATCCCCGCCTGTTTGTTCCATGGCGGCCACGCGCTGTTTTTTCCGGAGCCGGTCCATCGCCCTGCTCCGCACGCGGACGGCAAGCCATGCTTCCACGCTCCCCCGCTCCGGGTCGTATTGGCCCGCCTTTTGCATCACTTCGATGAAGACCTCCTGGCATACATCCTCCGCTTCGAGCGCATCCTTCAGCCAGTGCTCCGAAAGCCGGTAAACCATGGGCGCAAACGCATCATAGAAACGGTTAAAGGCTGCCGCCGAGCCTTCCGCGATTTCTTTGAGCCACTCGGCAGGATGTTCTTCCATCTTCGATGATCCCCCCTCAAGTGTCATTCACCCTTTTTCAAGTCCGGGCTGTCGTGATTATTCAGCAACATTTTAGCAGAAGCGGATGGGAACGGATTCACCTTCCTGCGAGTTTTATCTGATTTTCAGCAATTTTTTATCTTTTTTTAAGCTTCGGATAAATCCGATTCCGTTCCGGGCTACGTACTCCAAATGAAAAAAACAATTTCAATTAGGAGGGTTATGTTTCATGAGACGATTCCTTAGGAACATCAAACTGACGGGCCTTATTCTTGTTATTGCGCTCGGAATCGGGCCGCTTCTCGGCGGTGTATCCGCCCACGCAGCCGGCGGAGTGACTTTGTATACGTCGTATACATCCATCTCGGTCCCTCCCGGCGAATCGCTGAATTATAACGTCGAACTGAAAAACGATACCGGCAGCGTCGTCACGGCTCCACTCTCCATCCCCGACCTGCCTCAAAACTGGACCGCCAAAATGACCGGCGACGGCTGGGATTTGAACGAAATTTCGGTTCTGCCGAATTCGTCGCAAACGATCTCTCTTGCCGTTACGGTGCCGATGCAAATCGATAAAGGCACGTACCGCTTCACGCTGAAAGCCGGAAGTTTGGCTTCCTTGCCGCTGACGGTGCAAATTACGGAAAAAGGCACCTACCAAACGGAGCTGACCACCGATCAGGCCAATTTGGAAGGCCATTCGGACGCGACGTTTACGTATTCGGTCAATCTGCAGAACCGGACGGCCGAAAAGCAAACCTATGCGCTGACCTCCCAAGCGGAACCCGGCTGGGACGTCACGTTCAGCGCAGACAGCAAGCAGGTGTCTTCCGTCGAAGTGGATCCCGGCGGCAGCAAAGCGATTACGGTCAACGTCAAACCGGCGGAAAACGTCACGAAAGGAACGTTTAAAATCCCGATTCGCGCCTATAACCAATCAACGGACGCCCAGCTTGTCCTTGAAGCGGCCATTTCCGGAAAATACAGCATGGAACTGACGACGCCCAGCGGATTGCTCAGCACCGACGTCAAAGCCGGCGGCAGCAAAACGGTCGAACTCGTGGTCAAAAACACCGGCACGGCCGATCTGACCGACATCAATTTGACGTCTTCCGCGCCAAGCAATTGGGAGGTTACGTTTAATCCGAAAACGATCGATAAGCTGGCGGCCGGCAAGTCAACCACCGTCGAAGCCAAGCTGACGTCCAGCGATAAAGCCATTGCGGGCGATTACGTCACGGACATGACGGCGCAAGCTTCGGAAGCTTCCTCGACGGCGACCTTCCGGGTAGCGGTCAAAGGCTCCGTTCTATGGGGTTGGATCGGCGTGTTGATCATTCTCGTCATCCTCGGCGGAATCTATGTGCTTATTCGTAAATACGGGAGGAGATAATGGTGGCGGAAACAGTCATCGACATCGAGCAATTGTCCAAAAGCTATGGTACCCATCGGGCCGTTGACAGCTTGTCCCTGCAAATCCGCCGCGGTGAAATCTTCGGTCTGCTCGGCCCGAACGGCGCCGGGAAATCCACGACGATTCTGATGCTGCTCGGGCTCAGCGAGCCTGATGGCGGAACAATTAACGTGCTCGGCATGAATCCGACCCGGCAGCCGATCGAAGTCAAACGCCGCGTCGGGTATTTGCCCGACGACGTCGGCTTTTACGAGGATTGGACCGGCCTTGAGAACCTCAAGCTGACCGCAAGGCTGAACGGAATCGGCGAAAAGGAAGCCCATGAACGCGCGATAAGGCTGCTGGACCAGGTGGGCCTAAAAGAAGCCGCCCACAAAAAGGCAGGCGCCTATTCGCGCGGGATGCGGCAGCGCCTCGGACTCGCGGACGTGCTGATCAAGCGGCCGGAAATCATCATCCTCGACGAACCGACGCTCGGAATCGACCCGAAAGGGATCGACGAGCTGCTGGGTCTGATTTACGGACTAAGCCGGGAACAAGGGTTAACCGTCTTGTTATCCTCCCACCAGCTGCATCAGGTCCAGCAAATTTGCGACCGGGTCGGATTGTTCGTCAAGGGCAAACTGCTCGCGGAAGGCAATCTCGATACACTGACGCGCCAACTGCTGACGGATACGCCGATCCTGATCACCGCCGAAGTGGATCGTGCCGACCGGCAGCTTTTGGACGGATTAAACGATTTGGAAGGAGTGCACGGTGCGGAACTAGCAGATCAGGATGCGTTTCTTGCGCCAAGCAGCCGCAGCCTGATCCAGATCGGGTGCAGCGAGGATTGCAGCGATGCGATTGCCCGGTTCATCGTCTCGTCGGGCGTATCCTTATTCAGTCTGCAGCGGAAGCAATACGGGCTGGACGAAATCTATCGGCGTTATTTTGCGGGAGGTGAGGAACGTGGAAGCAAGCGTACTAAAAAAACGGCTAAATAAATGGGTACATGAGGTATCCGAGAGGCTTCCCGACGGCTTCCGGAAATTTGCGGGCTCCTTGTCGGACCGCGACCGGTTTGACAAGTCCAATGCCAATCCGGCAGCATTTCGGGTGCTTGTCCGCAAGGAAATCGCCGACCATGTCCGGAGCTGGCGCTTTATTCTGCTTCTGGCCATCATTTTTTTGACTTGCGTAGCCTCTCTTTATACGGCCTTGCACAGCCTGCAGGATGCCATCAAATCGGAAGACGGCTACAGCGATTTCGTCATCTTGAAGCTATTCACCATCTCGGACGGCACCTTGCCTTCCTTTATCGGGTTCATCGGGTTTCTCGGGCCGCTGCTTGGGATCGGCCTCGGTTTTGACGCCGTCAACAGCGAACGCAACAAGGGGACGCTCAGCCGGATCATGGCGCAGCCTATCCACCGCGACGATCTGCTCAACGCCAAATTCACCGCCGCCCTGTTTATCATCGGGTTCATGTTTTTGGCGCTCGGCCTGCTGGTTTTATCGCTTGGTTTGCTTATCGTGGGGCTTCCCCCGTCCTTCGAGGAATTGCTGCGGATTATCGCGTTTTTGGTCGTGACCGTATTTTATATCGGATTTTGGCTTAACCTGTCCATCCTGTTTTCGGTCCGTTTCCGTCAGCCGGCAACGTCGGCGATGGCCGGGATCGCGGTTTGGCTGTTCTTCAGCTTCTTTTACGACATGATCCTGAATCTGGTGTCCTCCGTGCTGCTGCGCAACGGCCAAAACGCATCCGTCGACGACATGCTGCATCATGTCAGCCTGATGATGGGGCTCAGCCGGATTTCGCCATACACGCTTTTTAATGAAGCGACATCGACTCTGCTGATGCCTACCGTGCGCAATTTGGGACCACTGACGACCGAGCAGGCATACGGGGCCATCAACAGCCCGCTTCCGTTCGGGCAAAGCCTGTTGCTCGTGTGGCCGCAGGTCACCGGACTTGTTGCGCTGACGCTGGTCTGCTTCGCCATTTCTTATGTGATGTTTCTTCGTCAGGAAATCCGCGGCCGCTCATAAGCCGATAACTTCGGCACATCCACGGAAAGCAGCTCTCCCTGAAAACCGATCCGGGGAGGCTGCTTTTCGTTTGCGCTCGCGACCTTTTCGTTTCCTTAGGAAGGGCGCTGCGTGGACCGGAATGGAAATGGCCGTTCAAGCCAAGCCCCTTGGCCAAGGCAGGCCAAAACGCTCTGAACAGGAAATCCGGCACCTATTTTTAATGAACCTTATAATGCAGCATGGCAATATCCCCGAGTCGTTTGATATCGTGCAATTCGAACGTTGCGGGCACGGTTCCTTCCGGAAACAATGGGATGCCGCGGCCAAGCACCTTCGGAACGACGGCAATCATGGCTTCGTCCATCAGCCCTTCTTCCATGAAGGCTTGGACCAGCTTGCCGCCGCCTGCGAGCCAGATCGCTCCTTCGGTTTGTTTTTTGAGCCGCGGGACCAGTTCCGTCAGCGCCTCGTTCGTAAACGTGACATGAGCGTTTTCTTTTTGCCCGGACGGATTGCGGGTCACGACGTAACAAGTTTTGCCGAAATAAGGAAATTCATCAGTCAACTTGAGCATCTCGTCGTAAGTCTGCCTGCCCATGATGATCGTGCCTACCGTGCCGTAAAATTCGGCGTATCCGTTGTCGCCGCCGTCTCCTTTGACGTCCATCAGCCAATCCACAGAACCGTCCGGCAGGGCAATATACCCGTCCAGACTGATCGCAAGATACAACACCGCTTTTTTGGCATTCGATTGGTTCATTGGTTTATCGCTCCCTTCTGATTCTATGCTACAATACATTTATGACATTAGTTGTCGTATATATAGGGATTGATGTTCGGAAGGAGCGGACCAAGGATGAATGAACGAAGAGTTGCTATAATGAGAATGCTCGATTCGCGAAAAAAGTACACCGCCCGCGAGCTTGCAGAGCGGTTTAACGTCTCGGTGCGGACGATCCAACGGGATCTCGATTATTTGCAGCAGATCGGGCTTCCTCTCTACACCGAAACCGGGCCGCACGGCGGATACCGGGCGCTGCCGAATCGGCTTCTCCCCCCGCTTCACCTGTCCCGCGACGAAGCAATCGGACTGTTTTTGATGCTGAAGCTGTTGGAGGACCTTCCGGATATCCCGTTCGGGGAGGTGCGCGCCCACTTGTCCGAACACTATTATGCCGAGCTTCCCGAAGACGTGCAGGATCGGGTCGATCATTTGAAGGAATACGTCGCCTTTCGCATGACGCCTACCACGGCCGCATCGCCTTTTACTTCGCTTATTTTGGAAGCCGCCATGGACAAACGGCGCGTACGCATGACATATGCCTCCGCATCCGGAAGGAAAAACCTTGAGGTACATCCCGTCGGATTGTATTTTGAAAACGGATATTGGTATATGCCGGCATTAGGCAGAGATCGGATCTTGTTGTACCGGGCGGATCGGATTGTCGACATGACGATGCTGGATGGCACCGAATCCGGGCTGCCAACCCTCAAACAATGGCTGCATGCTACCGGCCCGCATGAAGGAATACCGGCCAAAATCCGGTTTAGTCCTTTTGGCGTGCGGCTGGCCGAATCCGATCCGCTGTTTCAAAACATTTCCGGGCAGGAGTGGGCCGGGAGCATCCCCCGCGAGGAATTCCCTTTCATGTCCCGCCTTTTGCTCAAGTACGGACCGGAAGCCGAAGTCCTTCATCCGGAAGAGCTTAGAAGTATGGTCAAAACCCTTCTTCAGGATAGCTTAAAACCGTATTTGACATGAAGCTGCGAAAAGCGGCGGAAACCCGAAACGGGAAAAAGGCCTGACCGATTGCGATCAAGCCTTCTTTTTTATTTTATGTCATTAATTATTATCGACATTAATCAATGAAGTTCGACAGATTTTCCAGCTGCTTTGCCCCTTGTGTTTCGAGCTTTTTTGCTTTTTCCAGCAAAGCGACCGCCTGCGGCGCTACCTTCGGGTCATTCGGATTGCCGCCTTCGGGATACGGGAACAAGGTATGTAGTTCCGCGAAAGCTTGCGCGACTTGACGATAAGTTTCCGCCGCTTCGCTCAATAGCCCTTTGACCTTTTCATCGTCTTGCCCGAATGCTTCCGAGCTGCGGGCAGCCTCCTCCAAAAACCATGACGCATATTTTCGGCTGCTTCCCACAACCGCAGCGTTATAAGCGTTGCCGTTTGCTTCCACGCCTTTGCCGCGGAATGCCTCGATCCAAACGTCGTACGCTTCCAAGCCATTGACGGCTTCGGCAGGCACGTTCGGTTCTTTGCCGGAATAATGCTCCGTGATCATTTGCAGCGCCCCGCGCAGTCCATCCTTAAGCGAGGCAGGATTCGCGGCGTCGACGGCCAGCACGAAGATTTCTTCCATCACGCCCCGTCCCAAGCCCTCATAGCCGATAGTATCTTTGCGCCCGCATTCCTCCATATAAAGGAGTTTTTGCTCATCGTCGTATCCGTAGAGCATGCCGAATTCCGGAATGCACAGATCCCACGCAAGCACCGGATATCCCCGGTCCAACGACTGATGTATCAGTTCGAGCGCCTCGGGAAGCGCCTGATGGATATCCCTTTTTTTCATCGCTTTCGGGCCTTTCTCCGTTTCGTCAAGCAGATTGAAGTTTTCGCCGATCCCCGGCTTCATCCCGTTGACGATCTTGACGCTCAGCCCCAAGTTTTGAAGCCCTTTACGGAACACCTCCGCAAAATCGAAAGCCGTCGGTCCGGCAATATGAACGTCCGGCAGCACCTGAATCCGGAATGCCAATCCGGTAAGTCCCATGACCATCGCCAATGAGTCGTCTCTCCCGGCCGCTTTGGCCAGCGCATGCAGCACGTTGCCCGCCGTTGCCCAAGAATGGGCGTTCTCCTGCCATTTTCCCGTCTCCAACATCGTTTTACCCATCGTACCCCAATCCTTTCTCGTTTGAATATAAGAGTCAACGATAATCCGGATTCGTTCCTGAATCACTTTTTTACGGGTGCGGGAAATCACTTGATAGACATTGGCGGATGACAGGCTGAACTCCCGGGCGATTTCCTGAGGGGATAGCTGGCGGAAAAAATGCGACTCGAAAATTTGCCTCTCCCTCGGTTTCAGGCAGGAGACGATCTCCATAAGCACCCGCTGAGTTTCCAGCCGCATCAGCCGTTCCTCCGGCAGGCCATCCTGAAGCATTTCCTTTTCCATCCCGCGGGCGACGCGGTTCAGCACATAGTCCAGTCGTCCCCACATTTCGATTTCTTCCTCGCCTCCGGCCATCGCCGCCTCAAGCCCGGTAAAGGTCGTTTCCCGCTGCCGGCCGTCCTGTTTCAAACGGGTCATCGCCTGATTGCGTACAATCCGGTGAACCCATGGCAAAAAACGCTCGACATCAACCAGCTTGCCCAGATGGAGAAATGCGCGGATCAGCGCATCCTGAACGATATCCTCCGCCGCGTGGGCTTCCTGAACCATGCTTCGCGCATATCCGTACACCTTGGAACGGTGCCTGCGGACCAACTCGCCGAAAGCCTCCCGGTTCCCTTCCTTGGCTTCCGCGACTAGCGTCGTATCGTCCAATGATTCCCAGTCTTCGATCATTTCCCGCACATGACTCAAGTAAAGTTCCCCTCTCTTACGTTGACTTGCAGTATAGACTTCGAAAGGCAGCGATTTCTGACAAAAAGGAGCGGCTTTTTGTAAAATTTTTTTTCCGACGATTAAGGTTAACCCCATTATCCGTTATTTCAAGGTGCTAGCCAATCCCAATGACGGGGGTTTGCCTGGCGAATGCAAAAAAGGCTTCGGATCTAAAGTCCGAGCCTTTTTTTCTAAAAAGCGTTATTCCGAGATGCGTTCCAGCATTTTGGCCGCCGTTTCCTCCCCGTTCGCGATGCAGTCCGGAATCCCTACCCCGTAATAGGAGCATCCGGCCAACAAGACGTTCGGAAACACCTTCTCCATTTTCGCTTCGAGCGATTGGACGATTTGATGGTGCTTGATATGATAGTTCGGCATCACTTCATGCCACTTCGTTACGTTATATGTCAGCGGTTTGCTTGCGATTCCCAAGCTGGTTTTAATATCTTCCATGCCGATTTGCAGCAGCTCGTCTTCGGTCATGTTCACCAGGGATTCGTAATGCGGATTGACGCTCTTGTAAAAAAGTCTTACCAAAAGTCGGCCCTCCGCCGACGTATGCTCCCATTTCCGGCTTGTCCATGTGCATGCGTTGCATTTCACATCGTCGCTATCCGCCGTTATAAAGCCGGTGCCGTCTGCCGGCAGTTCCTCGTCAGGCACGTCGAACGCCATGTACACGCTGATCAGCGAGCTGTGCCGGAATTGATTAAACTCCTCATCCAGCCGTTCGTTCTTCAGAAGTTTTTGGGCCGCAGCGGATAAGGTGCCGATCGCTACAACGTCGGCTTCAAGCGCGCGTCCGTCCATCAGCGTAATCTCGTAGCCGCCGCCCGGCGAGGGCTTCAAAGCTTCGGCAGCGACGCCCTTGAGGATTTCGGCTTGATCCAGCTTCTGCTCCAATCCGTCGATCAGTTGGGAAACGCCTTGGCGAAACGACAGGAACTTCTTACCGCCCCCGCTTTGGAATTTTGCCTTATGTTCGGACAATCCCCGAATGATGCTTCCGTATTCGTTTTTATAATCGATGAGATACGGCAGCGTCGAGGCGATGGTCAGTTCGCTCAGCTTTCCCGAATATACGCCGGACAGGACGGGAGCGATCTGCTTTTGAACCAATTCCTTGCCGAGAAATGCTTCAAGGAACTCGCCTACCGAGTCGTCTTTGGTAAAAGTCTGGTTGGGGGTATAAAAGTCTTTAAGCGCTTCGACCTTCCCTTCGGCCGACACCAATTCCGTCGTCGCCAGCGACTCGATGCTTGTCGGAATGCCGAAAACGGCCTCTTTCGGAATTTGGTTCAGCTTCCCGTCGGCATAAATATACGAGATGCCCGTTGCGTTGTACACGACTTCATCTTTTAAACCCAACTCCTCAATAAGATCGGCCGCGTTCGTTTTGCGCGTTACAATGGAATCGGCGCCCGTTTCCATCGTGAAATCTCCGTCATGGACGGTTCTGATTTTGCCGCCTAACCGCTCTTCGGCTTCCACAATCGTAATATGAATGGTTTGTCCGCTTTCGCGGGCTTTTTTCTGCAAAAAATAAGCGGCAGACAATCCGGTGACGCCGCCGCCGATAATCACTGCTTTTTTCAAAATCGGGACACCTGCTTCCGTCAATAATCGATGCCTCTATTATATCACAGCCTATTCGATCGATTCCCGCGTCTATTTGTGACGTTCCTACGACAATACGATAAGTATGTATAACCATTAAGTTTACATAATATAGTTTACGTATATCTAAATTAATGTGCATGGGCATTCGGATACTGGAAAATACTACAGAAACGAAAAACGCAAACCAAAAAAGAGGGATGATCATGGAACAACGCTTTGCAAAAGAATCGAAATGCTTTAAGATCGCGCGCGTCTTTCCTACGGACGTCAACAACCACGAAACGCTGTTTGGCGGCAAATTGATGGCTTACATCGATGACATCGCTTCCATTTCCGCATCGAAGCACAGCCGGAAAATGGTCGTGACGGCGTCAACCGACTCCGTCGATTTTTTGCTGCCGATCCGGATGACCGATTCGGTTTGTTTGGAGTCGTACGTCACCTGGACGGGAAGAAGTTCGATGGAAGTGTTCGTAAAGGTCATTACCGAAGATCTGAGAACCGGTGAGCGCCATATCGCCGCAACTTCGTTTTTGACGTTCGTAGCGATCGGTGAGGATAAAAAACCGGCTCCGGTGCCGAAGGTCATACCCGAGACGGAAGAGGAAATCCGGCTTCACGAGACGGCGCCCCGCCGGGCGGACATGCGCAAGCATCGCAGGGAAGAAAGCAAAAAATTCGCAAATTACTTAACCATCGATTTTCCTTGGGAATAAGCTCTTCGCCTCAGCCACATGGCGTCCGTTCGTATCTGAGCATCTTGCCCCATCATTTTTTGAATGGTTAGAACAAAGACGGGCGCCCTTCATATCCAATTCATGCTTGATCCGGCTCCTTAACGCTCTCTTCCGATCGTCCGTTCCTCCCGCCGTTATGTTGTTTCTTTTGATCCTTCTCCTTATCGTCTTCCCGTTGGCTGCTTTTGATGACACCGTATGCGATGTAACTCAACAGCGCCATGAACAGCCCCGTGCCGACGACGATATACAGCATCGTAAAAATTTTGCCGAATGTGGTGTGAGGAACGAAACTCGGATGGCCCGACGTGCTAAGGGTGGCAATACAAAAATACAGGGCGTCCAACACAGGCAGTCCTTCCTCGCGCGAATAAAAAATCGTCCCTGACAACAGCATGAACACGATCACCACGAACAAAACCCTGAACCTTTTATGATGAAAAACATGAAACAGGCCGCTTAACAGCCGTTTTAACGTCAGGACAAACGAAATCATGGTTGTGCATTCACATTCTTTCGATGCAGGTTCATTTGGCACCCTTCCCAAAATTCTTTACCGGAACGACAGCTTTTCTTTAAATAAGGATTTTCCGCTCTCCTTGTCTGTCATTTCGAGCCAGCCTTCGCGGGTTTCCCCGAGAAAACGGATCGGCAACTGTGTCCAGAGGACCAGCTTATGGTTTACCGGCACAAAAGTCGTCTCATCATCAACATGCCCAACTTTTACGCTGCTAATCATGTCCCCGAACATTACGCCTTTATCGTCCGCGCCAAGGAATGTAATCCCTACTTGGTCGTATTGTAACCGGTCTAAATCCAAAACGAGGTTGATCGCGCGATCATCGGCGCCGTAGATGATGGAGCCGAAATCGGTTTTAAGGGTGTCGGCTGCGGCCGTTTGAATCGTGCCGCCCTCTTGTTCGCGGACCGGCTCGCCGCCGGAAGACGGCGCTTCCGCTTGTTTCTGCGGCGGAGCGGCCAAGCTGTAAACGATCAGCGCCAGCGCAACGGCGGATACGCTCCATAACAAGGATTTGGATTTTTGAGTATGAGTAGCCAAAAAGCCCACCTCCGGACTAGATAAAATCATGAAAACATGAACGGTCATTGCCCTTTCCAGCTCTCCGCCATCATCTCGCGCCACACGAAAATCGAACATTTGAAAAAGAATCCGGCTGCCGTATGCCGCAGTCGGATTCGATGGGTTTAGTAGCCAACGATTGGGGAATCCACCTTGCCTTGCATGTGAGCCAACAACACGAGCACTTGAGCGGCATCGGCTTTGGTCACCGTTTTACCCGGCTCGAACTTGCCGTCTTTGGCGGACATCAGCCCGAGTTGAATGACCTGCTTCACCACCCCTTTATTTTGGATGGATCCGGCATCGGACAGAGCGAGGACTTGAGGATCCGCGTCATAAAACTTGGCCAATTTATCGTAATTCAGCAGGTTCACGATCGTCTCGGCCAGCTTCTCCCGCGTCAATTTCTGTTCAGGGCGAAGCTCTCCAGACGTATCCGGAAGCCAGCCCCGGTCCGCGAAAAACTGGGCCGCTTCGGCATAAGGGCTATCGGCCGGCACATCCTTGAATTGTTTTCCGAGACGGCCCGGATCGTAATAGTTGGATCCCGGATTTACCCCTTTTGCGATCATCACCAGCAAATCGCCGTAAGTCAGCTCCGCATCCGGATGCAGCAGCCCGTCATTTCCCGGCGCGATCACGCCGTATTCCAGCAGTGTCGCAAGATCCTTGCTTGCAGCATGCGAAGCGGCGTCCGAAGGAAGAACGGCCGCGGCTTCGCCGTTTTGGGAGGACGGGTAAGCATAGATTTCGCTTTTTCCGGTAACGGCGTTAATGAACGGCAATCTCCGTTCGCCTTGAAAGGTTGGCATATAAGCCAGCAGGACTTTGGGCTCCACGAATTTGCTTTCCGTGTAAAAACCGCCGGTCGAAGCGTAAATAAGCTGCGCTCCCAAAGCATCCCGATACGTTTGGGCCGCTTCTTCCGGCTTCACTTTCGCAGCCAATGCATCAAGCTCCTTTAGGTTTTGGGAGGAAAGCGGCAGGTTTGCGTTATAGGAAATCATTTTACCGCTGCCGTCGAGCACAAGGTTTGCTTGATAGTTGTACAATGGCAAATCCTTGTAAAATTGCTGAAACACGAATCTGTACTTCGGTTTGCCGTCTGTCCGATCCACGGAAGACTCGTTCGACAGTTTTAATGTCCGGGCAGCATCCGGGTAGAAGCGTCCGACAAGCCCGAACGCTTTTTCTCGCGCCTCCGATTCGGAAATGGCCGGAGCCTTGTTGTTTGCGCCCGCTTTCGAATTTGCCGGGGCTTTTTCGTCCACATTCAGATAGATCGGAAATTCGTTAATATTGTAATTGAGCAGTTGTCCCGTTTCCGCGTCTACCGTCATATACACGCTATCGCCGGGCATTCCCGCCCCGGTTTTTTTATACCAGTTCAAATTCCAAACCTGCTTCCCTGTCCCGCTCCAATAACTGCTGAGCGAGGAGGAAAGCGAGTATTCGTTTCCTGAAGGAGCGATATCGCCATACAGCTGAAGTACTTCTTTGGAGGACAGCGTCCCGCCTTGGCGGGCTTTAAAGGAATCCTTGCCGGCAGGCAGCGCCGTATACTCAAGGGTTTGAGGAATAGGCGTATCCGAATTCAGGAGCGGATTGATTCTTTTCCCGGTTCCCGCGTCCATGGACGTCAACGAAGGAGCGGGTATGTATTCCAATCGCCAATCCTTTTTGATATTAGCTTGATTAAACACATCGTTAAAAGGCACGTAGGCGAGCGTAAGAGACAGATCCTTTTTAAACGACTCCACCGCTTCCGATGAAGAGATCTTGGGCTTGGCGGACGGATACGATTTGACGGTGGACATCCGGTTGTAGCTGAAGATTCGCCCTCTTCCGTCGACGCCGACATTGAAATTTTCGGCATCGGACGGGATGCCGTTCACTTTGGCGGTATAGCTGAAATTGTAGGTGACCGGTCCGAACAACGTTTTGCTGCCATAGTAGGCTCCATCCTGGGGAACGAGGTCATCGACTTTAACCGAACTGGCGGCTTGCGCGATAAAATCCTTGGCTGCTTTTTCGGCCTGGGCTTTACTGATTTCAGGAGGATAATAGGCTTTGTTATCGGGGGACAAATACTCCGGTTGATAGAAACTAAGCACATCGCCCGTAACGGCATCCACACCGGTTGTAAAAGAATAGGTGCTGTTTCCTTTCGTCACCGTCCATGTCAGCATCCATACCGATTCGGTGCCGGGATTGTTCATCCCCTCCGAATATTCGGTATCCTGCAGCTTCGCTTCCTGCAAAACCGGAAACAAGGCGATCATTTTTTTCGCGGCTTCCTCTTTGGTGATTTTTGCTTTTTCCCCTGTAGCTGCGCCGGCGGGCGCAGCCGGACTCTCCTTTGCCGTCGCCGTTCCGGTTCCGGATATGGATTCCGGCGATGCTCCCGCCCAGACAGGGATTTGAAGCAGGCTTAGCCCGATCGTTCCGGCAATGACGGTTTTGGCTACTTTGTTGGCGGAAACAACCGTACGGGCTTGTCTCTTGGACTTGTGGCGCTTCATCCTTTCAACCTCCCATGATTTCCATATAAAACCAAAATAATTATAGCATACCATTTCATTTTACGCAGTTTGCTTGAGTTCATGTTTAAAATGTTTTATGCTGGAAACGTAACATGTATAACAAGGAGCGATGTTAGGATGAAGAAACGGAATAAGATGTCCGCGAGATCCGCACGGACTGGAGAAGCAGGGCCGGTGCTTGGAGGACGAATCACTTGGAACCGGAAGCCGATGACGCAAGTCGTCATGAACAAAAAAGCGGAGCAGCGCCGAACGTGGTGCCGTAAAGGCACGGACGACGGCGCTTTTTTTATTGCTTCCTGACCAGTTGCCTACCCCGACGTTTGAACCCCGCCTTCATTCTATTTTTGATGATTCACGGATAACCCGAAGCAATGATAATTAGTATGCGGTCCAGCCTGCGTCGGCGGTGATCACCGTGCCGTTCACGAAACTGGAATCGTCGGAAGCCAAGAAAAGCGCGACTTTGGCGATTTCCTCCGGTTTGCCGTTTCGAGGGTTGAATCCGGCGCCGGACATGGCTTTTCTCAATCCGCGCGATTCGGGGTTCATGTCACCCGCATCCGCCATAATATTCGTCTCTACGCCTCCCGGAGCAATCGCGTTGCAGCGGATGCCTGCATCGGCGTATTGGAAGCCCACGTTTTTGGTCAAGCCGATGACCGCATGCTTGGACGCGGTGTAAGCCGCCCCGGCGCGTGAACCGTACAATCCGCCAACCGAAGCCGTGTTGATGATAACCCCTTTGCCTTGCTTGATCATGATCGGGAGGGCTTTGCGAATCGCGCGCATCGGTCCCGTCGCATTCACCGCAATGACGCGTTCCCACAGCTCATCCGTCAATTCCGTAACCGGTGTCATTTTGTCCATAATTCCTGCATTGTTCACCAGTATATCCAGCGAACCATACGTATTGACAGCGGTTTCAATCATGTTCTGAACGTCTTCTTCCTTAGCGACGTTGGCGGCGACGCCGACCGCATGTCCCCCGTATTGCTTCACTTCCGCAACGACTTGATCAAGCGAAGCCTGACTGATATCCGCAAGGACCAGCTTGGCGCCTTCACGCCCGAACAACAGCGCCATTTCTTTTCCCATGCCCGAACCGGCACCCGTAATTACCGCAACTTTGTCTTGGAGCTTCATCGCAATTCCTCCTATGGGATATATAATTAGACATCATGTCTATAATATATTGTAATACTTGTCCCCGAAGGCTTCAAATCGTTTATACGCGAAAGTATGGCTATTTTCCAAATTTCCGCAAATGATTTGATTGTATTTTTACATGCTGTAAATACGACGCATACGATAGGCCTGTAAACTCAAATCGGGCAGTGCCTTGTTTCCCGCAGATTTTGCCGTATTCGCCTAAGGCTTATATTCAAGGGGACCAGCAATATCCGGCAGACTAACGATGTTAACTTTCCTTGTGCTGCCGTCCCGCTTTTCATATTTTGCATCATTTGCCCTCTTGATCAGACATAAATTCCCTAATAATCTATTATTAGTAGAATAACAACCGATTTTCATGCCCGCTGCTTTCTTTTCGAAAAAATTTCAATAACCTTGCATGGTTATCTTTTTGCGCATCGTCTAACTACATAGAACAACCCGAACAGGCAGTGTTCCCCCGACCTTGGTCCAGCATGAAACCAGTCCGCGGTCCGTTTTGGACCCGTATCGATTCGTCATACACTTAAATTAATCAAATATTGCGACCAAGCATAGGGCTGAACGCCGCATGCATTCACAGGGTTACTTAACGTTAGAACATAAGCTGCCTTTTTACGAATGGCATCCAATATATAAGATCGAAGGTGATCATATGCGCAAGAAAAGAGTACTGATTTTATCCGAAGGTTTCGGCAGCGGGCATACCCAGGCCGGATACGCGTTAGCCGCAGGCATGAAAAAAATGAACCCCAACATTCAAGCCAAGGTGATTGAACTGGGTTCGTTTTTGAACCCTACCGTCGCTCCCTGGATCATTTCCGCATATCGTCTGACCATTCATACCAATCCAGGTCTTGTCGGTTTACTCTACCGCAAGCAGCACGATAAACCGCTGAGCAAACTGACCACCATGGCGCTGCACCGGATATTTTATCATCACACCGCAGAGGTCATCGAGCATTTGCGTCCGGACCTGATCGTGAGCACGCACCCGATTCCGACCAACATCATTTCCAGACTTAAGGCTGCCGGATTGAATGTTCCGTTGTATACCGTCATTACGGACTACGACGCGCACGCTTCATGGATCAACAAGGAAGTCGACCGCTTTCTCGTCTCCACCGACACCGTCCGCCAGCTTCTTCTAGACCGCGGGGTATATCCGGAAAACGTCAAAGTGACCGGCATACCGGTCCATCCGGACTTTTGGTCCTCCGAAGACAAAACCTGCGTCCGGAACGCGCTGAACATCAAAAACATGCCGACCGTCCTGGTGATGGGAGGCGGATGGGGACTCGTGTCAAACCATCGTCTCGTTCAGCAGCTCGTTCGTTGGAAAGACCAGGTCCAGCTCGTATTCTGCTGCGGCAGCAACCAGAAGCTGCTGGATAAATTGAAAAACGACCCGAGATTCGCGCATGAAAACATTGTGCTCCTGGGCCATACCCGCGAGATCAGCAAATGGATGGACGCCTCCGATCTTTTGATCACCAAACCGGGGGGAATGACCTGCACCGAGGCGCTGGCCAAAGGTCTGCCGATGCTGTTCTGCGAGTCGCTGCCCGGTCAGGAAGAAATGAACCGCGAATATTTCGTCAAACGCGGATACGGGGAAGCACTGCAGAACGAAAACGTTCTGGAAGAGTGGCTGCGCAAGCTGGCGCATGGCGAACAGCTCCGCTTGGAACAAGGCTCCCAGCCTTCCCGCTTCGACTCCCCCGCCAAGGATAGTTACAGCCCGAGCCGATGCGCGACTGAGGTGGCCAAAACGCTGGAATACCCTCAGCAGCGCGAGGGCATGATCAACGTGCATGGCATTCCGGTCGGAATTTGATCCGCTGCAAAATATAACTATAAACAAAGAGAGCCCGCCGGCTCTCTTTTTCGGTATATAAACGATATTCAGCCAAATTATGCGCCCGGCTGAACCTTTCGCTCCGTCGACTCCGATTTCGACAATTCCCGCAGGCGCTCTTCGATAAGCATCACGGCCTCATCAATCGTTTCGAAGGAAATCGGCTTTAATTTTTCGAATTCTTCCCCGTAGGAAGACGCCGTATGGGCATATCTCGGATCATAATAATACGAAAGCAGCAACTCCACCGCGCGCGCGTAATCGCCGGACAGCAGGCAACTTTCGATTTCCTGGGCGATCGGCGTATGGATGCGCGATTTGATTTGCTTAAATGCATTGAGGCTTTGTTCCGCATGATCCGCCGGCCGGTAATCTTGAATAATGTTCCTTACCCGCAAATCCGTCGGCGCCTGCAGCAGGATGTGGGTGCCCTTTTCCTTCTTTTCGATCAGGAACTCCGGCAAAACCACTTTGCCTATGCGCTTGCTTTCCGCCTCGATCAAAATGTACGGCTCATGGTTGTAACGCAGAAGCTCTTCCAGCAACAGCGCGTCGAACGTTTTCTGATTATGGCTTTTCAGCCCGATCTCGCCGAAGATCGATCCCCTGTGGCCCGCCAGTCCTTCCAGGTCGATAACCGGATATCCTTTGTCTTTCAAGGCTCTTAAAATTTCCGTCTTGCCGGTGCCGGTATAACCGTGAAGCACGTAAACCTCCGGTGAAAATTCGAGGCTCCCCAGCGTTTCGACCACCCAGCGGCGATAAGCGCGGTAGCCTCCGTCCAAACGGTATACATGGATCCCCATCAAGGAGAGCACGGTAGCCGTTGTCCGGCTGCGCATGCCGCCGCGCCAGCAAAAGACGGCCTTGTTGCCCTGAATTTCCGCAAACTCTTTGACGAACGCGGGCAGCTTGGCGGACATGATCTCGAGGCCGCGCTCCTTGGCGGTTTGTACGCTGACCTGCTTGTACAACGTCCCGATTTCGGCCCGTTCTTCATCGGTAAAAAAAGGAATGTTGATGCTTCCCGGAATGGTCGATTCCGCGAACTCGGAAGGAGAACGCACATCGATAACCGTCATTTCTTTTTTGCTGCGAAGTTCATTCAGTTTTTCTATCGAAATGTCCTGGAACATAGAAATCTCCTTATTCGATCACGATTTGTCCGCTGCCGCTTGCCGTAACCTCGCCGATGATGTTGGCCTCGACGCCCGCTTTGACGAGCTCTGCATGGAGTTTCTCCGCTTCGTCCGCGCCCACGGAAATAAGCAGCCCCCCGGAAGTCACGGCATCGCACAGAATCCAGCGGTCGATTTGATCCATCGTTTCCGGAAAACGAACGCTGTCCTTCACATGCTCGTAGTTGTTTTTGGAACCACCCGGGACCTGTCCCTCTTCCGCCAGTTCGCGCACTCTAGGAAGCACGGGAACGTCATCCTTGCGGATCCGGATTTCTACGCCGCTTCCTTTCGCCATTTCGAGCGAGTGGCCCATCAGGCCGAAGCCCGTCACGTCCGTGCAAGCATGAACGTCGTAACCTTCCATCACTTCGGCTGCCGTTTTGTTTAAGGTCGACATTACCTGAGTTACACGGGCAATTTCTTCGGCCGTTAGGCGGTCCTTTTTGATGGAGGTGGTCATGATGCCGACACCGATCGGTTTCGTCAGGATCAGCTTGTCCCCTACCTTCGCCCCGGCGTTGCTGCGTACTTTATCAGGATGGACCAGTCCGGTTACCGCTAAACCGAATTTTGGCTCTTTGTCGTCGATGGAATGGCCGCCTACAAGCGTTGCTCCCGCTTCTTTCACTTTATCCCCCGCTCCCCGCAAAATCTCGGAAAGGATCCGTTTATCCAGCGTGGAAATCGGGAATGCGACAATATTTAATACCGTTAAAGGTTTTGCCCCCATGGCGTAAATGTCGCTGATGGCGTTTGCCGCGGCGATTTGCCCGAAGGAATAGGGATCGTCCACGATCGGCGTGAAAAAGTCGAGGGTTTGCACGAGCGCCAATTCGTCATTCAGCTTGTATACGCCGGCGTCGTCGCTGGTGTCCAGGCCGACGAGCAAGTTCGGGTTCGGCTCCGCGGGAGGCAGGTTCCGAAGCACCTGGCTTAGGTCGGCCGGGCCGATCTTGCAGCCGCAGCCCCCTTTGCTCGAAAGAGAAGTCAATTTAATGTTCATATCGGAATTCATTCGTTTGCACGACCTTTCATCTCACATAATGTATCGGAATCCATTTTTTCATTTCCGTTCCGGATTGGACAATGTCCCCTATAAATCGTACACATCCCTCGGAAAAAAGGCAAATGAAAAGAACAGGACTCCGGCGTGCATCACGCATGCCGGAAATCCTGTTTAACGACTCCGTCCGCTTCAATATTTCCTAGAAGAGGGCCAAAACTTATTTGGATACTGGGACCGCACTGCCAAAATATTGTTCCAACGTCGTGGAACGGCTCGCGATTTCATTCGCGATACGGGTGCCCACGTACCGCAGATGCCAGGGCTCATATTTATAACCCGTAATCGCATCTTTGCCTTCCGGATAACGGATGATAAATCCATATTCATGCGCGTGTTTGTCCAGCCATTTCGCTTCTTTCGTGCCGGCAAAACAGCTTTCCGCGGCACATTTGCCCGTGATCCCGGATACGTCGATCGTCAGCCCGGTCTGGTGCTCGCTGTGGCCCGGGCGGGCGCTGTACGTGTCGGCCGCCTTAACGCCGTCGCGCTGGACGTAGTTGTTATACAGCGTCTTTTGCCGGGATTCCGACCGGTAACCGGATACGCCCGCAAGCTCGACCCCGTCCTTTTTCGCAGCCGCAAACAGCTTCTCAAGCGCCGCCGCCGCTTCCCTGCGCATTTTGCGTTTATCCACTTTTTCCGAAAAAATAAACGGCACGTTCGGGTAGACAAGATCCGGCGGGACATATCCTTCCGGAAGCCTGTACGTTTTATTGACCAGCACCTCGATGCTCTTCGGATTGGATACGACATGCTCTACGCTGTACATATTGGTAAAACCTTTTCCACCCGTTTTGCTGCTGCCGTTCCCCGTCCCCGAGGCCGATTTGCCGCCCGTTGGCGTCTTGTCGGAGGAAGCGTTTTGGGAGGGCTTTCCGTTTTGCGCCGCTCCCGTGTTCGTGTTTTTTGCGGGTGTTGACTGATCTGCAGCCGGTTTGGCCGGTTTGGCAGGCTTGTCCTGACCGCCCACGCTGCCGGACGGCTGTTGATCCTTATCTTGCTCAGGATTGTTTTCCGATGAAGCCGAACCGTCGTTTTGTCCATCCAGAACGGTCGTCGGCGTTTCCTGCGAATGTCGCTGTGCCAGTGCGGGCGGTTTTTCAACATGTCCGCCATCCGCTGCCGGAGCCTGGTTTTTCCCCCATGCCCAAAAACCTCCCGCGACGATCAAAACGGCTGCCGCAAAGGTAACGATATATTTACGCATAAACGAGCATCTCTCCCCATGTTAAGCTTGTTCCCCGAAAAAAATCCCTTTGTTTCGACATTATCATCTACAAATCTATGAATCTACTATTTCATTATACGACAAAAAATGACCTGATCAACTGATTGATCAGGCCATTCGTTCCTAATTCATAATTTTGCAAAATCCTCATTGTAAAAGCTATGTAAACCGTCAGTCTTTAAGACTTTAGGCGTTTTTGCATAAATACGAGTTCTGCGGCGAGTCTTTCGATCCGTTCCAGCACGTTGGGATCATGGATTTCCTTGAATTCATTAAAGTGATCGTCATGCACATAGACGTAACCGGGGGCAACGTACGATCTGAAGTAGCCGGCGATGGGCTTCAACTGGTTCTCGATGACGAGGTAATGCTGATAGGTTCCCCCCGTCGCCACGAATCCGACGACTTTTTGCTGCAGCGCGGACTGCGGAATCAAGTCGAACAGATTTTTGAGCACGCCGGACATGGAGGCTTGATAAATCGGAGTGCCGATCAGGCAAAAATCGCTGGAGCTGACGGCATCGATTACTTTTTTCGTGTCCCCCGTATACGCGGACGGATCGCGCCCGTCGCAAAATTGGACATCGTAATGTTTCATGTCCAGCAGTTCGGTTTCGATTTCCGGATCCAGTTTTCTGACTTCTTCCAATACTTTTTGTACGACGATGGCGGTTTTGCTGCCGATAATCGCACCTGATATTCCAACCAGCTTCATGAAGGCAGTCTCCTTTTCATGCAGAGGCGCCGCAACATGCAAGGATCCCACGGATCCGGTTTGGCAATGCCCCTATGGTGATGTTCGCTTTATTTTGCCGGTAACGGGAGTGTTCCTTCAGCCGTTTTCTGCCGTTACATTAAGTTGCTTACACTTCCTATCTTATTCCCATATCCGTCCAAAACGCAGCTTGTATAGCGAAAAATTACATATCGGCCTCTTGTTCGTCCGTGTTTACGAAGAAATATGCGGTCATAGCCAGACGCTCCATCATCTGCTCGCGCAGCGCGGAGTCTTCCACGACTTCGTCCATCGCCTGCTGCATGCAGCTAAGCCAAGCGGTCGCCCGGTCCGGCGTGATCGGGAACCGGATATGCCTTGCCCTCATGCGGGGATGGCCTTCTTTCATCGTATAAAGCTGCGGCCCTCCGAAATATTGCGTCAAAAACATTTCCTGTTTCTCCATAACGGGCCGAATGTCTTCCGGAAACAACGGAGCAAGCAGCGGATGTTCAACGACTTTCGGGTAAAACGCTTCAACGATGGCGCGTATCGTCTCCGCCCCGCCCATCTGCTCGTAGTAGGATATCGGCCGCCGCGCCGTTTCTCCCGGCTGCGTTTCAGCGCCTTTATTGCGGTCTGAATTCATAAAAAAATAAAGCCTCCTTCCGGAAATGAGGAATGTTCGCCGCATCCCCGAATACATAAAAACGGACAGGCGGCTTTTCCATATTCATGAACGGCGCTTTTGCCAATCGCAGCCATTCTAATTAGTATACATAAATGTATATTAATTATTATAATCCTTTAAACCCTTTGTCAAGTACGGATCATGAATATTGTTTTACTTTTTATACATATATGTTGACTATATTCGTTGCGTGTTCTACAATTACCGTGTCCTGAATTGTGCGCGCGGTCGTTCCAAGCGGTTTTTCAAACCTTGGTTTCCTTGGTTTCCTTGGCTTCATTACATGCAGGCATGGTACAGTCAAGCGAATCCGGTAAAGGTTTGCGATATAATGGACATACTTTGTGTTAAAGATCGAAGTGGATTGAAGGTGAGAACATTTGACGAAAGAAGATCTGGTCGCGGCCATCGCCCATATTAAAGACGAAGAGCACCAGCTGCCGCTCACGGACATCGGGCTGATCCGGGATATTACCACGAACAAGGATCGTGCAGCCATGACCGTCCTCCTTCCCCCCGATTCCGTTTCCCGGGAGCAGGAGCTTAGAGAGCAAATCACCCGTGCGGTGCAAAAGACAGGAATTACCGATATTCACATACGCTTCAAAACGATTTCAAATGAAGAAAAAAATGATATTATAGCTATTAAGCTTAACAAATCGGTGCGCCGTGCCCCGACGCTGATGAATTCCCCGCTTCTATCCGAAGGTTCCGGCGTGACGTTTATTGCCGTGGCCAGCGGTAAAGGCGGCGTCGGAAAATCTACCGTTACCGTCAATTTGGCCAGAGCCTTGGCCAAGCAAGGCAACCGCGTAGGAATCATCGATGCCGACATATACGGACACAGCATCCCGGAAATGCTCGGGATCAAGGAGCTGCCGCAAAAGCAGGGCAACCGGATCGCTCCCGTGGAAAGCCACGGCATGAAGGTCATTTCGACGGGATTTTTCGTCCAAGGCAACAAACCCGTCGTCTGGAGAGGCCCGATGCTCGGAAAAATGATCGGCACCTTCCTGAACGAAGTGGAATGGGGCTCCGTGGATTATATCATCCTGGATCTGCCGCCGGGAACCGGCGACGTTGCGCTCGATGTCCATAACCGGATTCCGCAATGCGCCGAAATCGTGGTGACTACGCCTCATAAGACGGCGCACCATGTTGCAGCCAGAGCCGGCGAAATGGCGCTGCAGACGAACCACCCCGTTCTTGGCGTCGTCGAAAATATGTCCTATTTTAAGGATCCGGAGGGCAGACGCCATTATCTGTTCGGCCGCGGCGGCGGGCAAAAGCTTGCCGAAGAGCTGAACACGGAACTGTTGGCGGAGATCCCGATTCAATCAGCCGATACGCCGGATGGCGCCGATGCGGCTTCGACCCTGTTTGACGAAAACAGCGAACAGTGGCATATTTTTATGGATATGGCATCAAAAATTATGAACAGCAAAAATGCGAACTAAACAGAAAGGGTGAAAGAAATGGCATACGTTATTACCTCGGCTTGCATCGATGAAAAAGCGGCCGATTGCGTGGATGTTTGTCCAGTAGATTGCATCGAGGAAGGTCCGGATCAGTATTTCATCGACACCGACATTTGCATCGAATGCGGAGCATGCGAAGTGGCTTGCCCTGTCGGCGCGGTATATTACGACGCGGATTTGCCTGAAGAAGAAAAAGGATACATCGAAAAAGCCGAAAACTTCTACAAAAACAGATAATTCGATAAACAAACGATACATTTCGAGTGGTTGCAGCCTGTTGATCCCCGTGTCGGCAGGCTGTTATGCACTTTGCACCAGAGCTTAAGGAAAAAGCAGAACAGGCGGTGATGAAAATGAACCAACAACTGGATATTTCAACCCGGGACAAAATCCTGCAGCTGCTGAAAACCAAAGGGGAGCTCAGTGCCAAGGAGATTACCGAGTTCATCGGGATTACGAGCATGGCTGTGCGCAGGCATATCAACACGCTGGAGAAAGAAGGTTTGATCGAATCGAAAACGATTCGGCAGCCGATGGGCAGGCCTACGGCGATTTATCATTTGACAGATCAAGCCGAGTCCTTTTTCCCGAACAAATACCATACGCTGACGTTGGACCTTCTTGGCGAGCTTGAATTGGACGCGGGTTCGGCGATGGTCGACCGATTGTTCGAACGCCGCAGCGAATCGCTCCAAAAGAACCATGCGGCCAAAATGAAGGGCAAATCGTTTGGCGAAAAGGTCGCCATTTTGGCTGAAATCCAGAACGACAACGGGTATATGGTCGAGCTTGAACAAAACAGCGAAGATGAATATGCGTTATTGGAATACAACTGTCCGATATCGCGAATCGCCAAAAAATACAACCACGCCTGCACCTGCGAAATGAAAATGTTCGAATCGCTGCTGGGGGCCGAAGTGGTACGTACCGAATGCCTGGCACAAGGCGACAAAAAATGCGCTTATACGCTTAAAAACAAAAAGAAAACCTCGCATTGATCCGGGCCGGATGTCCGGAAGCCCGTATTCCCGACACAAGGAATGCAGCTTGGTTCATGCGAGGTTTTTTATCGTTTTTATGAACGTTTTTCTTTACTGGTCCGGGTCGTCCGATTCCACGAAATGCTGCAGCGCAGCCCATTTGTTTTCCCAGAACCGTTCGAAGTAGGCATACCACTGTTTAATCTCCTGCAGTGGCTCCGGATCGAGCCGGTACCTGTTTTCCCTTCCAACCCTTCTCTCCTTTACCAATCCCGCTTCGGACAATATGCGAAGATGCTTCGACACCGCCGTACGGCTCATCGGAAAATGGCCGCTAATGACCGTCACCGGCATTTCTTGATCGGCCAGAAGCTTCAGAAGCCGTCTGCGCGTCGGATCGGCAATCGCCTGAAACACGTCGTGTTTGGCCTGCGGTTCTCCCATGGTTACCCCTCGACGTATGCACCCAGTTTTTGATGCAGACCCGACCAGCCTTTGTCCATCACGCCGCGAATAACGGGATGAGGTTGTCCGAATTCGGTCAGCGTATGCTCGTTCCAGCCGGAATGGATGAGCGTTACTTCGGTCTGGCCTTCCAAGTCCTTCAATTCAAAGCTCAGCGTCCAGTCCTTTCCCCAGCGGAACGAAATTTTGTAAGGCTCGTCCACCTCCGTCACCTTGCATGGAGACATCCCGTAAGGTCCCGCGTTGAGGTGGAATTCATGCCCTACGACAGGCTCGAGATCGTTAGGCATAAACCATGCCGACAGGCCATCCGCCGTAGCGACCGCCTTCCATACCTTTTGAATCGGCGCCTTAAATACGCCGGTGTAACGAATATCGGGCATAGCCCCTGGTTTTACGGTTTCCATCGTCTTATTCCTCCCGGATTATTTTTTGGATTTGACAAAGTCGATATGACGAAAACGCAGCGCGGACCACCGGTCATCGACGGCGACGTTGCTGACTGACATTCTGATGCGAAACCTTTTGGTTTCATTTCTGTTTTATTATATACAACCATTTGGTTTCATATCAAGTCCAATTTTTGCCTTGCCCTTTTAGGGTAGTATTCCATATTTCGGTTTGAACAAAAAAACAGCGGCGCGCCGCGGAATAATCCGCAACACGTCCACTGTTTTCGCCGTAAAACGCTTCGCATTAACCTCTGAACTGTTTCAAAAATTGTACCGCTTTGGAAATGTCCGCTTCCGGATCTTCGCCCACTTCGCGTTCGATCGTCAAATATCCGGTATATCCGATATCCTTGAGCGCTTTCAGGTACTCCGTCCAATTGACGCTGCCTTCGCCGAGAGGAACTTCGCGGAAATATTGCCCTTCGCCCGGTACAAACGTGTTGTTTTCGTTCACAGGCGCGTCATAACCGAGGGATTCGTAAATGTAGTAGGCCGGCACTTCACGCAAACGAATGCCGTCCTTGGCATGCGTATGGACGATGTAATCCTTCAGGTTGTATACGCCTTGCGCGGGATCGTCGCCCGTAACCATAACCATGTTGGCAGGGTCGAAGTTGACGGAAACGCCTTTGGACCCAAGCCCGTCAAGGAACTCCTTCAATCTTGCGGACGGCTCCGGACCGGTCTCGATCGCAAAATAGGCGTTCATGCTTGTCGCGTACGAAGCCAGCTCTTCGCAGGCATCATGCATGTTTTGGTAAATTTCGCTGTTCCGGTCTTCAGGCACGATTCCGATATGCGTCGTCACGACGGAAGTGCCCAGCTCGACGGCCAGATCGAGAATCCGCTTTGATTTTTCGATCTTCTCCGCGTTTACGCTCTTATCCTGGAAACCATAACCGCCCAGATCGCCGACAAGCGCGGAAATTTCCAAGCCAAGCGAAGCGATGTAATCTTTCAGCTCTTTGCGCTGCGCCGCAGAGAGGTTTGCCGGGTCCATTTCCCCGCTTACCGCATAGATTTGAACGCCGTCCGCTCCGACCTTTTTGGCCCGCTGCAGCCCTTCCCTAACGCCTGCGCGAAAGCTGTCTACAATAACGCCGATTTTATTGTTCATATCGATTTGACTCCTTTCAAATTTGTATGTTTATGCTTCGTTCCAGAAGCGTTTCACGTTTTCCAATCCGATTCGCGTTCCTTGTACCGCGTCTTCCATGCCCTCGAATTCGATGGACAGATATCCGTCGTAACCCGATGCCTTGATGAGGCGGATCGATTCACGCAGGTTGATGTCGCCATGCCCGGCGATGGCTCCTCTTAAGAAATTGCCTCCAGCCGTTTTGAACCATCCTTCGCCCGGATCCTGGGATGCTTGGCGCAGGTAGAAATCCTTGATGTGCACCATGGACGCAAACGGCAGGTTTTTGCGGACGGCAATGACCGGATCCTCGTCGACGCACATGAAGTTGCCGACGTCGAGCGTCGTTTTGAAATTCGGGCGGTCCACGGCTTGAACGAGCGCCTGCACGCGGTCGCTAGCTTGAATGTAGTACCCGTGGTTTTCGACGCTTGTCGTGATGCCGTATTGCGCCGCATAATCCGCAACCTGGCGGCATGCTTCGGCCAGACGTGGAAGCTCCCCGTTAAACTGCTTGATGGAGGTGTCGCTGCGGCCTGCGACGTCATGGCGCATCAGCTTGACGCCCAACCGGGCGGCGACGTCCACTTCTTTTTTGACGCGTTCGATCTCTTTGGCGATTTCTTCGTCGCTGTCGACGCCGAAGTTGGCGTAAATCGCATAGTTGGAAACATCGATGCCGACTTCCTTCGTTTTGGCCACGATTTGGTCCGTCAGTTCGGGATTGTCGGACAGAGAGTAACCGATCGGCACGATCTCCACGTGCTCTCCCCCGATTTCCGCGATTTTTTCGATGGCCTCGAGAATCGTCATTTTCCCTTCATGCACGGGACGGTACAAACTGTACGTGCTTACTCCCACTTTCATAGCTGGATTTCGACTCCTTTTTCGGCGGACTCGTAAATGCCCGTCAATATTTTCATCAGTTCCAATCCGTCTTCCACCGGGCTCATCGGCTCCCTGTTGTTCTGGATGTTCAGGATGAACTGATCGATTTCGTTTTGGAACGCGGCTGCGAAGTTAAAACCTTTGTAATCGATTTGCGGTTCGATGTTGACCATGACGTCGTTCTTTTCGGTCACGATCACCACTTCCGGATCGATTTCGAATCCGCCCTTCGTACCGTAGAGGCGAACCGCCGACTCATCCTTTTTCGCATGCAGGGAGAAGCTGACGTCCACCATCAGCGATGCGCCGTTCTCAAAGCGGATAAGGGCATTTGCGAGGTCTTCGACCGTGTTTTTGTTTGCATCGTAATCGGCGGCCTTGTAGAAGGACAAATGTTTGACGTTCGAGCGGTTGCCAAGCTTATGATAAACGTTTCCTGTAACCGATTTCACTTTTGGTCTGCCCAGCATGTACCAGCAGAGGTCGATGACGTGAACGCCGATATCGATCAGCGGTCCGCCGCCGGAGCGTTCCTTGTCCGCGAACCATCCGCCCGGATTGCCAAGGCGGCGCAAAATCGAAGCTTTTGCATAATAAAGCTCACCGAACTCGTCGTTTTGGATAAATCCCTGCAGCATGCCGATGTTCGGGTCATACCGGCGAACGAAGCCGACTTGAAGCAGCTTGTCGCTTGCGCGTACCGCTTTTTGCACGTTCAACGCCTCTTCAACGGTGCGGCACAGCGGTTTTTCCACCAGAACATGCTTGCCTGCCTTAATCGCAGCGATGCTGATTTCCGCGTGGGAATTGTTCCATGTGCAAATGCTGACGGCATCAATGTCGGGATTGGCGAGCAGCTCGTTGTAATCTGTATAGGTGTGCGCTGCGCCGTATTTTTGTGCGGCCGCTTTCGCTCTTTGTTCGTTCAGGTCGCAGATGGCCACGATTTCGGCATCCGGGTTTTTTTGGTACGAATTCATGTGCGATTCGGAAATGGAACCCGCACCGATAATCCCTACTTTGATTTTGCTCATTCGAATTCGACGCTCCTTTTACTCGTTTTCATACTTTTTGCGAAGCGCTTCGGCGGTTTATTTTGTATGATGCGGTCGGCCTCGCTGAAGTACTTTGATAGATGTTTTTCTTACTTTGAATTATAATATTTCTAGATTCGTCTGCCATGCAGAGCCTTGCTGTTTATTTGTATAATTGTGCGATTTTGAGGTGACCGATATGGAAAGACCCCTTTCACTTTTAGAACCGATGGATATGCCCAACCGCTTCTTCCCGATCAAAGTGCACCATACGACCGCCAAAGAATACGGAATTACGCTGTTTAACCATCATTGGCACAATCATCTCGAATTCCTGTATTTCACAAAAGGGTCCGCGATGATCGAGCTGAATTCCGTTCCTTACGAAGTTAGCGAAGGGGATCTGGTGGTCATCAACAGCAACGATCTTCATTACGGGGTCAGCCAATGCGACGATTTGGTCTATTATGCGATGATCATAGACATCAAGCTGCTGCACAGCCACTCGATCGATGCGATCGAAACCAAATTCATCACGCCGATTTCGCAAAACCGGATTTTGTTCGCCAGCAAAATCACCGGCGATGCCGAGATCATCAGCTGCGTTTCTTCCCTGATCCAGGAGCTGAACCAGCGCGAACTCGGCTACGAGCTGTCGATCAAATCCTATTTGTACCGCATTTTAACCATTTTGCTGCGCCGTTACGGAACGAATAAATTGTCGACGGAGGAAGACCAGCAGCGGCTGAAAAATTTGGAGCGCTTTACGCCCGTTTTTCAATATATCGAAGAGCATTACCCGGAGGATCTTAGCGTCGACCAGTTGTCCGGGCTCGCGGGCCTAAGCCGGTTCCATTTCAGCAGGCTGTTCAAGGAGCTGACCGGACGCACCATTACGGATTATATTAATACGCTGCGGATCAACAAATCAGAATACCTGCTCCGCAACTCGCGCATGAACATTTCCGAAATCGCGTTATCGACGGGCTTTAAAGATATTTATTATTTCAGCCGTTCTTTCAAAAAATATAAGCATGTTTCTCCTTCCGAAATGCGTAAAAACTTTCATATCTAAATGAAATTTTCATGGTTTGTGCAAGAAATCAAATATTGTCGAATAAAAATAGGGATTTTGCATGGTCAATCTCCTTTTTTCTGGGTATAATAGTTCTGAATGTTTGATATCTTTCATACATATAGTTTCAATTTGAGGAGGAACAATTCTTTGGATCCATATTCATCCGGTCAGTTTAACCAGTATCAACAAATGCCGCCGATGCAGCCGCCGAAGACGAACGGCAAGGCGATCGCAGCGCTCGTGCTCGGCATTCTCAGCTTGATGATCCCGTACGTCGGCCTCATCCTCGGCATTATCGCCATCGTTCTCGCCTGCCTCTCCTTTAAGGAAATCAAGCAGAGACAAGAAGGCGGACGCGGCCTAGCCATCGGAGGGCTCGTGTGCGGCATTATCGGAACCGCGTTATACGGCATCATTATCGTTATTCTGGTTATCGCCCTGATGGCCATTGGCGCTACTACCGACTACTATGACGTGCTTTCGTCGATTCCGTCGTTGAACATGGGATAAAACAGTATCAGAGAGTAAAAAGGATTGAAGCGAAAGCTCCAATCCTTTTTTGCACATATAAGGAAGTACAAGGCCCAATTTATCGCACAACCCTTTATTCTCGAGAAACCCCGCCTATTCATAATGTGTCCTTGGCAGCGACGTTTTTTGATGGATAATCAACCGGAAACAAAGCTAACCGAATTTGATTTGCGCTATATAAAAAAGCTGCCCCGGCCATCAAGGCCATATGGGCAGCTTTTATAGCAATTATACCGGATTTTATTCCGTCACCGTTCCGTAAATCAATACAGGTGCTTCGGCATGGTCGGAGATGCGGATGTTTTCGTAGATTTTGTTCATGACGTCATCCACGTTTTCACGGTTGGCATGAATCGTGACGAGCGATTCGCCTTTCTTCACGCGATCCCCGATTTTTTTGTTCAGCATGAGGCCGACGGCCAAATCGATTTCCGATTCTTTGGTAGCACGTCCGGCTCCAAGCCACATTGCCGCTGTTCCGATTTCGTCGGCGACGATTTCCGCTACTACGCCGTCTTCTTTCGCAGGAACTTCGATGAGGTATTTCGCTTGCGGAAGTTTTTCGGGATGATCCACCACGTCCGGGTTGCCGCCTTGGTTGCGGATAAATTCCTTGAATTTCTCAAGCGCCTTTCCGTTGCGGATGACTTCCTTCAGCATTTCTTCCGCTTCCTCGAGCGAATTGGCTTTCTTCGCCAGATACACCATTTGGCGGCCGAGTGCCAGGCACAGTTCTTCGAGATCTTTTGGCCCTTGGCCTTTCAGCGTGTCGATGGCTTCTTTCACCTCAAGGGAGTTCCCGATGGCAAAACCGAGCGGTTGGCTCATATCGGAGATGACGGCCATCGTTTTGCGTCCGACGTTGTTGCCGATGCTGACCATCGCATGCGCGAGCGCCTTTGCATCGTCGACCGTTTTCATGAACGCGCCGGCGCCTGTTTTAACGTCAAGCACGATCGCGTCGGAGCCTGCGGCGATTTTTTTGCTCATGATGGAGCTGGCAATCAGGGAAATCGAATCAACCGTGCCCGTTACGTCACGGAGCGCGTACAGTTTTTTGTCCGCAGGGGTCAGGTTGCCGGTTTGGCCGATGACCGCGATTTTATGCTTGTTCACCAGTTCAACGAACTGTTCGCGTTCGATTTCCACATGGAAACCTTCGATGGACTCGAGTTTGTCGATCGTTCCGCCGGTATGGCCCAAGCCGCGGCCGGACATTTTGGCTACGGGAATATCAAGCGCGGCGACCAGCGGTGCCAACACCAGCGTCGTCGTATCGCCAACGCCGCCCGTGGAGTGCTTGTCGACCTTGATCCCTTCGATCTCGGACAGATCGATCGTATCGCCGGAATGGACCATGGCCATCGTCAAATCGGCGCGCTCCCGCTGGGTCATGTCTTTAAAGAAAATCGCCATTGCCAAGGCACTGACCTGGTAATCAGGAATTTCCCCTTTCGTATAGCCTTCTATGATGAAATTGATTTCTTCCGTTGTCAATTCTCCGCCGTCACGTTTCTTTTCAATCAAGTCGACCATTCTCATAGGTAGCAATGCCTCTCTTTCAAAGGATAATAATTATGATAACTTACAGCGTGATTGCCGTTTCGAGCGCAACTTCCATCATGTCGTTGAACGTCGTTTGGCGTTCTTCCGCCGTTGTTTCTTCGCCTGTCAGCAGATGGTCGCTGACGGTGAGCAGCGTAAGCGCGTTGACGCCGAATTTGGCCGCGAGCGTGTACAAAGCGGTTGTTTCCATCTCCACGCCGAGAATGCCGTGCTGCATCAGCTTTTCAACGACGGATTTGTCGTCGCGGTAGAAAATGTCCGAGCTGAACACGTTGCCGACATGCAGCTTCAGTCCCTTTTCTACGCCTTTGTCGTAAGCTGTTTTCAGCAGCTGGAAGCTGGCGATCGGCGAGAAATCATATCCTCCGAAATAATGGCGGTTCGCCCCGGAGTCCGTGCAGGACGCCTGCGCCAAAATGACGTCGCGGACATGAACGTCTTTCTGCATGCTGCCGCAGGTGCCGACACGCATCAGGTTTTTGACGCCGTATTCGTTGATCAGCTCGTTCACGTAAATGCTGATGGACGGAATCCCCATGCCCGTGCCTTGAACGGAAACTTTTTTGCCTTTATATGTCCCCGTAAAACCAAGCATCCCTCTCACTTCGTTGTAGCAGGTCACATCCTGCAGATACGTTTCCGCGATGTATTTCGCCCGAAGCGGGTCGCCAGGCAGCAGAATCGTTTCGGCGATATCGCCGGCTTTTGCTCCAATATGTGTACTCATGAATTTGTCCTCCCGACAGGTATTTGATAGGAATGCGTCGATTATTTCAACTCTTTAAGGAAGCTGGTGCCGTATTCCGGCATCGTTACTTTAAAGTTGTCGGCCACGGTGGCGCCGAGGTCCGCAAACGTGTTCCGCAGCGCAAGCTCGCTTCCGCCGTTTTTGAAACGCGGGGAATAGACGAGCAGAGGCACGTATTCGCGCGTATGGTCCGTACCGCGGTAAGTCGGATCGTTGCCGTGGTCCGCGGTGATGATCAGCAGATCGTCGTCGGTCATTTTTGCGAAAACTTCCGGCAGGCGCGCATCGTAATCCTCAAGCGCCTGGCCATACCCTTGCGGATCGCGGCGGTGTCCGTACAGCGCGTCGAAATCGACCAGGTTCAGGAAGCTGAGGCCGGTAAAGTCCTTGTCCATCGTCGCGATAAATTTGTCCATACCGTCCATGTTGGAGGACGTACGGATCGCCTCGGTAACGCCTTCCCCGTCATAGATGTCGGAAATTTTGCCGAGCGCGATGACGTCAAAGCCCGCGTCCTTCAGCTCGTTCATCACCGTGCGGTTAAACGGCTTCAGCGCGTAATCGTGGCGGTTGGCCGTACGTTTGAACGAACCCGGCTGGCCCACGTAAGGACGTGCGATGATGCGGCCCAGCATGTACGGATCATCCAACGTGATTTCGCGGCAAAATTCACAGATTTCATAAAGCTCTTTGAGCGGAATCACGTCTTCATGCGCGGCGATCTGCAATACGGAGTCCGCCGATGTGTAGACGATCAGCGCTCCGGTCTTCATCTGTTCTTCGCCAAGCTCGTCGATGATTTCCGTACCGCTTGCCGGCTTGTTGCCGATGACCTTGCGTCCGGTTTTTTCTTCGATGCGCTTGATAAGTTCATCCGGAAAACCGTCAGGGAAAACGCGGAACGGCGTATCGATATACAGGCCCATAATTTCCCAGTGTCCGGTCATCGTATCTTTGCCTGCGGATTTTTCCTGCATCTTCGTGTAGTAGGCAAGCGGTTTGCCGGCCTTTTCGACGCCTTGGATTTCCCGAATGTTGGACAAGCCGAGCTTGGCCATGTTCGGCATGTTCAGACCGTTCCGTTCTCTCGCGATGTGGCCGAGCGTATCGACGTCGAAATCATCGAATTGGGCGGCGTCTGGCGCTTCGCCGATCCCTACCGAATCCATTACGATCAAATGTACGCGTTTAAAGTCTGCCATTTATGATCACTCCTTCATCTATGAGTATAACGCATCTGTTTTTACAAAAACACTCCGGCAATCGTTGCGGAAAGCACGCTGACGAGCGTCGCGCCGTACAAAAGCTTCAGGCCGAAACGGGCCACGACATTGCCCTGCTTCTCATGCAATCCCTTCACTGCGCCGGCGATGATGCCGATGGACGAGAAGTTCGCAAACGATACGAGGAACACCGATACGATGCCGACGGCCCGCGCGGACATTGCCGTATGTTTGCCGAGATCCAGCATGGCGACAAATTCGTTGGATACCATCTTCGTTGCCATGATGCTGCCGGCTTCCACCGCTTCATTCCAAGGCACGCCCATCACGAAAGCAAACGGCGCGAAGACGTAACCGAGAAGTTCCTGGAAGGAAATGCCGAAAATACCGTTGAAGATGCCGTTGATCATGGCGATCAGCGCTACGAAACCGATAAGCATCGCCGCCACGGTAATCGCGACTTTGAAACCGTCCATGATATATTCTCCCAGCATTTCGAAAAACGATTGTTTTTCCGACTCCTCCTGCACTTGAAGCTCGTCTTCTTCAGGCGTTACCCGGTATGGATTCAGGATGGAAGCAATAATGAAGCCGCCGAACAAGTTCAGGACGAGGGCAGTCACGACGTATTTCGGATTGATCATGGTCATGTACGCGCCCACGATCGACATGGAGACCGTCGACATCGCGGATGCGCAAAGCGTATACAAACGATGCTTCGGCAGCGAGCCGATCTGTTTTTTGACGGAAATAAAGACCTCGGATTGTCCCAAAATAGCCGAAGCAACGGCATTGTAGGATTCGAGCTTGCCCATGCCGTTTATCTTGCTGAGCACGAGACCGATGAACCGAATGATCAGCGGCAGTATTTTGAAGTATTGCAAAATGCCGATCAAAGCGGAAATGAAGATAATCGGCAGCAGCACGTTCAGGAAGAACGGAGCTTGCCCTTCGTTGGCAATACCGCCGAACACGAAATTGATGCCTTCCGCGGCAAAATCCAGCAAGTTTTTGAAAATATCCGAAAATCCTTTAATCAGCGCGGTTCCGACAACCGTATTCAGCAAAATAAACGCCAGAATGAGTTGCAGGATAACCATGATGATCAACGGACGATAACGAATGCCACGCTTGTTATTGCTGGCAACAAAAGACAGTGCGAACACAACGAGTAAACCTAATACCGCAATCAAATATTTCATGGCTGTCTCCCTATGTTGATTTTAGTTTAAAGATTCTTATGATGCCTGCGTTGAAAAGTTATTTTCATAAAGCGCTTCCATAGCATTCATGAAAAAGCGGAGCATGGCTTATCCAATTATCTCCGCTTTACGGCCGGCAAGATTGAAACCGTCAGCCGTATTAATAAGAAGACGTAGACTGTCCGCCCTCCATGATTTTCACGCCGGAGCTTGCTCCGATCCGGTTGGCGCCGGCTTCGATCATTTTGTTCATGTCTTCAAGGCTGCGCACGCCGCCCGAGGCTTTGACGCCGATGTTCGGACCCACCGTTTGACGCATCAAACGGACATCCTCAGGCGTCGCTCCGCCCGTGGAAAATCCGGTGGAAGTTTTGACGAAGTCTGCACCCGCTTTCACGGACAAGCGGCAAGCGCGCTCTTTTTCTTCATCCGTAAGAAGGCTGGTTTCGATAATGACCTTAACAAGCGCTTTTCCTTTGGCCGCATCAACGACGGCTTTAATGTCCTGTTCAACAAAAGCGTCCTGCTTATCCTTCAATGCGCCGATGTTGATAACCATATCCACTTCGGTGGCGCCGTTTTCGATCGCGTTTTGCGTTTCAAACGCTTTGACGGCCGAAGTCGTCGCTCCCAGAGGGAAACCGATGACGGTGCACACTTTCACATTGGTGCCGTTTAATTGTTCGGCAGCATATTTAACCCATGTCGGGTTTACACATACGGAAGCAAATTCGTATTTCTTCGCTTCTTCCGTCAGTTTTTGGATTTCGCTTTGGCTTGCATCCGCGCGAAGCAACGTATGATCGATCATACCTGCAAGATTTGCCATCATGTCATCTCCTTCAACAATAATTACCCAAAATTTCTATCATTCTTTCGTTGCTGCAGACCTATCATAACACTCGCCAGAACATATGTAAACACTGTCTTGAAATTATGTTCATGACGGAAGAAGTGGAATTACCCGCCTATTTTGCGCAAAAAAAATCTGCCATATGTACCTATGGCAGATTTTGCATTCTTTATACAAGAAGGGATTGGGCAGTGAATTGATCCGTGACCAAAATATTCGCGTACTTCCCTGCGAGCGCGGCCCGAATCGCGTCAACCTTGCTTTGCCCGCCGGCGACGAGGATGGATTTTTCCTTTTTCCGCAGCTCCTGCAAATCGATCCCGACCGTTCGATTATTGATTTCCTCGCTGCAAATATTTCCGTCCTTATCGAAGAAACGGGAGGAGATGTCTCCGACCCCCTTTTTTTTCAGGAGATGTTGCTCTTCATCGGTAAAATACCCCAGCCGGAAAAGCAGCGCGTCCTCTCTAACGGTTCCGACCGTAAACACGGCAATGTTCGCCTGCTTGCCCAGCTCGATGATCCGGCTGATATGCCGGTCCTCCTCGACAATGCGCTTCAGGGCAATATTGTCAAAAATAACCGGCAGCGGAAGATATCTCGCCACCGTCTGATAGGCTTCGGCAAATAGATTCACCGTATCGGCAGCGTACGTGTTGACATGGGAATGGCTGACGCCTCCCTTCAGCTGCACGACCTCGACGCCCCTTACGCTCTTGGGCTGCAGCTGCCGGGCGACCGCGAACATCGTCGTTCCCCAGGTTACCCCGATAATATCCTTATCCTGGACGATTTCATGCAGGTAATCCGCGGTTTGTTTAGCAATATGCTTTTGAATCTCCTCGTAGGTATTCAACGGCGAATAACACACTTGGACGGTATCAAGGCCGTATTTTTGCTCCAGCTTTTTCGATAACATGTGCGAGTCTTCCTGCGGATCCACGATTTCGATCCTGACATACCCTTGTTCCTTCGCGAACTGCAGCAGCCTCGATACCGTCGGACGGGATACGCCGAGCCGCTGCGCGATATCCTGCTGACTGAAGTCCGATTGATAGTAAAGTCTCGCAGCTTCTATCGACAATCGTTGTTTTTCTATGTCCATTCGTGATCATCACCCGTCTTTATCTCTCTAGTCTCTTTGGTCTTGCGATTCCGCATCCGATCCTAAATATAATTCCTGTACGTTTGCCCGATTCCTTCTTGAAAGATATGCTTTTTCCGGCGCCGTTTATTTGATAAGATAGTAAATGTGAATTTTCCGTCACAAACAGTATAACAAAAATGGCGGATTGACGTATATTGTTAAAGACAAGCCCGGCCCCCGAAAAAGGACGATGAAATACAAGACGCGCGGGCCCGCCCTTCCAGGCCGGACAGAAAGCGAGCGATCATGAAAAATACATATTCCCCATACTTTGAGTTTGACCGGACATCCTGGGCGTTGTCCCGTGATCTGCCATCCCTTACCATATCGGAAGAGGAATTCGAAAAATTAAAGGGTTTAAACGAAAAAATTGCGATTGAAGAAGTTTCCGAGGTGTATTTGCCGCTTGCGCGGCTTATCCATGTATATGTCACCGCCTTTATGCAGCTTCAATCGAAAATGAATTCTTTTTTGAGCGTCCCCGGCACCAAAGCACCGTTTGTCATCGGCATCGCCGGAAGCGTAAGCGTCGGCAAAAGCACGACGGCCAGATTGCTGCAAACTCTTTTGTCGCATTGGCCTGAGCATCCTAAGGTGGATCTCGTCACAACGGACGGATTCCTTTATCCCAACCGGGTGCTGGAAGCCAAAGGCATCATGAACAAAAAAGGCTTTCCCGAAAGCTATGACATCAACAAGCTGATGCATTTCATCAGCAGCGTCAAGTCGGGTGAACCGGCCTTGGAGGCGCCGTTGTACTCCCATTTCACTTATGACGTGTTAAACGACCGCACGCAGTTGGTGGATCGGCCGGACATTTTGATCGTCGAAGGGATCAACGTCCTGCAGGTGAACACCCGCGAACCGTTTTTCGTCAGCGACTTCTTTGACTTTTCCATTTACATCGACGCGGACGAAACGAACATCCGCAAATGGTATATCGAAAGGTTTCTGCTGCTCCGCGACTCGGCGTTTCAGGATCCGCGCTCGTATTTCCATAAATACGCCGCCCTTTCGGAAGAAGAAGCGATCAATACTGCAGCCAAAATATGGCAGGACATCAACGCCAAAAATTTGCATGAAAACATATTGCCTACGAAAGAGCGCGCGAAAATGATCATCAAAAAAGGCTCCGACCATTTGATCGATAAAGTACTGCTGCGCAAATAGATCATCGGTCATTCCCATCATGGGTGCCGCCGAACGTTCAGCGCGAACGGAACCAGCGCGGCACCCACCAATTGAAATGCCCCAGCAGCTTCATCAACGACGGCACCATGAGCAGACGGACCAGCGTCGCGTCAATAAAAACCGCCGCAGCGATTCCGACGCCGAGCTGCCTGACCCCCTCCACTTTGCCAAAAGCAAACGGCAGCGTCACGGCGATCAAAATGGCCGCCGCCGCCGTGATCAGCTTGCCGGTAGAAGCCAGTCCTTCCCTGATCGCCGCGACGACATCTCCCTTTTCCCAAAACGCTTCCGACATCCGCGACAGCAAAAACACCCCATAATCCATACTCACGCCGAAAACCAAACCAAAGACAAAGACCGGGACCATAATCGCGATGTTTTCAGGTGTTTGCCCGGCGAATCCGCTTTGAAATACGATCACCAATACGCCAAACGAGGCCGCAATGCTGAGCATGTTCATCAGAATGGCTTTCAGGGGGATCAAAACCGACCGGAACGCCGCAAACAAAACAAGCGCATTGGTGCCTGCGATCAACAAAAGCATATTGGGCAAAACGTCTGCAATCGCATCGACCACTTCCTGCCGGGACTTGGCCTCCCCGCCCAATTCTATGCGAAGTCCCGCTTGCTTGGCCTTGTTTTCCGTCACCCGCAGCCATTCGTTTACCTCCGATGATCCCGGTTCCCCCATTAATGAGATGCGAAAAAGGGCCGTCGCATTGGCGGATGATTTCAAGTTCGATTGGAAGCTTCCCGGCCACGGTTTAACGCTCATAACCGACAAGTCGTTTTGTATTTGCTTTATCCATCCCGCGATTTCTCTCCATTCTTCCGAAGTAAACTTCCCGTTGGCGGATTGCGCCGCAAGCAGCACCTCCGAAACGCCATTCTGCCGGAAATGATTCCGGATCGCCTCATCCGCTTCCCTCGATGCCGTCCCGGGCGGGAGTGAACTTGCATCGGGAACGGCTGTCGTCAACCGGAATGTAGGTAAAACAAGCAGCAGCATGATACAGCATGCCGCAACCAACATCCTGCCGGGTTTGCGCATGACGATATCGGCCCAAAATGCCCAGAGCTTATAACTCCGAGAATGGTAAGCACGCGTGAAACGTTTCCGCTTGAGCCATGGCGAAAAGAGCAGCAGCATCGCCGGCACCAGGCTCAAATTTACGGCAGCCGCCAGAATCACGGTCAACATGGCGCAGAAAGCCGCGCTCCGGAACATCGGCATCGGAATCAACGCCACGGCGGCCAGTCCGCACAAGACGCACACAGTCGAAAAATAAACCGCTCTCCCAGACGTACGCATCGCCGTTTGCAGCGCTTTTTCAAGACTTTCCTTCTCCAACTCTTCACGAAAACGGTTGATCACAATAAATGCGTAGTCGAGGCAAAGCGCCAAACCCGTCATCGGGATGACGTTCAGAACGAAATTGGATAGCTCCAAATCAAAAATGCGCCCCAGAACCGCAACCAAACCCATCGCCGTCGAGACGGACAACAATCCCATAAGGACCGGCATGAGCGCGTAGAAAAAACCGCCGAACGAAAACAGCAATACGAGGAATGCCAGAGGAATGCCGAACCGCTCCGCCCGTTCAAAATCTTCCATGCTCGCCTGGTTGACATCCTCTTGAACAACCGTTTTTCCCGTTAATGCAACGGAAATGTCTTCGTACCGGGGCAGTCGGTCCCGAATTTGCTTTATCTCGTCCCGACCATTTGAAGACGGGTCAAAACCCAGCATCGCATAAGCCGCATCACGTACCATGAGCTCATCGTGTTCAAGCGGTGACATCATGAAGGTCATTCCATGCAAACCGCCCAATTTTTCCAATGTACTCCGGACGACAGCCGAAAAACGGGTATCGGAAACGGCTCCTTGCTTCTCGAAAACGACGATGATTGGATCCTCCGGCATTCCGAACCTGTCTTTTATTAGTTGCTGCACCTCGTACGCCGATCCGCGCGTATACAATCCCGGCCCTTTGACAACCGATGGAAGCATCGCTGAAAACGAGCCGAACATAATAAAAATCGCCGTCCAGCATGCCACGATCGCACCCGAATGGCGATATACGAAAAGATGTAACCGTTCACCCATACGCATCGTTCCCACTCGACAGAGGCGTTTTGCCGCCCATCCGGGTGGCCTGTACCACATAAGGGCCAAGCTGCGGAAACAAACGCGCGCACGCCGTAAACAAACGCGGCACGACCGGCATGTTCGCCAGCGTCTGCAGCAATCGTCCCCATTGCAAAATAGGGGCGTATTCCTTTTGCATATCCAGAAGATAACCGGCTTTCCATGCTTCCATCGTGATGTCGCCTCGCAGATATAGATCACCGTAATCGGCGCATCTGCGGGCTGAGCGGAGCGCGGCCGACATGCCGTCACCAAAAAGCGGAGGAATCATCGCGCCGGCATCGCCGATCTGCGGAACGATCCCCCACGCTTGGGGCTTGAAGGACAAATAGACCGGCGCGGTGGATACTTCCGTATCCGGAATCAGGACGCCGCCGTGAAGCCGCTCCGCAAGAAGCCGGTTTTCCGCTGCAGCCGCCTGCAGCAGCTCCCGGACCGAGCTTCCTTTTTTGCGGATCCCGTCCAGCGGCAGCAATGCCGCGACGTTCCATTTTCCGCCTTCGACGGGCGAAATGCCGATGTATCCTTTGTGAATGAAATAAAGCTCAACGGACGCGTCGAGCCGTATCCCGCTGATATGGGCTTTAAGCCCGATATAGGCTTTTTTCTCGCGCCGATCCAGGCTTCTCTCGGCAAGGTCCGCGCGGGGATGTACGCCCCAGGCCGCGAATGCGGTTCGGGAATAGGAAATTGCGGACATGCCGCCGGTGCGCGTACCAACGCGAAAGCCTTCCGCATCGGAGGCGATGCTGGATACCGAAGTTCCCGTATGCACACGTACGCCCGCTTCTTCCGCCGCCTTTAACAGAATCTTATCCATCGCATATCGGCTGAGTCCCCATGCAGGCCGTTCCAGCTTGGCTTCAACGACGCCGCCAAATCTGAACACGATGCGCGCATTCGTGATTTTTCCGGGCTGCAGCGCTTCCAATTGATCGTACACGCCAAGCTCCCTGAACATTCCTAACGTTTCCGGTGATAGAAATTCGCCGCAGGCTTTATGCCGCGGAAAACGCTGGCGGTCAAACAGCTGCGTTTCCCAACCGCGGTGTGCGAGACGGATGGCCAGACCGCTTCCGGCCGGTCCACCTCCAATGACGATCGCGTCCGGCATTCCACCTACCTCCCTCTTTTATTCAACTTCCGGCAATGAATCTTCCTTCATAATGATGGCACGGTATCGGAACAAAGGCTTCCACCGATATCTTAATTGGTAGCTTCCTTGCTGCTTCAGCGAACATCTTAAACGCTCCCAATCCCGGGATTGAAAGCCTTTCGCAACGGAAAGCGGTCCGTCATGGCGGATATACCGGTTTTTCGAAATTAGGCGTGCTGCCAGCCAAACGGCTGACCAGGCGACCCAATGGCGATGAATGTCGCTGACGACGATGCCGAGCTTGGAAGAATTCAGCATATGTTCCACCACTTCCGTCAGCCGGTCATCCGGAAAATGATGCAAAAATTGCGAGCAAATCAGCATATCGGCTGCGGCATGCCCGATGTCGAACACATTTTGCCGAACGACGCGTACGCGCGGCTCATCTTGGAAAATTCGGTCAGCTTCGCGGCATGCCTCTTCCGTCATGTCCACCAACGTGATTCGGATGCGGATTCCCGTTCGATCCGCCCAGCGGAGAATGCGGCGGTTCATTTCCCCCGATCCTGCACCGATATCCATGAGGTGAAGCTGGTCCGGACGGCCCGAGCATCTCCATAATTCCTTAACGCCGTTTAACATCGGCCCGGAGGCTGCGAAGATCCGGTTTAATCTGCGCAGATGGCGAAGCGCTTCCGTAAGCTCTTCCCCGCCTGCAGCAAAATCGTCCATATATTCTTCTTTTGCCGAACGGCTGGACAGCGCCCTAAACATACATGCTTTCGCTCCTTGATTCCTCTGGCGATTCCTTCTTGGCTGCATACGTAAATGCCAGAAGTTCAGCCGTCAATCCCGGCCCGAATGCAAGCGAGATTCCTTCGGCTTGTGCTTTTCGCTGCTTGACCAGCTCGTTTTTCATTTCTTTGAATACGAATAATATCGTGGCGGAGGATAAATTCCCGACATGCTTGAGAACGTTGCGGCTGAATGAAACCTGTGCGTCGTTCAGGGCAAATATGTCCTGCACGGCGTCAACGATTCCTCTTCCCCCGGGATGCACGGCCCAAAGAAACGGCAGCTCCCGATCGTCAAGCAGAAATTGGATTTCTTCCCGCAAAAAACTTTTAAGCAGCTTAGGAATCGCCGGAGACAGGTATAAGTCAAATCCATGATCCCCAACCCGCCAGATCATCTCTTCCCGCGAATCCGGCACAAGCACGGAATGGCCTTGTCCAAGGAGAAATACGTTCTCCTGACGGCTTGAGGCGGCTTGGATAACGCAGGCCGATGCGCCATCGCCGAAAAAAGAAGCCCCGAACAGCGCATCGCGAGAGGTCGGCGGCTGAAAATGAATGGTGCAAAGTTCGACGCAGACGACGAGCACCGTGTGCTCCTCCATACTTTCCGCGATATTCCTGGCCAACTGGATCGCCTTAAGTCCGGCATGGCATCCTTGAAATTGGAGCGGTATGCGGTTCACGCGCATGGACAACCCCAATTCCTGAAGCAATATGGAATCCAGTCCAGGCAGAAACTGCCCGGTACAGCTGACCGTTATAAGATGGGTTACGTTTTCCGGGTGAATCCGGGCATCGGCCATCGCTTCCCGCGCCGCATGAACGGCGAGAGGAACGGATTCCCGTTCATAGCTGCCCATCCGCTCCGCCGTCGTTGGAACCGGTACACCCGGCCCATCGGGAAGATAGCGGCACTCTCCGGCCGGCCGCAGAAAATCCGGTTCAACCGTATACCGCGATTCGACGCCGTTTTGCCTGAAGATTCTCCGGGCCCATCGCATAAGATCCGAATGATATTTACAGGAATCTTCAATCTTCTGAAAAACCTTGTCTTGTTCCAATTTGTACGGCGGGATGCTCGTACCGATTCCGGTTATGGCCGTTCTGCCGGCAAATATGGGGTCCTTCATCCTTCTCCCCCTCATTCAATGATAAGAATAACATCTATCGGCGTACTTTCGCGGAAGACAAACCGCGTTTAGCGGAGCTTAGTCTTGCGATCATCGGATGGATGAACTTCGCTCCAACCTTAAAATTTCTATGATTATCAAAAAGCAGGTCAAGGAACGGGGCATCAAATAAAAGAGTTCGTGAGACAAGTCTATTCCTGAAAAGGATAAAATATGAAAAATCACAGAAAAAAGGACACATTCGAAATGGTCCTTTTTGGTCATCAAACGTTCATAATATCTTTTTCATCCTTATGGGCATGAACACTCAAAATAAGGCCGATCGCAATCATATTGGTCAGCAACGAGCTGCCCCCATAACTGATGAACGGCAGTGAAATACCTGTCAAAGGCAAAATGCCTATATGCATACCGATGTTAACGGAAACCTGAAAGACCAGCATCCCGATAAAACCGGCTACAAGATAGGAACCCGCATAATCTCTGCTTTCCATGGCGATATGCACCATTCGGTACACGAGAAGCATATACAACAAAAGCAACGCCGCAGAGCCGATAAAGCCAAATTCCTCCCCGATGACGACATAAATCGAATCGGAATACACATAAGGGATAAAACCTCTTCGTACGTACGAGCCGTCGCTGCCGTCCAATCCGCCCGAACCGATGGCTTTCATCGCGTTTTTCACATGCCAAGATTTATCGGGATCGCTGGCGGGATCCAGAAAGGTCTGGATTCTCGCCAATTGATGCGGCTGCACGATTTTGGACAACAACTCGAAATTGGCATAATACAGCCACAATATCGTCCCAATGGCAAGAATGACTACTCCGATGAAAACAAGCATATACAACGAACGGATGTTGCCGATCCACAGCATGCTTAACAGAATGCCCAGGAAAACGAGGGAAGTGCCTAAATCCGGTTGCTTCATGATCAAAACAAACGGAATCAAAAAAACGCCGCATATCGGTAATACATCCTGGTATAAACGGAGCTTTTGACCATTTCGCTTCCCCAATAAATGAGCAATCAGCAATATCGAAGATATTTTTGCCAATTCGGAAGGCTGCAGCTGGAACCCTCCTATGCTCAGCCATCGGGCCGCCCCGTTTATATTTTCTCCGGCAATCTTAACCAGAAGCAGCATCACGATGCCGATTCCATATAAAACATAGGACATCTTGCCCAAAAGAACGCGATAATCCAGCAGAGCAAGGCATAACATCGGAATGCAAAACGCGATAAACAGATAAATATTATACAAGTGAAGACCTTTTAAATGCGTATCCGCAGTGGCTCTGTAAATAACAAACGTGCCCGCGGACGCAAGGCAGAGGACAACGAACAGCGTCGATTTGTCCAATTTGGCAATGTTGCGGATGTTGAACATAGGAAGACCTCATTTTGTCGATTTTAACGTGTTTCTTGACGTCTTCTCGCATTTGCCCTCGAAATGTTCAGCAGAATGCCGGTGCACGCCAGACATAATATGAGCGATGATCCTCCATAACTAATGAAAGGAAGCGGTACGCCGGTAACCGGCAAACTGCCGATGGCCGCCCCTGCGTTCAGCATGAACTGAAAGAAAATCATCATGACGATCCCCATCCCGAGCATGAATCCGAACGGATCGTCTTTGCATCTGACCGAAGCCGTAAACCCGCGCCATATGTATAGAAAAAAAGCAATCATGACCAGAGTAGTCCCAACAAAACCCAGTTCCTCGCCTATGATCGCAAAAATAAAATCCGTATGCGCTTCCGGCAAATAAAAAAGCTTTTGCACGCTATGGCCGATCCCTGTTCCCGTAACCCCGCCACGCTGGAATGCGTATAGAGATTGGATGACCTGGTACCCCGATCCTTGCGGATCGTCAAACGGGTTGAGAAAAGAACTGATCCGCGCGAGACGGTAGCTTTTGCTGAAGGCAAGGTACACAAATACGGGAATCAAAGCCATACCGAGCAGCAGCAGATGGCGCAGGTCTGTATTTCCCACGAGGAGGACCGAGACGGCGATGCCTGTCAATATCAGCACGGTACCGAAATCGGGTTGTTTCAGGACAAGCAGTATAATCAGGCCGACGACCGCCATGATCGGAAGCAGACCTCGCTTAAAATTTCGGATGCCCTCGCCTTTTCGGCTTATGATCGTCGACAAATAAACGATGACTGTTAATTTAACGAACTCGGAGGGCTGCAGCGTAAAGCCGGCCACGGAAAACCACCGTTTTGCGCCGTTGATGTTTCCTCCTTCGATTAGCACAAACAGCAGCAGAAGAAGCGAAATCAGCAGCAAAAGCGGCGCAACCTTTTTCAGTCGTGAATAAGGAACAATCATAAAAAAGGACATAGCAAATAAGCCGATAAGCGCGAAAATGCCTTGTTTGAAGACATAATGCCACGGACCTTGATGTTTTGATATCGAAACCGGATAACTTGCGCTAAAAATCATGACCAAGCCAAACCCAACCAGAAAGAAGGTCAAAAACAGCAGCAAAAAATCCGGTCGACCTCGTATTTTATCATTCAATATATGAAACACCTCCGCAGCTTAAAAACGGCGTATTAATCAAGCTCTAACGGGCCTTGATACACCTTTTTGGAGATGAGTTTCAGCTTGTCTTCCTCCCATCCGTAAATGTCAAGACCGTTTCCAGCGTCGCCAAGCGACCAGCCAAGCGCCAGCTCAGGACGGCCGTCATGGTTGACATCCTTAATTTCGGCAACATCCAAACCATAACCGAATCCATCCACTTCCGAGACAATGCGCCACTTTTTGTTATGCTGCATAAAAAGTGCCGCTTTTAAAAGTTTGCCCGTCCTGTTTTTCACCTGAAAAACGACGACCGCTTCATCAACCCCGTCGCCGTCAAGATCGCCGAACGAAATATCTTTGCCGCCTTTTTCCTGCATAGGGGACAATATTTGCGCTTGATCCGGCAGCAATTTGGCCAGGTCGCGGCTGATAGGGTCGGTTTGCAGGTTCGTTACAGCTAATGGGGGACTGATCAGATCAACCGGGGTTGCGGGCACGCCGCATCCTGCAAGAAATAAAAAAGGCGTCAATATAACACTTGCAATGATGAACCTTCTCGGCATTTGTTCACCTACTCCTCGCTGGCAAGCTTATTTTTATTCTATCGTCGGGTGACAAAAAAGTGGTTATCAAATCGTTAAATTTCGATCATTTTCGATCGGCAGACAAATTTCTACCTTGGTTCCTTGCCCCAGCCTGCTCAAGATGTGAAGTTTGCCGCGATGCAGCTTCACGATCTGCTCGGATATCGCAAGGCCGAGCCCGCTGCCGGGGGCATGAGGATCGACTTTGTAAAACTTTTGAACTACATTCTTCAAGTTTTCTTCCGAGATGCCCGAACCTGTATCTTCGACGGCCAATACAGCGTACCCGGAATGAGGATAAACTTGAAGGGTGATTCGACCCGGGTGCTCCGTGAACTTGAGCGCATTGTCCACAAGATTGATCAGCACTTGTTTTAGACGATTTTCATCTGCTTGGATCTCAGGCATATTCTCATCGGCGAGTACTTCCAGCGTGACCCCTTGCCTGGCTGCTCTAGGAGCCAGCTGCCTTTCGATGTGACGCAGCAGTTCCGGAAGGTTCACGGCTTCGAACCGTACGTTTATTCTTCCGCTATCCAGTTTGGAGAAATCCAGCAGCTCGTCTACCATTCGGGCAAGTCTGTCGCTTTCCGAATCGATAATACCCAGTCCGTCTTGAAATAACCGTTCATTTCCCGCCCCATTTGCTTTCAATGTAACAACCCAGCCTTTGATCGAAGTTAACGGCGTTCGCAGTTCATGCGAAACGGATGAAATAAATTCATTTTTCAGCTGCTCGCTTTGCGCGATTCTGCCGGCCATCATGTTTAACGTATCCGCGAGAGAACCCAATTCATCCCGATAGCGCTTATGCACCCGGATGCTGAAATCGCCCTCTGTCATCCGATCCGCCGCCTGCTTAAGATCTTTTATTGATCTTGTAATGGTCCATGACAACAGCAGCGAAAGCAAGGTAACGATCGCAAGCACGAGCAATCCGACCCCGACCAGCAAAACGGCGATTTGTCTTACCGTCTTTATCGTTTCGGTCAAAGAAGTGACAAACCTGACTACCCCTATCGTTTTGTCATGTGCTTTTAAAGGAAAAGAGACTGCCAAAATCGGCTCCCGGGTTATAGGATCATTTCCCTTCCAAGTGTCGGGCCGACCTGTAATCGCTGATTGCACATCGGCGTATTCCGCCATGCTCTTATCCACCCGATAGCCAGTGGAATCCCGCAGCAGCCGGCCGGATGAATCCAAGATTTGGACCTCCGCCTCGGACTGACTGGCAAACCCTTGCAGCAAGCGGCCGGATTGCTTTTCCAAATCTTCGCCAGCGAAATACTGCTGAAAAAAAGAAGCGGACAGTTCCGCTTGGTTCATCAGGATTCGCTCCACGTTATGAAAATAGTAATATTTGACGAATAGTATGAGAAAAATTTCAAGAATAAGAACCGTGAGACAAATGACTCCAAAATAACTTCCTACCAATCTTTTTCGGATGCCCATCTTTTCACTCGTCCTTCCTCCAGCGGTACCCGAGTCCCCATACTGTTTCGATCCAATGCGGGTTGGAGCTGTCATCCTCCAGCTTTTCCCGCAGCTTGCGTATATGAACGTCAACCGTTTTTGGATCTCCGATGAAATCTTCGCCCCATACGAGGTTCAACAATTCATCTCTTGAAAGCGCCGTATTGGGATGCTCAAGAAAAGCCCGTACCATATGAAATTCCTTCGGCGTCAATTCAACAGGTTCGTCATGTTTGAAGACGATATTCGAACGCATATCCATTCGGATGGGACCGGAATGAAGCACCTGGATCGGCGGCTTAAAAGAGACCTCTGTACGGCGCAATACCGCTTTGATTCGGGCCACAAGCTCAAGCGGATTAAACGGTTTGACGATATAATCGTCGGCACCGATTTCAAGCCCCTTGATTTTATTCATATCCTGCCCCGATGCCGTTAAGAAGATGATAATGACCTCGGGGTCTTCTTCCCTTATCCTTCGGCATATTTCGAATCCATCCATATCAGGCAGCATAATATCCAAAACAACGACATGGTGGCGATTCGCCTGAAAGCTTCTCATCGCTTCTTCTCCGTATGCAGCCTCGCTCACCTCAAATCCGTTGTTTGCCAAATTGATCGAAATGAAACGTCTGATGTGATCTTCATCTTCCACGATCAGCACTTGATTCCGTTTTTGAATATCCATCATCCCCACCTCCGCATCGGCCAAACCGCCAACAATGTGACAAAAATAAAAAACTCCACCGGGTAAGGAAGAGTTTAAACGTATAAACGTTTATAGAATGTTCCCTTGGTGCCAACCTCTTCTTTTCCATGCAAAAAGCCCTCCGCTGATGTACACAGCTAGAGGGCATGAATATTAATAACACCTTCGTCTCCCCCTAGTCGAGTTTTGGCACTATACAACGTAAAGGGACGTTTCGTCCCTTAGCCACGTTATGAAAAGCCTTAATCCGGCAATCCCTGTTCTACCCATAGGTATCTTTCGATATTTCTGGGCAGTGGCCTGTGTTTATATAGGAGCCTCACCTAACGAGGACCATTCAATTTCTAAGTCATCTTAATCCTTGTCTTGGCACTTGTCAAGTCGTTGTCCACATCCTGTCAGTCGATGCGAATGCGTTTCGTCCCGTCGTCCTGCGCTCTTTTTGGAATCTCGATCTGAAGCACGCCGTTTTCCAGCTTGGCTTTCACTTGCTCCGCATCCGCGCGCTCAAGGTAGAATCGACGGACGAATTCACCGTAATGACGCTCGCGTCGGATCACTTTTTGATCGTCGTCTTTCGTTTCTAAGATGTCGTTGCGTTTGGCGAAAATGGTCAAATCATGATCCTTCAGCTCGATCCGGATATCCTCCTTATTGAAACCGGGAAGCTCGGCGTCGATATAATAGGCGTCTTCGGTTTCACGGATGTCCGCGCGGAAGGATTTTGTTCCGAACTCGGCCATGCCGACGGAATCGAACAAATCGTTAAAGGATTTCATCATGTTGTTAAAAAATACGTCGCTTTTTCTATTGAAAGGAATCAAATCAAACATGTCTTGTTCCTCCTTTGATTAATGACTTTGCAAAATCAGCAGCAACCTGCAGGCTTGACTTTGCGAGCGGCCGCTTTGGCGGGCGCTGAATCTTACAGTTCTATTGTATGCTTCCTTCGGCAATCGGGCAAAACCGGTTTCGGGAGAAATCAGGCGATTAGAATCGAACAGAGCCGGTTTTCACGATTTTGACCTTAACTGTCTTTGACTTTCTTTGACTTTTATGCCCGCATGAACAAAACGCCTGCCTTCGAGTCGAAGGACAGGCGTTTTCGTTGTATGGCGTGGCAATGCATACCCAGTATTAAAGGGCCTCGTCGTTTACTTGATTCAGCCAGTTTTCAATGTCGCCGATCACCGATGCTACGCAGCCGTCTTCGAACGGCGATTTCAATCCGGCATATTGGGCCAAGCCTACAAACGACATGCTGCCGCCGACTTTGCAGAGCTTCAAATAATCGGCCCATGCGGATTTATAGTCTTCGTTCATGCGTTTCCAGAATTGGAAAGCGCACAGCTGCGCAAGCGTGTAATCGATGTAGTAGAACGGCGATTGGAAAATATGGCCCTGTTTATGCCAGAAGCCGCCGCGTTCCAGATAATCGTTGCCTCCGAAGTTGCGGTGAGGCAGATATTTTTTCTCGATATCGCGCCAAGCCTGCTTGCGTTCCGCCGGCGTTGCATCCGGATTTTCATATACGAAATGCTGGAATTCGTCGACGGACACGCCGTAAGGAACGAACAGAAGCGCGCTGCTCAAATGATCGAATTTGTATTTCTCCGTGTCTTCCTCGAAGAACAGATTCATCCATGGCCAGGTGAAAAATTCCATGCTCATCGAATGGATTTCGGCTGCTTCATACGTAGGCCAGTGATATTCAGGCACCTCGAAATGACGGCTCGAATATACCTGGAACGCATGGCCCGCTTCGTGCGTCAGAACGTCGATGTCGCCGGAAGTTCCGTTGAAGTTCGAGAAGATAAACGGCGCGCCGTATTTGCTGATATACGTGCAATACCCCCCGCCTTGTTTGCCTTTTTTGCTGACAAGGTCCATGAGGCCGTTTTCAACCATAAAATCGAAAAATTCCTTCGTTTCAGGCGACAGCTCCGAATACATTTTCACCCCGCGCTCCAGGATCCAATCCGGATCTCCTTTTGGCGCCGCATTACCGGTTTTGAAGCTGAAACCGTCGTCGTAAATGTATAGCTGGTCGACGCCGATCCGTTGGCGCTGGCGTTCCTTCAATTTGGTGGCCACCGGCACGATGTGCTCCAATACCTGCTTCCGGAAGTTCGCAACCATTTCGGCGTTGTAATCCGTGCGGTTCATCCGCACATAGGCCAGCTCCACGAAATTTTTGTAGCCAAGCTTATGGGCGATGCGCGTGCGCGTCTTGACCAGTTCATCGTAAATCCGGTCAAAATCCGCTTCATGTTCGGCCATAAATTGGTATCTGGCTTCGGAAGCCCGGCGGCGCAGGTCGCGGTCCGTGGACAGCTCGAACGGCGTCAGTTGGGTGAGCGTGCGCTCTTCGCCTTCGAACGGAATTTTGGCGGAAGCGATCAGCTGCGCATATTCGGTCGAAAGCTTGTTTTCCGCTTGCAGATCTTCAATGATTTCGGGGCTGAACGTCTTGAGGGCAAGCTCGGCCAGCTGGAACAGCTGGGTTCCCCATTTCGCCTCGAGTTCGGTTCTGAACTTGGAATGAACAAGCGCGCGGTAGAAATCGGTTATGTATTCCTGGTAGATCGGCACGATCTCGTCAATATAGTCCTGTTCGGCTTTATAAAACGCATCGTTGGTATCGATCGAATGGCGGACTGCGACGATTTGAGCCATCGACTCCATTTCCCCGCGGAGATGGTTGATCTCGGACAAAGCCTTCTCCTGATCTTCCAGCCGTTCAGCGGATTCAAACTTTTGCACGAGCTGCCCGAACTGCCCTTTGATGGACTCGATATCCGGACGCTCATACTTGTATTCGTTAAATTTCATGGATTGGACACTTCCTCTCGCCTTGGGATCATTGTCTATTATACATGGAGTTTAGAAGAAGATTCTACCACCGTTCAAAAAAATTTAATGTTCTTTGTTTCCGTACCGCTTAACCGGCCCACCACAAGATCAAAATCACCGCAATTTGTATGCTGAAAAACAATCCGAGAAGCAACAGGACGAGACCGGCCAGCAACTTCGCTGCTATAAAGGCAAATTTTTTCCATCTCCCTTGTATCATCCATCCCATCCTCCGTCATACGATTTAATAACATAACAAAAAACTAACGACTTACCTTCACTGAAGACAGACCGCGCTTGGCGGAAATTTTTCTTGAGTTATAAGGATGCCATCGCTTCGAAGCTTCTCTTTCTTATATCTTTGAAAAGCCTTATGCGTCGCCCGTCAAACGTCTTTTTTGCCGAATCCAGATCACCATTGTGTGTTGGACCGAGCCATGATATATTAGGTAACAAATAAATTATTTAGGCGCTGCCTAATATTATACCACAATAAGGAAAGGGTGCATGCAAAGATGCTAGTTTGGATGCTTCGGCAAGTCATGGCGCAAAAGGGAATTTGGTCGGGTGCCGAGCTGGCAAGATTGTTGAAGGAAAAAGCCGGATACGAGCTGTCCCCCCCTTCCATCAGCGCTTTGCTGCGGGGACAACCTAAACAAATGAAAGCCGAAACGCTGGATGCGCTGTGCACGGCGCTGGAATGCACGACCGGCGATTTATGGGTGCACACGCCATCGGGCGTTCAAGGCGCTTAATACAAGTCAGGAGGCTAATGAACAGTGGCGGAAAGAGAAATTGTTCCCTTCGGGGATCCTGTGCTCCGCAAAATCGCAAAACCCGTTACGGAGCTGACACCAAAAATGCTGCGCATCCTTGACGATCTCGTCGATACGCTGTACGCCGAAGACGGACGCGCGGGCTTGGCCGCGCCCCAAATCGGATTTTTGCGCAGAATGGTCGTGATGGATTGCGGGGAAGGACTTATTGAACTGATCAATCCCGAAATACTCGAAAAAAGCGGCGAGCAAATCGGGCCGGAAGCTTGCTTGTCGTATCCGGGCTATTCAGGAATCGTCAAACGGGCCGACTACGTCAAAGTCAGAACGCTGACCCGGGCGGGCGAATCGGTCGTATTGGAGGGGACCGGCTATTTGGCGCGCTGTATCCAGCATGAAATCGATCACCTCGACGGCGTATTATTTATCGACCGGATCGAAGGCGACCAGTTTTATCACGAGCCGTCCGAGCAGAAGGCCGACCTGTTGAAGGCATTGAAGCTAACGCAAAAATAGTCTTACACGACGGCGTTAATAAATCAACAATGCTGGCTTGGATGGATTCTATTCTTGCCGACCTTTGAACATTATTTTGAAGAAAATTAGCCGTGAAACCATATGGTTCACGGCTAATTTGTCCTGTGCCGAATTTTTTGAAACGTTGTTCCTTGCCTCGGAAAGAGCCTATACCACCCTTGTGTTCGTTAGAACAGAATAAAGGCTTCTTACCACATAGCTAGAACGGCTTCGGCCATATTTCGGCCTTGTTCCCGTCCCGCGATTGCCGTTACGTCTCGACGGGTGGGGTCATACGGATTAGGTCCGATCGCCGCAACGCTGCGTTCATCCGGTGTGATAAGATAAACTTCTGCGCTTGCACGCATGTCTGCCGCATCTTCCTCAGCTCCCGGAATAGAACCAAAACCTTTCGGCATCGGGGAAAGAATCACGATTCGTTCATATCCTTCTGCTAGCCGTGCGTTTGTCGTGGACACCATGCCTCCGTCGGTCCAGATGCGCCCACCGATGGAAACAAGCGGCCATATTCCCGGAACGGCTCCGCTGGCCGACACGGCATCAAGCAAAGAAACTCCCGATTGATGATCGAAAGCATGTAACTCCCCCGTATCGGCATCTATGGCAGTCACCCGAAGATGAGGCGGCCAAGTTTTGGTCATTAGGCGGCTCTCTACAACGTTGCGCCGTTGTTCGGGCGACACTGGGGAGGGATTGATTTTGGCGATAAGACCGAATTCCGCCCCTACTTTTTGCGGATCGCTACCTCCTGTGGCGAATGCTTGATACCACGCTTGCATCAATTCATTGGACGCGGTGACCGATATCTCGGCCGGATTCGACTCCAACTGTTCGGCAAACAGCTTGTTCATGTCGTACCTACTGGCCAAAGCTGCTCCAACAAATGCTCCGGCAGACGTCCCGATGATCGCGTCAGAACGGTAGAGGTCGACACCGGATTCGAGCAACCCCGCTAAAACGCCCACCTCCCATGCGATGCCGGTCACGCCGCCTCCACCCAAAACGACGGCTCGAGTCGGCGAATTCCTTTTCTGATCGTTCACTGACAGCCCCTCCTTTTGACAATTTTTCTTTCAGCCTCTAGAGTATAAACTATAAAGTATACTTGAAGGTCAAGCCTAATGTGTGGAGGATCGGATGAAAATTCATGTGCTGGCGCAAAAGACAGGGTTAACGCCGCCGACCATTCGTTATTATGAGAAGGAAGGACTGCTGGATAAACGCCATGTTGAGCGCATGGACAATAATTATCGGAACTATACCGAGGAAGCGGTCGAACACCTTCGGCTGATCAAAAAAGTTCAGGCTGTGGGATTCACGCTTGGAGACATTAAAGCCATTATGAAGGAAGAAGGAGGGGATAAACCTGAGCTCTCCCGGGTCGTTGAATTGCTGCGGGAGAAGATGAAGGATTTGGACTGCAGAAAAAAAGAATTGGAGCAAGCGCAGGAGCTCCTCGCCCGCATGATTGCCAACAAACTGGCGTTGCTGGAGAAGAAGGAAACAAAAACATAATCCAACTGCTGCTTCAAATCATATTTACTCTGTGTCAAAGAAACCGTCCTGCATGTTGGCAGCAGGACGGTTTCTTTGTCTCCAAACCTATAACATAGTCATTTTATCTGTGCGCCGTATAGACGTTGGCGCGGCTGATGCCGCGGATTTGCTCCAGTTCCTTCGGGGTCAGATCGGGCGAATCGCCCGCGGCCGCATTGTGCCGAAGCTGCTCAAGCGAGCTCGCACCGGGAATGGCTGCCGCTACCGCCGGATGACCCAACGAATAACGGATAGCGGTCTGCGACATGCTGCGGTCGGGACGAACGTAGGCCTCCAGTTTTTTGCGGATTTCCAAGAGCTCTTCCGGGGTATAGTCCAAGTAACCTTTGCCGGCTTTTCCTTCGCCCGTTTCAGCCAGAACGCCCGAAGCGACGGGCCCGCGCGCGATGACGCTGACGCCGTGCCCGGCGAGCAGCGGCAGCACCTCTTCTTCCGGCCTGCGGTCAAGAATGCTGTACTGGCTCATGACGGATACGATGTTCGAACGTTTGACGTATTCGCGGATGACGTTCGGACGGATCGAAGAGATGCCGTAATAACGGATGACCCCTTCCTGCTTCAATTCCTCGAACGCTTCAATCGTTTCGTCGATGGGATCGTCCAGCGTGCCGCCATGGAGTTGGTACAGGTCGATGTAATCGGTCCGAAGGCGGCGCAAGCTGTCTTTTACGGCTGTTTTGATATAAGCTTTGGACGGGTCCCAACTCCAGCCCTCTTTGCCCGGAATCCGGCGGTTGCCGACTTTGGTGGCCAGAATGACGTCGCTGCGGCGGCCTTTTAGGGCTTTGCCCACAATTTCCTCGTTCCGGCCCGCGTCGTACAAATCGGCCGTATCCAAAAAATTGACTCCCCGCTCAAGCGCCTCATGAATCAGTCGTTCAGCGGGTTGTTCTTCCGTTCCGAGCGACATGCAGCCAAGCCCGATTTCGCTAACAAACAGCTCCGAAGATCCAAGCCGGTTTTTTTTCATATCAAAACTCCTCCCCGTCATTAATGATTGAATTTATTCCTTACGCCAGCAGCATATGGATGACCGTCAACACAAGCCCGATCAAAAATCCGCAGATGGCCCCGTTTACCCGAATCCACTGCAGGTCGCTGCCGACCTTCTCTTCCAGCATTTGCACCAGCGACTGGTCATCCAGCTGATCAAGGTTTTCGCGCACCAGCAGACCGATCCGGTAGTAGTTCGCTTCGACCGCCTTCACGATCAGAGACAAAATGCCCTGTTCCCAGCGGTCCATCGTCTCTTCCTTGTCCCACAGCATGTTCGTGGCCCACCGGTACAATTTAACGATGGCGCGCCCTCCGTTCACCCGCTCCTGCTCCAGCAATGCCAGCACTCGATCCCGGATCTCCTCAAGCTTGCGCAGCATCCATTCCTCGGTACCGGGAGCCGCAAGCTTTTCCCCGATCAGGGTTTTGATGCGCTCGGCGACTTCCGGATTTTCCGCGAAATCGGTGACCTGCTGCCGCACTTCCGTCAAAATACGCTGCCGGACCGGACTATTTTCGTAGGCAAGTTCATATAACGTGGACTGGATCAGATTTTTCAGCATATTCCCGAGCTTTTCCTCGCTCATGAAACCCAACATCGCTTGCAGCGCGAATCCTTTCATTCCGCTCAGCTGGATTTCCTGCAGCTTGTTCATTGCGAGCTGGCCTAGCATATATTCATTTTCGGGACGGCTTATCCAACGGCCGGCAAAGTTCAGCACGAAATTGAACGCCTTTTCATCCAGCTGGCTGCGAAAAGCCTGCTTTGATGCCGCTTCGAGCATCGGCGATAAATCCTGTTTTCCCACCAAGTCGACAAGCAGCTTTTGCGCGGCCGGCGTGACGTTCTGAAGCGGAATTTGCCGCACGGCTTCGCTGACGGCATCGATCATTTTAACGCGGATTTCCTTTTTGCCGATCAGCTTCAAAATCCCGGACGACAACGCTTTGAACAGCTTCATCTGCCGCAATCGTCTCGTGATGCTTTCTTTGTTCAGCAGCTCCGTTTCCAGCGCCGAAATCAGAGAGTTGACGATTTTGTTGCGGTTTTTCAGCAGCAGAGACGTATGCGGGATCGGAATGCCGAGCGGATGCCGGAATAAAGCCGTCACGGCAAACCAGTCCGCAAATCCGCCGACCAGTCCTGCCTCAAAACCTCCCTGCAGCAGGCGAACCGCCACGTTCTGGGGCAAAAACAAGGTGATCAGAAACCCGGCTCCCATGACCGCCAGCGAGGTCCCTGCCAAATACCTGGATTTCAAGTCATATCCCTCCGCTCTATGTATCCGTTAACTAATAGTATTGTAACCATATTGGAGTTGCAAGCTTACAGCCGCTTCCTCCGCCAATAGAAAAACTCCCGCTCAGACGGGAGCCATCCATTTCAAAATCTCGGCTTGTACACCGTAAACTTCTCCTCCGCAGGCGTTCTCGGCTGCCCCTTCGGCGCTTCATGGAAAAATCCGAGGTGCAGAAATCCCGCGATTTTTTCGTCCGGTCCGACTCCGAGAGCTTCTTTGACGTTCGGATCGTAAATATGCGGATTCGTTTTCCAAACGGTACCGAGCCCGCGCTCCCAAGCAAGCAGTTGAAAATTTTGAATCATCGAGCCGACCGCCCCGTAATCCTCTTCCCGTTCCTTCGGATTGCCGCTGTCCGCCATGACGACGATCAAATAAGCGGCAGGTTCGTTAAAATATTTGACGCGGTATTCAAACATTTCATCGGGATAATGCTGCGCCATTTCGATGGCAAAAAACGGTTTCGCTTCGGTCGGCACAAATATAAACCTCCACGGCTCGCGAAGCTTGTGCGTCGGTGCATATACCGCATCATTCAGCAGTTCGAGCACCAGCTCCTGCGGGATTGGATCGTCTTTATAACCCGTTTTTACCGATCGTCTTTCCCTGATGATTTGGGCAAGCTGCGTTTTTTTCACCTGTTCCATCCGTAATTCCTCTACCTCTCCACTTCAAGTAAACGTCATTTAAAAGAATAGCTGCGTTTGTCCTGCCAGCTGCGGATCAGCATGCCGACGATCAGCAGGATCACGCCTGCGTTGATCGCCAGATCGGCGATGTTCATAATGCCCGAACCGGAACCCCATACGATAAAATCGGTTACTTTCCCGAATATGAGCCGGTCCAGTGCATTCCCGAGCGCCCCTCCGGCAATAAAGCCGGCCGCAAGCTCCAGAACCCATCCGCGGATGGCGCCTTTGACTCGATAGTAGATCAGCGCTGCTACCACCACGACCGCAAGGTACGCAAACCATTTGCCGTAACCTTGAAATGAACTGAAGGCGGCGCCGCTATTTTGATAATATTCAAAATGAAGGTACGGTGCAAGGACATTCCGCTGTTCTCCAACGAACATATGAACGCGAATCCACCATTTCGAGCCTTGATCGATCAGCAATACGATGAGTGCCAACATGTAAAAAGCCATCGAACCCCTCCTTAAGGTCTACCAGGCAAGTTGGAAGTTTCGGGACGTTACAAGCTCTCCTTCCTTGCCCGGGATGATAGCCGGTTAACGGCTTTTAATCAAAAGCTCTACCGCTTCCTTCACCAGATTGCCGGTTTCATTTCCTTTGGCTTGCTCCATCAGAATGCATTGCTCCAGATTGGTCGCGACGATGTACGCCATCGCTTTATCGGTTGCGCTCCGAACGGCGGACAGCTGGGCGATGACTTCCTTGCAGTCTTTTCCTTCTTCCATCATGCCGAGCACTCCGCGGATTTGGCCTTCAAGCCGCTTTAAGCGCCGGACAACGTTATCATCGTAATTCATGTCAAACCATCCTTTCTTGAGCGAGTTTACGAATGACGCGCCGCAGGTCCTTTATTGTTTCATCGAATCCAGCGCCGCATCCACAAGCGCGTCGAACAAGTCATCGTCTTCCTCAAGCAGCTCGTCTGCTTTGAGAAATTCCTCTTCAATCCCGGAATCCCCGGCAAAATTCAAGCTGTAATCCCACTCTTTACCGTTTTTGCTGAAAAGCGTAATTTCGTATTGCGATTGATGGCCCGCGAGCGTAAACGTCACGTGACCCAGGTAGTGTTTTTCATCGTCCTGCGCCATGTCTGCTTTCATGATTTGATATTCCATATAAGCTGGTCTCCTTTATAAACTAATCCATGTCTCTATAGTATACCATACACGGTATGCTTTCCATCCAGAGCGAACATGTTTTCAATATGTCATCCGATTTAGTACAATAATAAAACCATCGCTCGAGTCGGCGGACTCGGGAGGGTGGCAAACGAAGTTTCATTTCCAACGAAATCGCGGGGCACGATGAAACATATTGGAGGGTATAAGACCATGGCAAACTTTCAGGAAAATTTGAACAAATATGCCGATCTGGCCGTCAGAGTCGGCGTCAACGTCCAAAAAGGACAAATCCTTGTGGTGAACGCTCCGGTGGAATCGGCGGAATTCGTGCGCATGATTACCGAAAAAGCGTATCAGGCGGGAGCCAGCGAAGTCCGCGTCAACTGGAACGATGAAAAAATTACGCGCCTGAAATACGAGCATGCCGCCGATGAAGTATTTTCGGAAGCGCCGAAATGGTATGCCGGGGAAATGACCGAACTTGTGGAAAAAGGAGCGGCCGTCCTGCACGTGCTCGCGGAAAATCCCGATCTGTTAAAGGGAATTAAACAGGAGCGGATTGCCGCCAGTCAAAAAGCGAGAGGCCAAGCGATGACCAAATACCGCGCGTACCAGCAAGCGGATAAATTCAGCTGGTGCCTGATCGCGGTTCCGTCGCCGGCATGGGCCGACAAAGTGTTCCCGGACGCGCCGCAGGAAGAACGCGTGCAAAAGCTGTGGGACGCTATTTTCCATACGGTGCGGGTCGACCAGGACAATCCGGTCGAGGCATGGACCGAGCATCTGCATACGTTGGATCAAAAATCCAAAATCCTCAACGAAAAGAAATACAAAAAACTGCATTACATAGCGCCAGGCACCGACCTGACGATCGAACTTCCCGAAGGGCATATTTGGGCCGCCGGCGAAAGCTTTAACGAAAAAGGCCACAGCTTTGTGGCCAACATGCCGACCGAGGAAGTATTTACCGCTCCGCTGAAAACCGGCGTCAATGGCCACGTCAGCAGCACGAAACCGCTCAGCTACGGCGGCAATATCATCGACCGCTTCACCATCACGTTTGAAAACGGAAAAATCGTAAAGGTCGAAGCCGAAGAAGGCCAGCAGGTGCTTGAACATCTCGTGGAAATGGACGAAGGCGCCCGTTACCTTGGCGAAGTTGCGCTCGTGCCACACCAATCGCCGATTTCGGAGTCCAACATTTTGTACTTCAATACGCTGTTCGACGAAAATGCCTCCAACCATCTGGCGATCGGCAGCGCTTACGCCTTCTGTCTGGAGGGCGGTAAAGACATGACGCAGGAGCAGCTTGCCGAGCGCGGACTGAACACCAGCGTCACCCACGTCGATTTCATGATCGGCTCCGGCGAAATGGACATTTTCGGCGTCACGGCGGATGGAAAAGAAGAACCTGTATTTAAAAAGGGAAACTGGGCATTTTAAGTTTTGTCTCCAAAAGCCATCAATGCTTAACCGCATACGATGTCAACCTTGGAGCCAGCTGGAGTCTTTCCTGCAGAAGCGGGAAAGGCTCCATTTCGCGTACATACGAATAATCGTTTCAAGAAGTTTTAGTTTTATTTGACCTATGGTTGATTTACAATAGAAAAATAACCCATCGTTTCGAAGGAGGATTCCGACATGTTAACGTTTGAACAAAAACTAAACAATTACGCCGAGCTTGCGGTCAAGATCGGAGCGAATGTGCAGCCCGGACAGACTTTGGTCGTCAGCGCCGCCATCGACGCAGCCGAGCTTGTCCGTCTGATCGTCAAAAAAGCCTATGAGGCCGGAGCGAACTTCGTCAAAGTCAATTACACCGACGAAGTGGTTACGCGCCTTAGATATGATCTGGCCCCGGATGAATCCTTCCTGATTCCTCCTGCCGCACAAGCGCGGGAGTGGACCGAGCTTGCCGAGCAGAATGCGGCGTTTTTGACCGTCATTTCCGCCAATCCCGATCTGCTGAAAGGCGTGGATCCCGAGCGTATCGCTAACAACCAGCGGACCTTCGGCCAAGCCATGGCCAAATACCGCCAGTATCAACAGGCTGATAAAATGAGCTGGACGGGCATCGCCTTTCCTTCGCCGGACTGGGCGGAGAAAGTATTCCCGGGCCTGCCGCAGGAAGAAGCGGTTGCCAAGCTGTGGGATGCCATCTTCCATGCCGTGCGCGCAGACCAGGAGGATCCGATCGCCGCGTGGCACAAACATATCGAAACGCTGCAATCCAAATCGGATGAGCTGAACGGCAAAAAATACCACAAGCTTCATTTTGTCGCACCGGGCACGGATTTGACCATTGAGCTGCCTGAGGGACATATTTGGGCGCAAGCCGGCAGTTTGAACGAAAAAGGAACCCCGTTCGTGGCGAATATTCCAACCGAAGAGGTGTTTACGGCACCTATGAAGACCGGCGTCAACGGCTATGTCAGCAGCACGAAGCCGCTCAGCTACGGCGGCAATATCATCGACCGCTTCAAGCTGACGTTCGAAAACGGAAAAATCGTGGATTTTACTGCGGAGGAAGGACAGGATACGTTGGAGCGCCTGATCGGCATGGACGAAGGCTCCCGTTATCTTGGCGAAGTGGCGCTTGTACCGTACCATTCTCCGATTTCCCAAAGCAATATTTTGTTCCTGACCACCCTGTTCGACGAAAATGCGTCCTGCCATCTCGCGATCGGCAGCTCCTACGCCTTTAACCTGGAAGGCGGCAAGACGATGTCGGCCGAAGAGCTGGCCGCTCACGGCATGAATGCGAGCATCACGCACGTCGACTTCATGATGGGTTCTCCGGAAATGAGCATTACCGGCATCACCCGCGACGGCAAGGAAGAGCCGATTTTCATCGACGGCGATTGGGCCTAAAATAACCCGTGGGACCTATGCTTCGAAGCCGATTCAAGTGCTTAGCTAAGGAACCCGAAAAATAATTTTTATCATGTTAAGCCAAAACAAAGCCGGGAAGCCATTTCCCGGCTTTGCTCATATGGCGAACCTATGGCGAACCTATGGCGAACCTATGGCGAACCTGTGGCGAACCCTTTGGCGAACCTATTCCAGCCGTCCGTATGCCTTAAGCGTCACCAAACGATCCACCGTGACCAGCCCTCTCCATTCCGCTTCGTTCCCGCCGCTCAGCGCAGAAAAGTTCATATCCCATCCCCCGTCTTCCTGCTGCCGCTCGATCAGGACGTCGAGATGCCGTCCGATATCTTCCCTGGAAATCCACTTCCTTGCGTAACTTTCCGGGCTTGGAGCCCAATCCAGCACGGTGTGCACATACCCTGATGCATCCGGGTCCAGCTCGATTGTTCCCGGCACCTGAAGCCACTCATCCACCTTTCTTAGCTCGGCTTCCGCCCTCCGCCGATTCGGCACATGTTCCAGAAACGTAATGCACTGGATGAGATCATGGTAATCCGACGGGTCCGCCAAAGGAATCCGGCTCCATACAAAATCGGTGCTGCGGGAAAACCATGCGTCTTCTTCGCCGGGAAGAGGCTCTGCCTTCAACTTATGCAGCAACCCCAATATTCTCCCCGTCGGATTCAACGATCCGTGCGAATCGTCCGCCGTATTCCACCAAGGAGCATGGGGGTATTCATTCACGTCGATTTTCGCCCGAGGAAAACCTCCCCCGTCTCTTTCGGTATCTTTCAAATATTTCCGGATGCCCCGAAGGATACCCGGGTCCGCAGCCCCGATTTCATCCAGGATCGCCAAAGCGCATTCTACGGCGACGGGCTGGCTGTATGGCGTGCGGATGTCCGGCTCGAGCGCGCTCCCGAATCCGCCGTCGTCGTTTTGGTAAGAACGGAGCGCATTCAGGACGGAATCGGCAGAACCTTGCTCGAAATGGTATGCAAATCTTCTGCGGTCAAGCAGTCTGGCGTTGGCGTAAACGAACTCCCGGGCCTTCATGAACTTCGTTCGGGTCAGCTTCATTCGAAATCGCTCCTAACATTGGAATATTTTTTCGAAATACGCGAGGGTTTTGCCGCTGCATCTTTCCCGCAGCCTCCGCATGAGCTCGGACCGCGCATCTTGCTTCGACAAACTGCTTTCCTTGATTCCGTTTTGGCGCATCCAGTTCGCTGCCGTTTCATAAGAAGTGCTGCTCCAACCGTTTTTCTCTCCGGCTGCATTCACCTTTGCCTTTACCCCGGAGATGACGATAAACATCGCATCCTGCAGCTCGATGACGGCCTGATCGAATGCTTTTTTGTCTTCCTTCCCCTTCATAAACGCCCGTTCGCGCAGCACCCTGGTGTCAATGCCCTGCTCGATTTCGATCAGCTGGTACAGCTCCCAAGCCGTACGGGACAACAAGCCGTCCTTAAAGCAGGTTTCCGCGTTTTGCCCCAAACGCAGGGCATGATATACGAGCGGGAACCACTCGGGCGAAACCAGAACCGCTTTTTTCTTCATGAACTTGCCGTATGCGGCTTTTCCTTCCGCCGGAAAACGTACCCTCCACCTCCAAGGGTCCTGCTCCGTATCGCTGTGCCAGTTAGCACGCGGGGTTACGCTTTCGAGCGACGGGTAATCCGGAATCAAACTTGCCAGCGGCAGAATCCCAAGCTGTCCTATAAGCTCTGCGGCTTCATCAAAGCTGGTGATCATGGTTCCTTGTGACGTATGGTCATTCATGGAACACCTCTCCTTTTTCTTCATCGTCGTAATGTTTGCGAAGCTCTTCCGCCCGGGCGCGAATTTCGGCCCGCAGTTTTTCCGGCACGATGACGCATGCTTCCCGTCCTAACGAAAAAAACAACCCGACCACCCATTCCCATTCCCTCTCAGGCAAATGAAAATCCGCAGCCCAGCGGTCGTCGGCAATCTGCTCGATGCATTCGCCGATATGCTCGTCCCTTTCAACCCGAAGCATCCCTCTGTAAGTTAACTCCGCACGAATATGAACGGTGCTCCCAGAGTTTTGAGGCCTGCTTGCATTCCGGGACTTTGCATCATCGGACGGCGTATCCGCCTCCGCTATGTCACCGATCCGGTCAATCCGCAGCCTCCGGTTCTCCCCGTGCGTGTGGGAAAAGCAGTCGCAGTACCAGAAGCCGTGGGCTGCAAAAATTTTAAGCGGCTTGATCAGCAGTTGTCTGCGGTGATTCATGGATTGATAGAACACGGTAATCCATCTCCCGCGGGCCGTGAGCTCGAGCATCTTATCCAAGTGCGGAACGCTGTAAACCCGTTTGGGAACCTCCACCTCCATGCTCGACAGCAGCGGATGGATGTTTTGCACCGTTTCCAGCGGAAGCATGCTCCGGATTTTGTCCATAACCGTCCACCGCTCCCCGTTAAAAGGCGTGTCCGTATATCCCGTCAGCCCCTGCAGCGCAAAAAGCACGCATAACGCTTCCCTGGAGCTGAGCTGGAGCGGAGGCAGCAGAAATCCTTCCATGAGGTAATAACCGCCGCGGGGACCGCTTGCAGCTCCGATCGGCACACCGATCTCGGACAACGTTTGGATATCGCGCAGAATGGTTCGGCGGGACACCTCCAGCTTTTCCGAAAGCGAGGCGGCGGTTTGGCTTCCATGCTGAAGGGCCATAACGATGGCCATTTGGCGTTCCATCTTATTCAATCCATCACCCCGTTTTTCGTTACAGGCCGATTATATCAACCTATTGGTGACAGCTTGGGTGTCACCGATTTTTTTGTGTTTCCTTCTTCCCTTCGTCTCGGGTATAATGCCATAAGACATGTCGAAAGACATACTTATCCATTCTAGATTTCTAAGCAAAACCATAAACTATATTACCATGTGTATCCATAAGCAAGAGGGTCAATAAGAGCATTCTTACAAAGCATCATCGGGTATGATCGGCATGGATACGCCAAGCGGATGAAGGAGGAGAAGCCCCGTTATGTCCAACTTTTTAAACAAACTCAAACAGGGTGTGTCGGATGCGGGCAAAAAAGCTCAGCAAACCGTGGAGTCCACGACATTGAAGTTTCAGGTAGCGGCCAAAGAAAAAGAAATCGAAAAAAATTACACGGAAATCGGGCGGGTCGTATACCGCTCCCTTGAAAGCCAGACCAGCTTCGCTCCCAATGCGGAATACGAAAAATACCGCGAAGCCATCGTTCACCTCGAACAGGAGATCGAAGAGCTGAACCGCAAAATACAGCATCTGCAAAACCTTAAGGAATGCGGCTGCGGAAAAATGCTGCCGGCCGACGCGTCCTACTGTCCGTTCTGCGGACAGCAGTTCCAAACGATCGTGTTGCAGCCGTCTGTCGTTCAAGCCGAAAAAGCTTCTTATTGCCCCAAATGCGGAGAAGCGGCGGGAGCGTCAGACAACTTCTGCCGCAGCTGCGGATATCAATTATCGGAATAACGACGGCGAATTGCCAGGCCATTCCAAAACCGCCCTTCCGTAATCGGAAAGGCGGTTTTTTTGCCATATGGAAAACAGAGTATTAACGTTTCGACGCGTAAAAAGAGCTGGTTTCTTCCCAGCGCTCGCCGGGCTGAAGGCCGAAGAGTCCGATTTCTTCCGCAGGCAAGCCGGAGATGTTCGGCGCGTTGACCAAGTTGGTTTGCGGTTCCGGGCAGAAAAACTTGCCGCCGGCGCCGTTGTTCCAAATCATCCAATGCTTGTAGGAAGTGCCGACATCGTATACAAAGACGTCGCCGGTACGGTTGTCGGTCAGCTCCATCCGGTTGCGGCCGTTTTGCGGGCTTGCCGTGTAATGGTTGTCCATTTCCGCGAAATACGGGCTTACCCCATCGGTCTTCATCCGTTCTTCCTCCGGACTCAGCGGCTGAAACCGGCCCGTCGGCAGCATCCGATCGTTCATTTCGCGGCGCTCGCCGATCGTCACCTTGAATGTATAGTCCGAAGCGCTGCTGCCGGGTACGAAAGGAGCGTTGATCGCCGTATGGAATGCCAGCAGATTCGGCATGTATTCCTTGCCGTCGTTGACGACCGTCACCTGTTGATGCAAGCCATCGGCATTTAAAGTGTAGCGAAGCGTTACTGTGAATTCGAACGGGAAGTACTGCTTGTACAGATGGCCTTCCCTCACCTTTTGGGAAACGATGACCACGCTTTCAAACTCGTCGCCTTTTATGTAATCTACCGTCCAGGGCAGCTTATGCATATACCCGTGCAGATGGTTGCCCCGGTCGGTTTCGTTCACCGGCAATTCGTAGACTTTGCCCTCCCAGGCGAATTTCCCCCCGTCGTAACGGTTTGGCGGTATCAAAACAGGAATGCCGTAAACGCCCGGGTTTGCCTTGAAATCTTCCATTTCATGCTCTTCAGGCTCCCGCAGGTACTTGTATCCCTTTTCCGTGTCCCGGAACAAGATCAGATTGCCGCCAAGCTCAGGCAGCAGCGCCGCTTCATACGGTCCGTGCTTCAGCCAGACGGCGCGTTCGCCGTGAAATTCGCCTTCGCAGGCCGAGTGTTGTGTTGTCATGGTTTCCTCCTCTTTCCTCTAGAAATATATCTTATTGTTGCTGGAGATTGGTATCGTCCTGAACTAAATATACCATGCGGAAAGCCCTTCGGGAACGCTTGCATTAACAAATTTTGCATTTAAGCGGATTACTCCGGATCGGATACCAATAACACGTCCAGATCTCTGGCCAGGCGGATCAGTTCCCTGACGGCTTTGCGCCTGCGCAGGACCGGGCCTGATGAAGCTGCTTGGCCCATCACGATTTGGGTTGCGTTGACCTCGGTTGCCTGTTCCATGACAATCCGCGGCGTTTCTTTCCACGACTTGCTTTCCAAAATGCCGAATGTTCCACCCAAACGATCCGTTAACGTGCGGCAGCAATCGGCCATGGGCTCTTCATCACTGCCGTTGCCACGGCCGACGCGAATCCAGTTTACGATAAGGTCCGCCTTAAGCCGGTAAGCGATGCGGAAGCCGCGCCGAATCAGCCGCTCTCCGTTCGCACCGGGCAAAATGCAGACGTATATCGTTTCCTCCCTGCGCCACGGCCCGCGCATGGAGAAGCTGCGATCCCGCGATTCCAGCCTTTCGTCGACATCATCGGCGAGCTCCCGCAGCGCAAGCTCTCTTAAAGCGATCAGGTTGCCCGTTTTAAAAAAAGAACCCAGTGCTTGCTCCACTTTGCCCGCCGCATAAATTTTCCCGTCTTTCATCCGCTGGCGCAGCGCTTGCGGCGCGACGTCGATCAATTCGACCTCATCCGCCATGGACAAAATCGAATCCGGGACGGTTTCCCGGACCCGCACGCCGGTAATCTGCGCCACCGCATCGTTCAAGCTTTCCAAATGCTGCACGTTCATGGTCGTGATGACCGATATCCCGCACTCGAGCAGCGCCATCACGTCCTCGTATCTTTTTTTGTTCCGGCTGCCTGGAGCGTTGGTATGCGGAAGTTCGTCGACAAGCGCCAGTTCGGGATTGCGTGCCAGGATGGCATTCAGGTCCATTTCCTTTAATACCGTGCCTTTATAGGGAATTTCCGCTGCCGGAATCAGCTGCAGATCTGCGACCTGCGCTGCCGTTTCGGCCCGTCCGTGGGTTTCCAGCCAACCGACGACGACGTCCGTGCCCTTGCGCAAGATTTCGTTGCCTTCCCTCAGCATCGTGTACGTCTTTCCGACCCCCGGCGCCGCTCCGATATAAATTTTGAAGCGGCCGCGTTTGATCCGACTCACCTTCTTTTCGAGTTCCTCCTTGCTGAGCCTGTGATAGGGGCTTTCCTGGTCGTGCCGCCCGCGTTGGGCAGGGAGAAAGCGCGTCTCTCCGCGAGCCGATCGGTCAGCCACCCAAAATATATCGATGCCTTGGGCTCGTCTCAAGATGCCGTCCGTAACGGAGCCCTGCCAAAATTCCTGCCAGCGGGTTTTCTTGGAATGTCCCAGGACGATCCTCGTCACGTTGTTTTCGACGGCATACCGAATGAGCGCATCCGGAAATTGCCTCGATGAACGGAGCGGCAGTTCTTCAATGCCGGCGTCCGTTTTTTTGGCCATCTTGAGCAAGGATCGCTTAAAAGCTGCCGATTCCTTCGATAGCTTGCTTTTATCCGGAACAAACACGACGACAATCAGATCCCCGTTTAACCGTTTGGCGATTTGCTGCCCTCTGCGGATATAAATCGAGCCGTTCCAATGATATTGCGCCGACACCAAAATCCGCTCCGACGCCCCCGACGGTCCTTGCAGCCCCATCTCCTCGCGGTGTTTTTCGAGCGCGGCATTGACGTCCTCGGCAACGAGTCGCAGCGACAGCTCGCGCAGCACGGTCAAATCCTTGCGGGTAAACAGTCCGGAATCCGGGCTTTGCTCCAAATGTCCTTCCTTGAATCTTGCCATCAGCGTTTCCGGCGAAACGTCGATCAATCGGATTTCGTCCGCCAGTTCCAGCGTCCCGATCGGCACCGTCTCCCGGGCTTCCAGACTCGTCCATTTTCTCGCCACATCCTGAATGCCTTCAATCTCGTACACGTTCAAGGTCGTCATGACGTTAATGCCATGTTCCAGCAACCATTCGATATCTTTCAGCCGATTCGGAAAACGGGCTCCTTTCCGGTTCCGATGCGCCAAACCGTCCACCAGAACAACCTCGGGATAACGCGCCAGCAGACCGTCCAAATTCAGGTCCTTGGTTTCCCTTCCGCGGTCCATCCAGTGAATGCTCGGCACCCGCTCCAAGCCGGCGAGCTGTTTCACGGTTTCCGGCCGCTTCAAGGTGGAAACGGCGCAAATGACGACGTCGATCCCCTTTTCCTTCAACATTTGACCTTCCCGCAGCATGTGGTACGTTTTTCCGCTGCCGCTTACGGCGCCGATCATGATTTTTAACTTGCCTCTTTGAATCTTGCGGATTTCCTCCAAGATCTGTTCCGGCGTTTTCCTTTTATATTCATCCATTCATAAAACCTCCCGCCGTTCAACCTATAAGTGAATCGTAAGCGTGAACGGGCATGCCTGTAAAACGCCAAAGGCCTTCCAAAGCCCGATCTTCGCGCAAAATGGGAAGGAAAAGGCTTATTTCCAACTAAAAAGCATATATTTGAAACGTTAACGCTTCAGTACGTTATTTATCTTATTTTTAGACTGTTGTTTCCCATAAAATTTCAATGTCAAATATTAGGCCAAACGGCCATAAATATTGTAAAATAGAAAGAAGAAAAACCTCCTTCGGCGAATTGGAAGGCACTGCGGCTTGCGCATGAGCAAGTATTTATTTATAAAAGCGATCTGGTTGTAAGATATAGAAAGACGGGTTTTCGGGAAGGGGATAACCATGTCCACAATGATTCGGCTCCTCACAACGACGGACTTTAGCGATATCAGTGAGGATTTGCAGGAAGAAATCTATTACGAGTATTACGATTTTGCGTATGGCATGATTTATTACATCATCAAAGATCACGCGGCGACCGAAGACGTCATCCAGGAAGCCTTTATCAAGGTGATCAAAAACAAGCCCGTTTTCGAAAACGAAGGCAAGCTCAGAGCCTGGCTGAAGGTCGTGACGAAAAATACGACGATAAATTATTTGCGAAAAAATAAAAACTACCGTAACCAAGTGGATGTTGAAGGTGTTTTTATGTATAAAGAAGACGTTCCCCAGTCACCGATATCGGTCGAAAACACCGTTGAAACGAAACTTATCGAAGAATCCATCATGGAATACCTTCAGCAGCTGAAACCCGAATACCGGGTGTTGATCGAATACCGATGGAAACAGGGGCTGAGTTACAAAGAAATCTCAAGTATGCTGGAGCTGAGTGAAGATGTTGTCAAACAACGTCTATTCAGGGCTCGGGAGAATATTAAGAAAATGTTGTTTAAAGAGTGGGGGATTAAGGATGAAAAGCGAAAAATTTGAAGAATGGTTTGATGTGGCCTTTGACCGCGCTGTATCTTCTTCTTCCCTGACATCCGACGAAAGCAAGCGAGCATCCTGGAAGAAGGTTCAAGCACAGATTGAACAGGTAAACCGCAAGCGCAAACGCAAACGGCGCATGCAGCTTGGCGGGATCGTTGCCGCCTCGTTTCTTGCCGGTGCTGTATTTTTCAGTCCGTCCGGCGTAACCAAAGCTCTTTCTCCGATCGTGAAATCCGTCGTGGATTTAGGCAACGGGATGATCGGTATCGTAATCAAAAACGGCGATGTGCCGTCAACCGTCGTAACCCCAAAAACCGAAAAACCGGATACGTACGTTGAACAAGACAGCGACGACGACAATTTTTCCCGTCTCGAATGGTCAAAAGTGCAGGATAGTGTCAGCGAACCTCTTAATTTGGATGAACTGAAATCGAAATTATCGTTTTCGCTGCCCTCGTTAAACGAAATCCCTGCAAAATACCATTTTGAAAATTATACGTTGTCCAGTCCGTCCGTGAACGGCAAAACGTATGACAAAATTTCTTTGAAATATACCGATGATGAGCAGCATACGTTATGGATCCACCTCATGAATTTGAAGACGTACCAATCGACGATTACGACCGTTCCGAAAGAAACCGAGAAGTTTATGCTGGGCGATCAGGAGATTTTTTACAGTCCGGGCATTTACAACAAACTGCTTGGCACTTATCAGACCCAAATCATTCAAATCAGCAGCGATCTGCCTAAGGATGAGATGGTAACCGTCTATAAATCGTTCATGAAAATACCGTAACCAAACGAATACCCGTCTTTTCGCAAAAGGATCTTCCGGTTGAAGCTTTTTTTGCGATCGGACGGTTTTTTTTGTGCTTGAAGCGCGGCTCGAAAAAGGAATAAATCCAAGCGCCAAGGGAGACCTTAAGGGGGTAATTTTCTATATCTAACCCTCGGAGGTCATATTTATGGTAAAGTATATCGCGCTGGCGGCGCTTATTTTGACGGCGGGTTGCGGCGCATCTAACCACAATGTCACGACAAAACAGGTTTCTCCACAGCCTGCACGAATTTCGACATATGACCGGACTTCAACGCACAACGGAGTTTCGACGTATGACCGAACTTCAACGCACGACGGATTTTCGACGTATAACCGATCTTCAACACATGATGGAATGTCAACCAATGGGACCACACCATCAACCATGAAAACGCATGACCATACGCACGCCCTCGGTTCGATCAGAACGCAGTCATCATCCACGGCGACGTGGCTGACACGGAAAATGACCGCTAAATCAACGAAAGATGGGCTGACGTCCGAACTGCTTGATCTGATTCAGGCTCCTACAGGTGCGCCCGCAAACCAAGCGCCTGCAGGAACTCCCGCAAACCAAATGCCTACAGGGAATCCATTAAATCGGGTACCTGCAGGTAATACGGGATTTCAAGCTCCGACCGGGACGACAGGAAACACCGGAACTCAGGCTCCAACAGGCACCCCTGGAAACACCACAGGCACAACAACGGGCACCGAAGGACAAACACCGGCAAACAGCAAAAACTCCACCCAGTATGCGCAGCAGGTGTTGGATCTGGTCAATAAGGAAAGATCCAAAGCCGGATTGGGTTCCTTGAGCATGGACGATCAATTGTCGAAAATGGCGATGGCCAAAGCGCAGGACATGTACAATAACAATTATTTCGACCACAATTCTCCGACATACGGTTCCCCTTTCGATATGATGAAGCAATACGGAATCAGCTATCAATCGGCAGGAGAAAACATCGCCAAGGGGCAAACAAGTCCGACGCAGGTGATGAACGAATGGATGAACAGCCCGGGACATAAAGCGAATATTCTTAACAAAGGTTATACCAAAATCGGCATCGCTTTTTATAACAACGAATGGGTACAGGAGTTTACCGGTTAAAATCATGGATCACCTTTTGCTTCAAAGCATAAAAAAGGGATATAGGCTCTTGATCTGAAAATCAGACAAGCCTATATCCTTTTTTAATTCCAGAGTTCTTCGTTATATCACTTTTTGCCCGGAGTCAAAAAAATTATAAGTCCAGCTTATGGCCCCGCTCCATGCGTGAAATCTGTTTTTCGCCCGTTTCGGCCATTTCGCGGAATTGATTGATGGTTTCGCGCATTTTAGGCAGGGCTTCTTGCTTGTAGGTGCTGATCGAATCGAGCGCGGATAACACGTCCGTAAACGCCTGCTTCAGCGTATCCACCGAAATGCTGGCCTCCAGCGCTTGCTTTTGGATCGCTGCGCCTTGGTTTTTGAGCATGCGGGACGTGCTTGAAATCAGTTCGTTGGTCGTTTGATTCAGCAGCTCGATTTTTTTCAGGACGATTTTTTGGTTGTACAGCGCGGCCGCCACGGTAACGGAGATTTTAAGCGCCGAAATCGTGACGGTTTTAGCCCGATCCACTCCGCGGATCAATTCTTTGTTGTTCCGGATGACGACTTCGATGGCCATAATCCCCTGCTGGTTTACGACCAGCATCTGCTGCAGGTCCATGATCCGCTGGCGGAGCGGGAACAGCACCTCTTCGGTGATAAAGCGGATTTTGTCCGGGTCTTCGTTGCGTGCTTTCGCCGCTTCAACCTGCGCTTCGATGGAAGCATCCATCATTTCGCCGAGCTGGATTTCCTTCTGCAGCTTTTTCGTCAAATCCCGCAGCGCCTGCTGCTCGATCTCGAGCGTCGTATTGTCGTTTTTGAGCGTTTGCTTCCCTTTATCAAGCGAAACGACGATATCCGCGATAACGCTGTCCGCTTTTTCGAACTTTACAAAATAAGCGCGGAGCGGATTAAACAGCTTGCCGAGCAAGCCCGTTTTCGCAAAATCGATGGCGCTCGGGTCCAAATCCTTCAGCTGCGTATGCAGTTCTGCCAAGCCTTTGGCGACTTGCCCGCCTTCGTCCCCCGTCTGGGACAACTTTCCGACCGAAACCTGAAGCATGGTGTTTTTATCGGATGACGTTCTCATCGTATTTAAACCAAACGAGTCGATCGACTGCAAAATTTCCTTTCGCTTCTCCAGCGAGTCCATGTCCAGCTCCATAATCGCCGTGACGTTCGAATCCGCGAGTTCCTTCAGCTTTGCGACTTCTTCGGGGACCGGCTTAACTTCTTCCTCAATCACAGCTTTGATTTCTTCCGGGCTTGCGACTTCCATCGAAAATGACATCGTAATCCTCCTTTAGGTACCTTTACATTTGAACGTTAAACAGGTTTCCGATCTTGTAGACGACGTCGTCGGTATCCGCATTGATGCTCGCCGCCTCGTTGATGCTCGAAATGCTTTGGAGCGCTTTGATGTTGGCGTTGTAACCGATCGTGTAGATCGGGATTTTGTACGCTTCGATCAGTCCTTTTACGTCTTTGAGCGTGTGGCCTTCATTCGTTTCGCCGTCGCTCAGGACGAAAATAAGCGGCTTGCTCGACGGATTTTCCGCCATATAATCCTGCAGCATCTTGATCGCAACGACGATGCCGTCGAAGGTAGCGGTCCCTCCGTTCGCCTGCAGGCTTTCCACCGCGCCGACGAACATCGATTGCTGGTTGGTATTGTATTTTCCGACCGGCAAATTGATGGTGACGTCGCTGGAATAGGAAACGAGACCGATGCTGTTGTCCTTGCCCAAAAATTTCTGGCCCTTCAGCAGCGATAATTTCAATCGGTTCAAAGGCTCGCCGGCCATGCTGCCGGAAACGTCGGTGACGAACACGGCCGCAATCGGTTTATTCCCGTTTTTCTTTTCCTTCCACAGCTTTTGCGCCGCGGTCAGCACGTCTCCGCCGACGACCGGAAGCTCGGATTTGTAATCCTCGAGGCCGTTAAAGCCTTTTTTCTCCGCTTCTTTCTGATATTTTTCCTGCGTGACGAATTCGCCGAACTTTTTAATGATATTCAGCTTGTTCTGAGGAACGTCCCCGATGGCGTACAACGGGCTGTCATGTCTTACGCCGAACGGGGTAAACACATATCCGCCTTTCAAGTCGGAGGCATTCGCAAACGTCTGGTATTCCAAAACGAAACCGTCGAGCATGCCCGATTTGGCTGCGTCGCGCATTTGGATCGTCGTCGAAGCGGTAAACGGCACGTTCGCCTGGAAGTTCTCAAAGCCTTGGACCGCCTTATCGCTCAAAAGATTTTTACTGTCGAACGTATACAGCGCGGTAACCAGGAAGTTCAACCCCGTAGAGCTTGCGAACGGATCGGTATACCCCATCGAAAAGTCGTTGTTCGCGATCGCTTCGGTAACGGTCTTGACATTGACGGCTCCGTATTTTTCGACAAGCGCGTCATGCTTCGCCTTCGATAAAACGATGCCGGGGACGTTGCCGACAAGCCTTTTGGAGATCAGCTGCGTCTTGATGCCGCTCGCCTTCACCATTTCGCCCCAAAGTTCATTGGACGGCGTAAAAGCGTCCGGCACGTACTTTTTCGATTTGATGTAATCGACGGCGGTGCCCGATGCGATGTTCCGGATTTTGACCGAGGCGGGTTTACCGTTTACGACAATGCCCGCTTTGTTAAATTCGGCGGCGGCTTCGGTCAGCCAGCCGTCAACGCCCGTCCCCGCCTTTTCGATCGAGGAAAAAATCTCCACGAAATTGTCCGGCGTCGTGTTTTTGACGGTGATCGGAAACTTGGATATTTCCGGCAGCGATTCGCCGATATCGATCGGGTTCAGATCGATTTGCCCTTTGACCGGGGTATCGGTTTTTACCGCGATATTGGAGTAAAGCTTATTCAAACGTTTGGCCGCATCCTCCGCCGTAACCTGCAGTTTCGTTTTGCCGAAATTGGAGGTCATGCTCACTCCTACGTATACCAGTACAAAAACGATGACCAGAATGATACCGGAAACGAGAAAAAATTTTTTTCTTGCCATTCATTGCACCTCTCACTGTTTATAAAATTTGGTCTGTTTGATTAACGAGTCAATTTCCTGCATGCAAGGCATGTTGTCGATATCTCCCGGTTCAAAGCTGTCCAGCCGGGATATTTCGATGATCAGCTTATCCAGCTTCAGCAAAATTTCCTCGTTCGTGCTTAAAGAGTTTTTCATGAAAGACAGGTATTCGTTGTACACGTTCATCTTTTCCTGAAGGATTTCCTGCGAGAACTTGGACTGTTTCCCTTTCATCATGCTAAGATACTCGGACTCGTCAAAGACGCTGATCCTGCTCAGCATACTTTTAACGTTCAAATAAAACAGCTTTTCGACCTCGTAGGTTACGGACGAAAACTTTTTGTGGCTTAATTCCCCTTGGTCAAACCGCTGGTTGATGATGTTCATCAGCGTGGTTCTTTTTTTCTTGATGCGATCCAGCTGTTCCAGGGCCAGCGTTATGAATTCCTCCAGGGACTTAACCTGCCGGTACCGGTTTAACGCTTCCACGTAGTCCTCATGCGTGCTGATCTCTTTGACGGGAATGACGGCCGGCGGCTTGAAGAGCAGCACATAACATCCGTAAAAGAGGACAATGGCGCTTGCGATCAGCAACGTGATCCCGAATGCCGTCGCAAAGGCGCTGCTTCCGATCGAAATGCCCAGAAATCCGGGTGAGAGCACCAGAATGTTCAAGATCACGATCCCTGCCACAAGTCCCAAAAATTTTATGTACTTCATTCGATCCAATCGTCTACCTCCTCTGCTTCCTCCAAAAACGCCCTGAAGTACATCAGGCAAATCCATGTGCTTTCGCGTTGTTAACGGCAGCGTGCTTTTGCTATCCAATTCGGAGGGCGGTTATGCGGCAAACCGTTTTTCTTCCCCTTTTCCTTATGTACATTTGGCACCGAATAGTTCTATTGCGCCAATCCTTTCATCTTTTCCTATACCTACGTAGCATTTTCGAATAGGTTCCATTTCGCAAACGATTTCCCCCTCCAAGTAAAGCGCTCACATCCGCCCGATTTACCGTACCTTTTGAAAATTGTACCATATGTCATTGTTGCCGTGAACGATAAAAATGAGCAATTTCGAAAGCGGTCCCCCTGCAAACTCCCAGCCTAGGAAAAAAAGAGCCCGCTCTGGACAAATACAGAGCCGGGACCTTTAGAAAAATCGGTGAAACATGGTTTCGTTCAATTGTTCCTTAAGATACGACAAATTGCACGATGATCGGTGTTCCTGGATCCAGCGCATCGCCTCCGGGGATGGTAATCGCGGTTGTCGTCACAGTGGACGTATCCGCGGTTTGCATCACGCCGTTTACGTAGAGGTTGTAATAGTTGTACGCCCCTGGAAATGCCGTCGCGGCAGCTCCGGCATCATTGGTGAAGGCCGTTGCCGCGATCGCGAACGTCGCACCCGTTCCCGTCCCTGCGCTAATCGTAGAAATGAATCTTCGGCTGTTTTGATATGGCGTTACGAGTGGCATGTTTCTCACCTACCTTCTTTCTTGGGTAACACGCGTGTTTTCGAGTCTATGCTTATCATTCCTCGGCGATATGAGAGACTTTAAGCATCGAAACTTGCATGATCCCCTGATTTATTAAATGCAGAAAGAAAGGAAGATGCGAGGGCAAAACTACCAAAAGTTGCTAGACTATGACATTGGCGGTCAGTTGAATCGTTTCCAGGACGATCGGCGTGCCGGCGTAAATGGTTGAGTTTTGGGGCGGGAAAAACAATTGGGAAGGGCTGGCAAGATACAGATTCCCCGGCTGAAGGATTCCGTTGATGTAGAGGTTGTTGAAACCGTCCGATCCGAAGCCTGAAAATTCCGTCACCGGATCCCCCGCGTCGTTCGTGAACAAACCGGCTGGAATCGCTGCCGACTCCGTTAAATCCAGATCGCTTTCCGGAGCATAAAAATAACGGTTTTGCGTTGGCGTAACCGCAATATCCGGGATGACCACCGCCCCGGGAGGCCCTTGCGGTCCGGTCGGGCCTTGAGGACCCTGTTCCCCTCTCGGTCCGGCTGGACCTTCCGGGCCTTGCAAACCTTGAAGCCCCTGCTCTCCCGGTGGACCCTGCGCCCCTTGCGGACCCTGGAGCCCCTGTTCTCCCGGTGGACCCTGCGCCCCTTGCGGACCTTGGAGCCCCTGTTCTCCCGGTGGGCCCTGCGCCCCTCGCAAGCCCTGGAGTCCCTGCTCTCCCGGCGGGCCTTGCACTCCTCGCAGGCCTTGTAGTCCCTGCTCTCCCGACGGGCCTTGCACTCCTCGCAGGCCTTGTAGTCCCTGCTCTCCCGGTGGGCCTTGCTCGCCTTGAGGTCCTGCCGGACCTTGTAATCCGGGAATGCCTTGCGCTCCTTGCGGGCCGGCATGTCCCTGACCTGGAGGTCCTTCCAATCCGTCGCTTCCCCTACTACCTGGCGGTCCGGGAAACCCTTGAACCCCTTGGGGGCCTTGACTCCCTTGGGGGCCTTGAATCCATTGGGCGCCTGAAGGGCCCGGAAGCCACGGAGCGATGCGAGTATCGCATTTTCCCGCGAATCCGGCGTTCATAAGGGCTCTAACCTGCCGCAGTGCCGCCCGTAACAATTGCTCGGCAACCGTTGCCGTGCGGGTTTGTAGTTTCCGCCTTCTTTTGGCTGAACATGGATGGTGGGAACTGCGATAGCCGGATGAAGGCCTTTTCCGGATAACCTTTTTACATTTGTATGCCGCTTTGGTTTTTGGCGGACATTTGCCGTTCCTTTTCCATCCCGCACTTCCGTTTTTTCGCATTTTCAAACGTTTCATGCAAGTCACCTCCCTTAAGGCGCAAAAAATGTGCATATGCCATATCTATATGACAAATGCACCCCCTGGGAGTGGACGAATGGCCCGATTATGTTTTTCTCGATTCATCTCAAATAAAAACGGGCTGCTGCCTGGTAGATGAGCAGAGCCCGTTAATCTCCTTCCTCCGAACCTTCATATCAGTTATTCCACGGATCCTCGATTTCCTCCCATTGCTGTGTAAACACATCCAATTTAATATAAATTCTCCGATGATCTTTAATGACATCGCCGTAAATGAAACCCTCCCCATAACCTCCGGATACCCATTGCTTTCGGTCAGGTGTCATTCCGCTGGTTTTTATGGCCTGATCAGCGAGTTTCAAAATGACTTTCTGATATTGTTCACCGCTGACGATCTTATCCAGATCAGGTGCGTCTTTGATGAGCAGATTCCACAACGGTCCGCCGGAGACTGCATCATATACGGTTCCGGTCATGGCGTTCACCCCATAACCTAACCCATTGGAGCTTGGTGCTTCCGGCACGGACCAGAACGTATAAATATGCCCTTTTCGGGACATATTCCAGCCATCTATATTCGTATGTTCTGCCATCAGCTGCCGAACATCTTTTTCATTCAATGGCAAATGATGCGCTGACGAATGCCAACCTCCTGCCATCGAGCATATCAACAGAATCGATATCAGTATGCTTTTCACACCTTCCCTCCTTTTAAGTGTCTTTTATCGATGATTTTACCAGGGATTTTTTTCTTATGCCACGTATATTGATTATCCATGATCCAACATAGGATCGTAATTAAACAGGCTGCCGTATCCGATACAGCAGCCCTTAAGCATCATTTACAAACTGAAGTTCAGCTTTCCACCAACGTCTCTAGCTCTTCATTCATCAACTGAGCCTGATACAGCTCCTGATATCTTCCGCCTGCTGCCAGCAGCGCGTGATGTTTCCCTTTTTCCACGATTTTTCCATGCTCCATGACCAAAATGAGGTCGGCATGCTGCACGGTAGACAGGCGGTGGGCAATAACCAGCGTCGTTTTGCCGACCATCAGCCTCGAAAGCGCGTCCTGAACCAGCCTCTCGGATTCGTTGTCCAAAGCGGCGGTGGCTTCATCCAGCAGCAAAATCGGCGCATCCCGCAAGATGGCTCTGGCGATCGCAATCCGCTGCTTTTGTCCGCCGGAGAGCCGGGAGCCCCGTTCCCCGATTTCGGTGTCGAAGCCTTCCGGCAGCTTCATGATAAAATCATAGGCGTTTGCCTGCTTGGCGGCCGCGAACATTTGCTCATCATCCGCAGTCGGGTTCCCATCAAGAATATTGTCCCGAATCGATCCCGTAAACAAAACGGATTCCTGCGGCACGAGCGAAAAATAATCTCTATAATCCCGCAGCCCGATCGCGCCCCGATCCTTTCCGTCAATCTCAATGGTGCCCGTCGTCGGAGCATATAACCCGAGCAGCAATTTGAACAGCGTAGACTTCCCACCGCCGCTTCCGCCGACGATCGCCACCGTTTGGCCTGCATGCACCCGAAAGCGGATATCATGCAGCGCCAATTCGCCGGCGTCACCCGTATAGGAAAAACCCACGGATGAAACGTCAAGCTCGCTGAAGGATGACTTGGCCCGGCTTGGCGTCGGCAATTCGTCATATTCCTTGGGCGTATCGATCACCTGAAAGATTCGGTCCGCCCCGGCCAAAGCCTGCTGCATGCTGGACCATAACGCCGGCAGAAGAGCAAACGGGTTAACCAGATAATTCATAAGTTGAATAAAAGCAATCATGGCGCCGACTTCCAGGCTGCCTTTGGCGACAAAATATCCGGCAAGCAGGATCGCGAGCATAAAGGTTGCAATGGCAATCACTTGCGAAACGGCACCGGCAGCCCCTTGGGTCTTGCCCTGGCTCTGCTCGATTTCCGCGATATCCGTACTGAATTGCCGGTACTGCTTGGAGATCTTTTTTTCCAGGCCAAAAATCTTGTACAGCACACTGGCGCCAAGCACGTCCTGCAAATAGGAGGTGCCCCGCCCCATAGCCTCCTGCAGTCGCGCTCCTTTGACACGCATCGATTCCCCGAACATTTTTCCTGTCAGGATCATCGCCGGCCCGACGCAAATGGTGATCAACGCAAGCGGCCAATGTATATTCAGCAGGTAAATAAATGCGCACAAGGCAAGCAGCGGATTTTTGAGCAATCCCATCATAATATTGCCGGCAGCTTCGCCTACCGCCTGATTGTCGCTGGTGAAACGGGCGAGCAGATCGCCGGTGTGGGTCCGGTCATAATAAACCTGATGCAGCCGCAAGGCATGGTCCATCGTGTCCAATCGTATGTCGTTCCTAACTTTTACTGAAGCTTTTTGTTTCAAATATGTATCGAAAAAAGAAGTCAAGATGGCGCCAATCAGGATGGTCGCCCCGATCGCGACAAGCGTCGGCCAGCGGTCAATCTCGAACTTCACCGCCGCGTTGGTAATCCTGGACAAAAACCATGCAACGGAAAGATCTAAAGCGATGCCCGCCAGCATGGTCATGATTAACCCGGCATAGAGGAGTTTATATTTGCCCATATATTTTAATAACCGGAAAAATACACTTTTACTCTTCATGCAATACCTCTCTACTCAAATATGTTTTCGGTTTCTATGGAAGCGTTTTCGATTGTCCGATCCTCCCTCTCCATCCTGCTTTTTCCACCGAATCCGATTATAATCCAAAATACGGAAAGAGGATATATGTGTTTCTTGTTTTGATTCATGCCTGGTCCGGCGGGGGTCCGAAGCTTTTTATCAAAAATGACACAGCCTTTTACAAATATAAAAATGCCGAAAACGGATCCGCTGTCCGTTCCCGGCATATTTGTGATTTGGATGATTACTTATTCATATCAACGAGAATTTTACACTGCTTGCGGTCCTTTGTCAGCTGTTCGAAGCCCTGCTCGACGATATCGTTCAGCGCGATCATGCTCGTGATTACAGCGTGGCCGTCGATGCGGCCGCTGGCGAGAAGATGGATGACTTCGGGGAACAAGTTGTTGTAGGCATAGGAACCGCTGATTTTGGCTTCGGTTTTTACGATGACGCTTGGGTTGAAGTTGACGGGTTTTTCCCAAAGGCTGATAATTTTGAACTCTCCCCCGGGTCTAACCGCGTAAATGCCGGATTCAAAAGTCGCTTGGACGCCTGCGGCATCATACGCGACGTCTACGCCCCCGTTCGTCATTTCGCGTATGCATTTGACCGCGTCAACTTCGACCGGATTCATCGCATGAGTGGCGCCAAGCTCCAGCGCTTTTTCGCGGCGTTCTTCCGATACCTCGACGACGAAAATTTGGCCGGCGCCCGCAGCTTTGACCGCTTGCAGCAGCAAAAGCCCGATCGGGCCGGCACCGAAAACCGCCACGGAATCGCCCAGATTGAGTTGGCTTTGGCGAACGGCATGAACGGCAACGGCCGTCGGTTCAACCAGCGCGCCAAGCTCCATCGGCATGGAATCGGGGAGAATAAACGCGTTTTCTTCCCTGACGACCGCGTATTCCGCAAATCCTCCCGACAACGTATACCCGTACCCCTGGGAATTGGTGCACAAATTGGCCATGCCCCGTCTGCAATTGGCGCAGCGACCGCACGGAATCAACGGTTCGACCGCAACCCGGTCCCCGACTTTCACGCGGGTCACGCCTTCGCCGATCTCGGTGACGACGCCCGAAAATTCATGGCCGAGGACGGGCTGCTTGCGGATCGGATACAATCCGGCCAAATATTCGTGCATGTCGCTTCCGCAAATTCCCGCATAGGAAACTTTGACCTTGACGGTTCCCGGCAACAATGCCGGAACTTCAGCCTCTTTGACTTGAATGTCTTTTACGCCATAAATATGTGCGGCTTTCATGATGTAACATCTCCTTGGAAGTCATTGCTTGATATCAATACCCAGTCCGTTAAAAACAAACTTTACCGTGAGCTGCGCCGCTTCGGCCGGCGTCATTTCCCGCTTGTCCTCCATCGGATTCAAATACGGATCGAGCATGGAAGAAATGATCGTTCCCATCGTGAAATTCACCGCAAATTCGAGCGAAGGAAAACGGACCGCCCCTTGATCCATCCCTGCTTGCAAAATGTTCCGAAGCTGCTCCCAGGTTGGAAAAATGGCGTACGTCAGCTTCTCCACCCTTGGGCTTTTCATCATCAGCTCCTGCTGGAGAATGCATATCAGATACCTTTCTTCATACCGGTAGTCCACGAATTTCTCGATAAATTCGCGGAGATCCGCGACCGGATCGGCCAAATCGTAATGCATTTTTGCAAAGTAGTGGCGGAGCGGCTCGAATAAGGCATAAAACACATTTTCCTTGCCTCCGAAATGGTACGATACGAGCGCAAGCGATACGCCGGCTTCATCGCATATTTGCCTCACGGTCGTTCCTTCGAATCCTTTTAACGCAAACAGCTTTTTAGCCGCCTGCAAAATTACGGTTTTCACGTCTTTCCCATTCATTTCATCTTTTGGACTCATGGCGATCACCTACCTGTCATCGTTAACACATCTATCCGTTTGAACGTTTGTTCAAATCACAGTATGATTAACGTACCATTCGGCAGCCGCATCGTCAATGCTGATAGCATCCGATGGGTGAACGCTATACGGATCGCAAAACGCGCGTATCGGCAAATCGCCGGCATCCGGCATGAATCGAGATGGGCATGAATTGGTGTAAACAATTGTTTTGAACGATCGTTTTGAACACTTGTTTAACATGGATTATTGTACACCTGTGTCTGAAACGTGTCAACGCTTTCGCAAGACGAAACAGCCCGTTTCTTTATCCATAGAAAAAGACGCCCGTCATCCGGACGCCTTACGGCCTTCATCCTTTCGCATCGTCCTTAAAATTCGCGCAGCTCGTCAAACCTATCGAACAGCATTTGGCCATCGATGTCGATGTTTGCGGGCGCCAATCGTTTTTGAACCGTTTGAAGCAGTTCGGACAGCACCGTAAAAATTTCCTCGCGTTCCACCGTTTCGATAAAGCCGGTCCGCCGATCCATCTTGTTGAACGCTTCCGTATAGTCCGTGACGACCGCCAGCAGTTCCTGCTTCAGTTCGGCCGCATCGGCGGCTCCGTCCCCCGTATTGGCAGCGGCGGAGCTCATGGCGGCAAGCGTCTTTTTGTATACGGCGGCGGCTTTTTTTGCGTTGGCTGCGGTAATATGCTCCCGTCCGTCCCAGTCGCGGAAAGGATTCAGCATATTTTCCTGAAGCCATTCCGGCTTGCGCGGTTTGGTAATGGCGAGGCTCAGGCCATTGGCCGTTTCTTGTTTGTATTTTTGTTTCACGGCTTTCGCCGTTTCCGCCGGCAGGCTCGTCAACCACAGCCAGGTCAAATGCTGCAATTTTTCGGGCCCGGGGAACTGTTCCCCGGTAAAACCAAACAAATCGTACGTGCTGAAATGCGTCAGACCGGACAGCCTATCGAGGCATTCCATATGGATGATGGTTCCCGGCTTGCCCCACAGCCGCAATTCGTTAAGCTCCGGGTAGGCGTCGATGACTTTTTTCAGATCCAATTCCTTGATGCCCTTTACATGGAGGGACCCAAGCCGTTCAAGACCGCGGCCGTACGGCTTTCCTTCATAAAACCCGGCCGTGATCCATCGGCCGTCTTCATGAGCATGCACCACGAGTCCTGCCGCCTCGGGGCCGGTTAAATGGAGCTCCTCGACGTTTGGACCCAAATACAACTCTTCCAATTCCCCTGCCCGCAAAATAACGCGTTCCAACCCGCTGTTTCTTACATCGATTGTTTTGCACCCATGATTCTCCCACTGCAGCTCGTTAATAAACGGGTTACGGTTAACGTAATGCTGAAGGTCCGCATACGTTTTTTTGGCAATGATTCGGGTAAGGCACGGCAAATTGTCCAGCTCCGACCAATCCTTCAGGCTCTGCAAAACCTCGTCGTCGATCACGTGGGTCGATCTTCGCAGACGCTGTCCGCCCAGCTCGATCAACGTATCGTCATTCGCGGCTTCCTTGAACGCTTTGCGGCGATCTTCAGGAATGCGATCCCATTTCCGCTGCCTGTACAAGCTGCTGCCGACGTTCCAGCTCCCGTAACTTGTCGTCCCGGCGTCCGTCTTCGGAGGAACGTTTCCGACCTTGATATAGGGCTTGGGGACGTTTCCTTCGACGTAACTGAGCTCTAGTTCCTTGTTCCAAAAATAATAATCTGCGTATAGCGGCTTCATTTCCCGAACTTCGTCCTCGCCGGGCAGTTCCTCGCCCGCCCAATCCAGTTCCAGCAGTGCCGCCAAATTTTGCGTTTTGCGAGTTCCCGCTTTTATCTCGATAACTTGGCAGGCAGCGTAACCTTGCAATTTTTCGTCGTACACGCAAAATACGTCCCCGACGTTCGGCTTCATTCCATCACCCTTTTCGTCAATCCTCTTCTTTCCAAATGGTACAATGAACATTCGAAAAGAACAATGAAGCGAAAGAACGAAAACTGGAGGGCCTGTTAGACAGTTTCCCGAAAAAAAAGAAAGCGGGCGCTTAAAAGCCCCGCTATCCTACTCGGATGTCTTGATTAGGAATGACGAATGATTTCTCCTACCTTCTTCAATATGCCTGACATCGATTCGGGATCATGCACGTCGTAATCGTCAATGTTCAGGCGAAGCACCGGACAAGCGTGGAATTCGCCGATCCAATCCGAATATCTTTTGTGCATATGCTCCCAATAGGACACGTCGGTTTGGATCTCCATCTCGCGTCCACGCTCCTGGATTCGGGCCAGGATGGACGGCAAGCTTCCTTCCAGGTAAATGAGAACGTCGGGATGCGGAAAATACGGCGTCATTACCATCGCTTCAAACAAGCTGGTGTATGTTTCGTAATCGATTTTGGACATCGTCCCCTGGTCGGCGTGCATTTTGGCGAATATCCCGGTGTCTTCGTAAATGGAGCGGTCCTGAACGAATCCGCCGCCCATTTCAAAAATTCTTTTTTGTTCCTTAAACCGTTCGGCCAAAAAATAGATCTGCAAATGGAAGCTCCATCGTTCAAAATCATGGTAAAACTTTTCCAAATAAGGATTATGCTCTACCTGTTCCATGGACGTTTTAAAGCCCAATTGAGCCGCAAGCGCTGCGGTAAGCGTCGATTTGCCTACGCCGACCGTTCCTGCGACCGTAATGATTGCGTTTTCCGGGATATGGTATGGATTCATGACAAGTTCTCCTTTAACTGAGAGACAATCTCTTCGAATTGGTTTTTGTTTTGGACAAAATCGACCCGGTTGGCGTCGACCGTCATAATGATCGTGGAAGGTTCGCGATCCGCAAGCGACGTCATCGCCGCTTCATAATCCTCGATTAACTGCGCCAAATAACCCGGATCCATGTCTTGCTCAAACGGACGCCCCCTTTTGGCGATTCGACGCTGCAGCGTTTCAAGACTTGCTTTGATGTAAATAATGATGTTCGGTTTGGGCAAATCATCCGTCAATATATGATAGATTTGCTCATATTTATCCCGTTCGGCTCCGCTTAACGTTCTCCGGCTGAAAATCAGGTTTTTGAAAATGTGGTAGTCCGAAACCACCGGTTTCCCCGCCAAAATGTAGTCGTTAACCGTCTCCTTCAGCTGTTTATACCGGTTGCAAAGGAAAAACATTTCGAGCTGAAAGCTCCAATCGTCCATGTTTTGATAAAATTTATCGATAAACGGGTTTTCCTCGACGATTTCCTTCACGACCGGAAGCCGCAGACGTTCGCCAAGCATCGAGGCCAGCGTTGTTTTTCCGGCCCCGATCGGTCCTTCTACGGCAATAAATGGCATATTTGTTCTCATGTAAGCCGACTTCCTCCCCCATCCGTTTGAACCCTTCTATGAATCTTCTCTATGAAATGGACGAACTCATTGTAACACAGCATCGCCCAGTTTCTCACCGAAACTTTTTCCATGAACATGTGACAACTTTTTGCATCAGCCGGGCGAGAGGCCAATTTTTCATGAAGAAACATGAAACATTTTACAAAAATAACCGTCTTATCATTGGAATCTTCCACAGGTTGACTCCGACCCGCGGGGATATGGCACGGCCATTCCCCATCATTCCTAATGAACTTGAAGGGAGATGTCTTGTAACATGAAAAAATCCATTGCACTCTTGTCGCTGGCGCTGGGTTTGACCGTTTCGGCCCAAGCATCCGCCGCGGAGGCGAACGCAAATTCAGCCTCGAACATCGTTTACTACGGAACCGATTCCCTTGTAAAAAAAGACGGCACGTTCTGGATCTGGGGTCCGCAGCAACCCGTACCGACGCAAATCCCCGAGCTGACCGGAGCGGCAAACACGTTCGGATTCCATATGGTGGAGAAACAGGACCATTCGGTGTGGCTCTGGGAGACAAAGCCGTTAAGCAAGTCGGTGACCGTAAAACCCGTGAGCGGCATCAGCAACGTGACGAAAATCGAGGGTTATGGGCCTGCGCTTGCCTTAGATCGTGACGGCAACGTATCGGCTTCTGTTAAGACGGCTGAAGGCTGGGATATGACGCATTTTGAACCAGTGAAAGGCATCGACCATGTGTCCGATGTCGAAAGCTACTATGAAATGAACGACAAGACCGGCCAAGCCCGCCGCATCTTTTTGAAGACGGACGGTACGGTCTGGACAAATACGGATTCCGAGCCATCCCTCACCCCAGCCAAAAATCTCGACAACGTCGTTCAAGTTGAAAAAAATATCGCGCTGAAAAAAGACGGCACGGTTTGGACCTGGCCGAAAACATTTAAAGGCACGGGCAGCCTTCCAAACACGGTGACCGCAACGCAAATCAAGTCTTTAAAACAGATTAAAAGCATTTGGCAAGACGCAAACTCCTCGCTGGCCATCGACAGCCAATCCCGGCTTTGGTTCTGGGGCGCGATCTTAACCGGCTATTCGGACGGACCCGTGTACACGGACCTTCCCGATCCGGTTCTCTTGACCGGCGTTAAAAACGTCAAAGAAGCTTATGTCGTTGAAGATTCGATCGTGGCTTTCACGGGGGACAACAAAGTATACGCGACTTCGATCAAACGGAACAGCATGCCGTCCAACGCTTCCTTTAAGCTGCTTGCTTCGGACGTTGCTTCCGTCAAAAACGACTACCGCCATATCATCATGCAGAAAAAAGACGGCACCCTTTGGGGTTGGGGCGTCAACAAAAACGCGGAGCTTGGTTACGGGGATTACGAGTTCATGCATTATACGCCTGTTCCCGTGCAAAAGCCGATATCCGTTTCCTTGAACGGGGAAAACGTGCCTTTGGCCAGCGGCGTCATTACGCGCAACAGCCAAAACTTCGTACCGCTGCGCTCCGTGTTCGAAAAGATGGGCGCCGAAGTTTCTTACGATGAAAAAAGCAAACAGGCCACAGTGTCCCGCAAGGAAGACGGCAAACCTGCCATTTCCATCAGCGTCAACGTAAAAACCGGAAGCATTACGCTGAACAACGCTCCGATCACGATCGAAAACAAGCCGTTTACCGTGGATGGAACGGTGTACCTGCCGCTCCGCCTGATCAGCGAAAAGCTGGGCGCCACCGTCAATTGGCTTCCGGATCAGGAGCGCATTTCTATTCAAATGAACTGATTTTCGTTTTTATACGAACCCAAAATAAGAATTCTGGAGGTACCTATGACCCATCCAGTTCAATCCTTAAACAAACGATTGCGTCCGTCAGCCATTTTCATGGCTGCGGCCGCTTTTTTATTAGGCGCAAGCCCGATTTACGCGGCCAACGGCCAAACGATCGGTTCGAGTGCAGTTTTGTACGAAGGCTCCCATTTTTCTTCCGGCCCGGTTGCGACAGCTTCTGCCAAAAAGACTGCTGAAACTGCCTTTGCCCAGGTCATAGCCGGCACCTATTATTCGGTCGGATTGCGGAATGATGGTTCGGTATGGACTTGGGGCCGAAATTTATTCGGCGAACTGGGCTTGCCTGGTACCACCGCGGTTTCAAGCATCAATGCCCCTGTCCGTCTGAGCCAGCTTGCCGACATCCTGTCGATCGCCTCGAGCGGAGCAGGATATCAGCTTGCCGTGAAAAATGACGGAACCGTCTGGGAATGGGGCCAGAACATTCCTGACTCCAGAGAAACGCTTCCGCCGCGGCAGCTTCCGCTGCTGACGGACGTTGCCCAGGTTGCGACGCGGCATAGCGTCAGCTATGCGCTCAAGCAGGACGGATCGCTTTGGGCCTGGACGTTGCATGAACAAACCGGTGTCTCCGGCAAGCCTGTTCAAATCAAACTTTCCGGCAAAATCGTCAGCCTGGGAGCTGCTGAAGATATTGCATATGCACTGGACAAAGCAGGCACGGTATGGATCATTCAAGCGGAACGGAAGGATGGTCAGATCACCGTACTCCCCCCTTCCCGTGTTTCCGGTCTCCCCGCCTTAAAACAGGTAGCAGGAGGTTCATCGAGAGACATGTACGGGATCGATCAAACGGGCACAGCGTGGAAGTGGTCGTTAATACCTTCCGCTGCAACATATAAACTTTCCGGAAACCCGATCAAACTGTATCCCGGCCTCAAATTTAAACAGGTAGCAGGCAACGACCCAGTACTGTTAACCGAACAGGGCGAGGTCTGGGGCTGGGGAGCGAACCAATGGAACGAGGTCGGCGTCCCCCGAAATTCGATTGACGGGATGGAATATGCGCCAAAACGGCTTCAGCTCCCGATCACGGTAACGGTGAACGGCCAATTGATGGCTTCTTCCTTCCCGGCCACGATGACGAACAACCTCATCAGCGTTCCGCTTAAAGATGTCGCCCGAGCCCTGGGTGCGGAATTGACAGCGCCTACCGTAGAAAACGGAGGAGCCTATACCCTTAATTACAACCAGAAATCCGCCACCTTCAGCCCTAACCATAACGAGGTGGACATCGACGGGCACAAAGTGCAGCTATCAAGCCCGGTCACCGCGGTAAACGGAGCGACGATGATCCCCGTTTCCCTAATTAAACAAATGGGAATTGGCGTGGCTTGGGATTCCAAGCTTGCCCTGCTCGCGATTACATCGCGATCATAAACTCCGTCAAACGCTTTGTTCCATTGGCGAAGACGACATAGAAGATGAGATAAAACGCCTGCTGTTCTGTAAAGGGCTTTCACCGGGATCATCCTGTTTCAATGGATGATCCCGGTGCTTATGATGGATACTTGGACGCTCGTGTGGAACCGAACCTCCGAGTAATCCTTGTTCCAGTCCTTGTGTTTCCAAACGTTGTTGTGGTAGGCGATCAACTCTCTGCCGACGCCGAAAATATCGCAATTCGCCTTCTGCAGATCCCGTACCACGCTCCGCGCTTGATCCGTCAAAATCTTGGAAAGCTCCTTGTTCACTGTGAGAATCGATTTTTCATCCAAAGGATGGGTGCCCGTATATTCCTCGATGATTCCCTTGAGCTTGATGTTTAACTGAACGTGAACCTCCCCGTTTCGGGCTACCGTAACCTTGAATTTTCGTTTCACCTTTTTTTTGCCGACGTTAAAACTGATGTCCCCATGAAGCGGCCCGTCATCGATTTTTTTGGTGAACCGGGCGTTATCCCCGGAGTGCCCCTTGAGCAGGACCAACATGATCGAATCTTCGGCATTCAGTGCTCCGCTGTATTTTTGATCATCAAACAACGCCACGCCTTTGGCGACGACTTCTTCCCCTTGCAAATCGATGTACGGCAGCGCAAAATCCTGCCCCGGATCCTCCAACGCCCTAAAAACCGTATCCATGGTTTCGGGCGGATAAAAAAGGCTCATTTTCTCCAAGCTGTTGATTTTCTGGATCAGGAATTCGCCGATTTTCAATTCGCCGACCTCTTTTTTATTGATGATATCCGACGCCGCCCCGTCGGTAATGACCAACCGTACGTTCGAGGTGGGATTGTCGGGGTCCCGGAAATTAACGTCCATGGGAGGTTTCAAGCCTTCCATCGCAAGGCTTTTCCCGATGATCTGGATTCCGTTTTTGATCACCCTCATATTCCCTCTTACCCTGCTCCGCAATTCGTTGCTCGCCCCGCGCGTCGTGATCCCTTCCGCGCTATGGATTTCATTTTTCGTTCGGGACTGCTCCGTTTCCGGAGGAATAATGAGCTCGACCGTTTCCTTGATTTTTTTGTCTTTTGTGAGATCGAACCCGATGCTGTACGCAAGATTCAGGTCTTTTAAATATTCGCGGTCCCAGCAGCCTGACAGGACGGCAACCGACATCGTCCCAGCCAGCAGGATGACGGATCGTTTCATGCGGTTCCCCCCCTCGTTTTTTTGATGAACAGCGAACCGATCGTCATGATCAGCGGGAGGACAAACACGAAAAGATAGGCCGCGTATTCCGCTACAACATCCAAGTGATGATTGGCGATCGGCGTTGCCGGAACGAGGCAGATGGCAAACACGGCCGCACTGACGAAAGGCGTAAATACCCGGTGGTCTTTTTGTTTAAACAATTGCGTCAACCCGATCGATGCGGAATACGCATAACTGGTGATCGAACATACGATGGTAATGGACCAAATCGGGAGAAACAACACGTCTGCCCGGTCGATGACGTAAAAGTTCAGCGATTTGACCAAATATAGAACGGGTTCCGGAATAAGCCGCAGCTGCCCCGTATTGAATACCATCAGACAAGTACAAACCACGAAAGTATAAAACAACGTGACGAACAAATTCGACATGCTGACCATCCGAAGTTTTTTCTTGTCCGTAGCATCGATCAGGGGGAAAATGACAAGAATGACTTCGAAGCCATACATGGAGATCGTCGTATCTTTCATCGCCTTCAAAATGTTCCAAATGCCCGCCTCCATCAAAGGGTACATATATTCGAAATGAGCCTGCGTTAACCCGTAGCTTACGAAGATGATGAGCGGGATGAACAAAATCGACGACAAGGCATAGAAACGGGCCAGGACGGTCAGCTTCTCCTTTGCCAAATAATAGGTCATGATCGAAAACAAAGCGAGCAATATCCACGTTGGCGTCGCATCCATCATCCAGCGCTGCAGCACGCGGACGGCGCTGATCATGATGTTGGCGCCGATGAGAATGAAATAGGCGATATAACATGCAATCAACCCCCTGCCGATGACGGGTCCGCAAAGCCGAAGACAGATTTGAAACAGATTCAGTCCCGGAAACTTTCGAAGCAGCCCCCAAAACATCAGGATAATGATCTGGGTAATCACGCCCGTCAAGATCATCGTTATGCCTCCGCCGCCCTGTGCGGTTTTGCTCAGTTTGAAGGGTATCGAAAGAACCCCAACCCCGATCTGAGCCTGGATGATAAACAGGAACAACTGCCGAGTCGACATCATTTTTTCAGTCCGGGTCATCATGATCCTCCCTTCATGGCGGCATGCATGCGGTTATTTATTGGAGCCCTGTTCCTTCTTGCGTATGCTCCAAATGGGGAATCGCAAAAAGGTATCTTTTAACCCTTTGAATTTCAGGGGCGCAATCGGATAAAGATACGGCTTTCCGAAGGATTCGAGCTTGCACAGATGGATAAACAAGATCGTGAGCCCGAACGCAATGCCGATGTACCCGAACATGGCCGCAAGAAGCATCAACGGGAATCTGATCAGCCTCAGCGCCGAACTCATTTCGTTGGACGGGATGAGGAACGAAGAAATGGCCGTCAGCGCCACGACGATGGTCATGGTATACGAAACCAGCCCCGCCTTGACGATTGCATCCCCAATGACCAAACCCCCGACGATGCCGATCGTTTGCCCGACCCGGCTTGGTAAGCGAAGCCCCGCCTCCCTCAGGAGCTCGAAGATCAGCTCGAGAAACATCGCTTCGACGATCGGCGGATACGGGACGCGCGTCAACGAACCTTGCACCGTAAAAAATAATTGAATCGGCAACACATTGGAATGGAAAGAAACCGTCGCGATATAAATCGCCGGCAGCTGAAACGCCGTAATAAAGCTAATAAGCCTGATGAAACGGACAAAGGACGCGATCATCCAGCGGTTATTGTAATCGTCAGGCGTTTGATAAAAGGTAAAAAAGCATGCCGGCACGATCAAGGCCGTAGGATCGCCTTCCAGCATGATTACGATGTGTCCGTCAAGCAAATACGAGCTTGTCCGATCGGGTCGCTCGGTATTCAAGTGCTGCGGGAAAATCGAATACGGATTATCTTCCATCATTTCCTGAATAAACCCCGTAGATATGACCGTGTCGAGCGAAATATGGCTTAACCTGCGCTCAACCTTTTGAACAAGCTCGGTGTCGCATAGATTTTGAACATACAACATCGCAACCTTTCTCGGCACGGTGTTGCCGATGCTGTGATAGCGAACCGTAAGATCGGGGGAGCTGATTTGCTGCCGGATCAAATGCAGGTTGACGGTTAAATTTTCGATAAATCCGTTATGCGGGCCGCGCACGATGCCTTCGTTTTCCGGTTCGGCGATGCTTCGGTCATATGCGGCCGGCGTCGTGAGCACATAAAATTCATCCGACCCGTTCAACAAATAAAGGCAGCTGCCCTGCATCAATCCCTGGATCCCCTGTTCAAGATCGCGGTTCAGTTCCATCCGCAACGTCGTAAACAGCTCGGAAAGGCTTTTGTCTTCGCCAAAGCTCATCGGCGTAATGATATTGCGTTCGATCAGGACGGGATCCACCAGCGACTCCAAATAGATCAAAGCAGCCGGCGTATCTTTAAACGGATGATGTTTTATTTTGAGATCATGGGTATCAAACAGCGCTTTTCGAATATATTCCGTATTTTGGTTCAGGTCGAGGGATGCATGCCGTGAAGATGGGTTCATGAGATTACCGCCTGCCTATGCGAAATGATGAATAATGGTAATTTCTCCAGCGAAGAGTAAAATATTCCTGCGCTCCGATGAATCGGCAACAAAAAAAAAGCCGCGATCGCGGCTTTTCCCGTTATGAATTTGATGCTTCCGAACCGGCGTAACTTTCCTCCCGTTTCATGTAAACGCCTTTTTTGTAAACGGACTTGATGACGAAGCTCGAACCCAGCTTTTTGTTCGTTCGGTAAATGAGCGAATTCACTTCGTCTATTCCGACGAGCTCGGTGTTTTCCATGCACCGTTCCGGCCATACCCGCTGCATGATTTCCTCTTTGGTGACGAAATGGTCTAGCCGGTCGTGCAGCAGCTTAAACAGCAGATATTCCTTTTTCGATAACGTCACTTGCTCGTTTCCAATCTGGATGCTTTGCAGGTGGTCGTGCAGCTGAACCTCCCGTTCCAGCAGATCGGAAACCGCATATTCCCGCGTCTCTTCAAGATCCCCGTCGAAATCCACCTGCAGCCTGACAAGCCCGCTTACAAGCGTCAACCGATCCCCGGGGGCAACCGGATATTTCCGGTGCGGAATCAGGCGTTGTCCGTTCAGTTCCGTGCCGTTTTTGCTCCCCAGATCTTCCACGTACACATCCTGGCGCACCCGGGATACGCAGCAATGGCGCTTGGATACGAGCTGATTGTAGATCGCCAGCATATCACCGCTTGAACGCGTATGCCTGCCGATCGTAATGCTTTTCCCCTGTTCCAGGTAAAGAAATGAACCATGTCCCTTTTGACCGGCGGTATCCAAAATGATTTTGACGATATCCGGCATGATTGAATCTCCCACTTTCCTATCCGAGATTATGGATGGCCCGGGCGGCAGCCATAATCAAAAATGATAATTTCATCAGATTTGCTCCATTGTTTGCCACACGGGCAAATTTTATAGTAAAAAAAACGCCTATCGACGCACTTCCTAAGAAGACAGATCGCGTTTAAAGGCAGTTTTTCTTGCAGTATCAGGAAGCAATGGCTCTGTAGTCTATACTTTCTAAGGTTACCAAAAGAGGATACTGCATGAACAACATCACTTTATCTAATACTATCAGTCCGGGAAACAATTTTCAAAGCGAGGTTATTCCATTGAAGCGAACTCAAACGATCATGTATGGCGTCATGTCCTTTTTGGCCGCCAGCGTGCTTGCACTTTACGTATATTTTTTTCAGCAATTGGAGGATAAGCCGAACGATTCGGTAGAAACTTTATTTCTTCAGCATAACTCGGGCAGCGCGATTTCCGGCTCATCATCGGAGCAAAGCGATACATCCGAAAACGTCGTGGTTCAAAACGGCAAATCCATTTGGGAGAGGATCGAGGATGCCGTTCTGGAGCGGATCCATTCAAAATAAGACACGCTCCGGGTTGGAGAGCATAATGATTCACCTGCTTGTTTTTTTCTGATATAATCAATTCGACTTCAGTCGGTTCATATTTCAATGCAGGAAAGAGGTTTTTCATCGTGTCCAAAATCATCAAAACATTAACGATTGCCGGCAGCGATTCCAGCGGGGGCGCGGGCATTCAAGCCGACCTCAAAACATTTGAGGAGTACGGAACATACGGCTTTAGCGCATTAACGACCATCGTGACGATGGATCCCGATAACGGATGGCACCATAACGTATATCCGGTGGATCCGGCGCTCGTGGCGGAGCAGTTGAAAACGGTATTCGCCGGCGGACCGGTTGACGCCATGAAAACGGGGATGCTGGGCAGCGTGGACATCGTTCGTGTCGCTGAAAAAGCGATCAAGGAGCATAACCAGACCAACGTAGTCATTGACCCGGTGATGGTGTGCAAAGGCGAGGACGAAGTGCTGAATCCGGAAAGCGCCGAAGCGATCCGCGATTCTCTCCTTCCTCTGGCGACCGTGGTTACGCCTAACCTGTTCGAAGCCGGGGTGCTTTCGGGGCTCGGAAAACTCTCCTCCATCGAAGACATGAAAGAAGCGGCTCGCCGGATTCATCAGCTGGGCGCCAAAAACGTCGTAGTAAAAGGCGGCAAAGCGCTGGACGGGGAACAAGCGATCGACGTCTTTTTTGACGGCTCGGAATTCACTGTGCTTACAACGGACAAAATCGAACCTGCTTTCAACCACGGCGCGGGCTGCACGTTTGCGGCGGCCATTACCGGAGGAGTGGCCAACGGCTTACCCGTTGCCGAGGCTGTCGCCAAGGCGAAGGATTTCGTCTCCGCGGCGATTCGCAGCGGATATCAGTTCAACGAATTCGTCGGTCCGGTATTCCACGGCGGCTACCGTCTGGCGAAATAATCCGGTACTTTTGAATGAAAGCCTCCTTCACGTGAAGGAGGCTTTGTTGTCGTCGAAGCCCACATCTCAAGGGAGTCACCCTTGTTTACTTATCTTCACGCACGGCTTGGATATATGCGGATTCGCCGGTAAAGCCGGCAAGCCCGCCGGTTTCGTCCGTTTCGATCGAAAAATAGCGTTTGATGGCGTCCGATGCCTGCAGCAGCTTTTGTTCAAGAGCAGTCCGTTCATGCGCCGGCAGTCCGGATCGTTCGCACCAATCCCGGAACTGGAACCGTTTCGGAAAACGGGCCAACATTTCCGTTCGAAAACCCGTATGCTCAAACAGGCGAATCCATTCGGTCTTTTTCCAGGCGCGAACATGGCTCGGATCCCTTTGCTTTTCGATCTCGTTATAAAAATCGTCAAAGACGTCAAGTTCCGGAGCGACGTTGTCGATCAGAAGCAGTCTGCCGCCAGGTTTGATCACGCGGTAAGCTTCGCGGGCAAACGCACCTGTATCGGGAAAATGGTGAGCCGCGATCCGGCAAGTGACAAGATCGAAGGAAACGTCGGCAAAAGGCAAATGTTCCGCGTCCCCTGCCACGAAGTCCACATTCGTGTGGCCGTTCTCCCGAATGAACGCCGCTGCGGCATTCAGCATCTCTTCCGTCAAATCCAAAGCGGTTACGCGGCGGACAAGCGGGGCGAGTGCATTCGCCACGTGCCCCCCTCCGGTGGCAATGTCCAAAACGTCCATGGTCGGTTCCGCTTGGGAACAGGAAACCAAAAACGCCAAGTCTTCTCCCTTGGCATGGTTTGCGCTTGTGACATATTTTCCGGCGTTTGGGGCAAATTGCTGCCGGACAAGGTTTTTCATAGCGTCTTCGATGATAATCCCCTCCCTGAATTATGGCGGTATTGGCCTAATGTGCTGATGATCGGGTTGCTTCATTCTTCTTTAGTTTCACTAAATGAAACTCAATACCGTATAACGAAATACACGTTAAAGGTATCACATTTTTTTCCATATGTAAATATAGCCCCCTTCGATTCGAAGGAGGCCACTCGATATGTTTAGACCGTCGTTTCCGTCTGTTTGCCCGGAATCACGCGCCGGTACCGTTCCGACACGAACGCAAGGTATTTTTTCAATCCGATCCAGCTGGCAAAAGCGATCCCTCCGACGATGCCGCCGACCACGAGAGCGAACAGCATGCTGTATTCGGTAGCGATTTCCATTCCCGGGCCGATGCTCATATTGATCCAGGTCACTCCGAAAAATGTACGGATAATGCCTGCAAGCACAATCAGGATCGCACAAAATCCGAACCCATAAGCCACGACTGCCAGCACCGGAACGACCATGACGCTGAGCAACCCGGCTGTGCAGTAAAACCCGATCATCGAAAGCACGTCCTTGAACGACCGCACTCCCTTCAACCCGTTCATGCGCTCGCTCCGGTATGCCCTTGCCAATTTGCGCGGATCGCCCAAACGCGATAAAATGACGGGTTCCGGCACGCCGCTTGCGATGCCTTCCGCAATATGGCTCTCGATCTCCATCACCGCATCCATCCTTTCGTCATCCGGCAGCTTCTCCAAATAACGGTTCAACTTCTCCAAATATTCCCTTCCATACGGGCTAATCATCGATTTCTCCCCCAAATTGTTGTATTTGTTCGACGGCGCCGCTGATTTTATTCCATTCGGCCATCATCGAAACCATCAGGCGGCGACCGGAATCGGTCAGGCTGTAATATTTCCGGGGCGGTCCGGATTCGGACTCTTTCCAAAAGGATTCGATGTATTGATCCTTCAACAGCCTGCGCAATAGCGGATATAATGTCCCTTCCGTGACGGCGAGCGGCTCCCACCGGTCGAGCAGCATCACCAGTTCATATCCGTATCTGGGCTTATGTCCGATCAACTGCAATATGCAGTATTCCAAAATGCCCCTGCGAACCTGTGATGTCCATTCCGACATTTCCATAACTACCGTCCGCTCCTTTCGGTATTATAATATCACCTAGTACTGTGCTTTGCAAGGTACTTGGTCAAAATAGGTTACTGACTACCTGTTTATTGATCCACATCGACTTCAGACTCAAAAATGAAAATAGGGAAAAAGCGACCGGTGACGAAGTACAGCGATGCCTTCTTTACATGACCGCAACGGTCAAGAAAAAAAGCCCAGCATTTGAAGTGACCCCCAAAAGCTAGACACATTATTTCATCAAGCAGCTTTCTCAAAATGAGTTCGGTACTGTACCGGACTCATTTTGATTTTTGCTTTTAACCGTTTGGTATTGTAGTATTCAATATATTTTTCCAATTCTTCTTTGAAATGTTCCA